>SHWX01000038.1 GCA_009693615.1 Chitinophagaceae bacterium | reverse complement strand
GTATGGCAAAGTATGTATTTGTAACGGGCGGTGTAACGAGTAGTTTAGGCAAGGGCATCATTGCCGCTTCTTTGGCAAAATTATTGCAAGCCAGAGGTTTTACGACTACCATACAAAAATTTGATCCTTATATTAATGTGGATCCAGGTACTTTGAACCCCTACGAACATGGAGAGTGTTATGTAACTGAAGATGGAGCAGAAACCGATTTAGATTTAGGACACTATGAGCGTTTTTTAAGCACACCTACTTCACAAGCGAATAATGTCACTACAGGTAGAATTTATCAAACGGTTATTAATAAAGAAAGAGCCGGTGAATTTTTAGGTAAAACAGTACAAGTCGTACCGCATATTACCGATGAAATTAAGCGTCGTATGTTATTATTGGGTACTGATGGTAAATTTGATATTGTGATTACTGAAATTGGTGGGACAGTGGGTGATATTGAGAGTACCCCCTTTATTGAAACCGTGCGTCAAATTCAATGGGAATTACCTGAAGAAGATGTGATGGTCGTGCATTTAACCTTAATTCCTTATTTAAGTGCAGCGAAAGAATTAAAAACAAAGCCTACTCAACATAGTGTGAGAATGTTAAGTGAAACAGGGGTACATCCCGATGTGATTGTTTGTAGAACAGAACATCCCTTGAATGATGATATCAAAAATAAAATTGCTTTATTCTGTAATGTAAAAGCTGGCAATGTAATAGAATCTTTAGATGCCAGTACCATTTATGAAGTGCCTTTGTTAATGCAAAAAGAACAATTGGACTTAATTGTACTTAAGAAATTAAATATTAAAAATTTCAAGGAGCCCGATTTAAAAAAGTGGAATTTATTTTTAGATAAATTAAAACATCCAAAAAGCACGGTGAATATTGGACTTATTGGAAAGTATATTGAATTGCAAGATGCGTATAAGTCTATCTTAGAAAGTTTTATACATGCAGGTGCCATGAATGAAGTGAAAGTAAATGTGGTGAATGTACACAGTGAAAATATTACGGAGAAGAATGTGACTGAGCAATTTGCTGGCTTAGATGGTTTATTAGTGGCACCAGGTTTTGGCAATAGAGGTATTGAAGGAAAAATTATTACAGTTAATTATGCAAGAGAAAATAATTTACCTTTCTTTGGTATTTGTTTAGGTATGCAAATGGCCGTTATTGAATTTGCGCGTAATGTTTTACATTTAAAAGCAGCGCACTCTGTTGAAATGGATGCGAATACCGAACATCCTGTCATTGATATGATGGATGATCAAAAAAGAATTACCATAAAAGGGGGCACTATGCGTTTAGGTTCTTACCCTTGTACCATTGCTAAAGATACACTAGCCTATAAAATTTATGGCAGTACCAATATTAATGAAAGACATAGACACCGCTATGAATTTAATAATACCTTCTTGAAATTATTCCAAGAAAATGGAATGGTAACAAGTGGTTTGAACCCAGAATTAGGTCTTGTAGAAATTATAGAATTGCCTAATCATCCTTTCTTTATTGGCGTGCAATATCATCCGGAATTAAAAAGTACGGTGGAGCATCCAGCACCATTATTTGTACATTTTATTGCAGCTGCCAAACTGCATGCTGCTAAAAAAGCATAGTTTGTTTTGTATGTTTTTAATTTGTTTTAGTTTGTCATGTTGCTAACATTTGTTAGCTTTATAGTATGAATAATATACGTATCCTTACTTCCACTAGTTTATTCGATGGACATGATGCCTCCATTAATATTATGCGTCGTGTGCTTCAAGAAAAAGGCGCAGAGATTATTCATTTTGGACATAATCGTTCCGCACAAGAAATTGTAGCCGCTGCTATTGAAGAAGATGTACAAGGTATTGCCATTACTTCTTATCAGGGTGGGCATATTGAATTTTTCACTTACGTTAGAAAATTATTAAATGAAGCTGGCTATGGGCATATTAAAATTGTTGGTGGTGGCGGTGGCACTATTTTACCTAAAGAAGCAGCCTACTTAGAAAAGATAGGCATCTCCAAAATATATTTACCTGAAGATGGATTGAAATTAGGCATTGAAGGCATGATTGAACAAGTGATTCAACTATGTGATTATACATTGAAAGATTTTTCTCAAAAAAAATTATCTAAATTATCTTTTGCAAAAAAAATTGATCCTCGTTATTTAAGTAGAGCCATTACACTTTTACAAAATAATACCTCCAAAAATAGTCCAGCAAAAAATAGTACTAAAAAAACGAATACGAATCAAACGAAGAAAAATATTCCTATTATTGGGCTTACAGGAACAGGTGGGGCAGGAAAGTCCACCCTTTGTGATAGACTTATTCAGTATTTTTTATTGGCCAACCCTAGTAAAACCATTGCAATTATTTCCGTAGATCCCAGTAAAAGAAAAACAGGCGGTGCATTACTAGGCGATCGTATTCGTATGAATGCCATTGATCATCCCCATGTTTTTATGCGTTCCTTGGCCACTAGGTCTGATAAAAATACCATTGCACATTCAATGGACGCAATCATTGAATTATTAATAGAGGCAGGCTATGATGCTATTATTATTGAAACGGCAGGTGTAGGTCAAAATGATGCTACCATAGTGGATTATGTAAGCATTCCTATTTATGTAATGACACCTGAATTTGGGGCGCCTACTCAATTGGAAAAAATTAATATGATTGATTTTGCAAAATTAATTGCCATTAATAAATTTGATAGAGCAGGAGGTTTAGATGCAGTCAGAGATGTGCGTAAACAATACCGCCGTTCGCATCACATATGGGAAGATCAAAAAAATACACTTCCTGTTTTTGGAACCATTGCCTCACATTTCAGTGACCCCGGTATGCAAGCCATGTACAATGCATTAGCAGCAATTGTTTATCAAATACATTCAATAAAATGGAACCCACTTCCATGGGAGCCTAAGTATAATGAAAATGAAATAACAGCGCCCACTATTCCCAATAAAAGAACTCAGTATTTAGGAGAGATTGTAACTACCATTCAAAAAAACAATCAATGGATTGAGGAACAAAAAAATATCGTTTCCAAATGGTACTGCTTTCAAGAAGTATTAAAAGAGGCTACATTAAAAGAAGATAAAAAAATTCTAAAAGCCAAGCAACTCATTGAACAAAGTATTGACAAGGAAGTAAAGCAGTTAATACTGGATTGGCCTTCAAAGATGGTGGCTTATAAAAAGCCTTTTTTAGAAATAGATCAAAAAGGAAAAAAACTAAAACAAGCACTAAGTTTCGAAACGCCATCAGGAACCACTATTCAAAAAATTCAATTACCTGGTTTTAAAGACTGGGGGGATATTGCGCATTGGCACTTGAAAGAAAACCTACCTGGTTATTTTCCTTATACTGCTGGCGTATTTAAATTTAAACAAGGTAATGAAGACCCTACTAGAATGTTTGCTGGCGAAGGTTGTCCAGAAAGAACAAATGCCAGATTTCATTTTTTAAGTAAGGGACAAAATTCAATACGTCTTTCCACTGCATTTGATAGTGTTACTTTATATGGGCATGATCCAGAAAAAAGATTAGATGTATATGGTAAAATTGGTAATGCAGGCGTAAACGTGGCAAATATTGATGATGCTAAAAAATTATACAGCGGCATTGATTTAAATAGCCCAAGTACTTCTGTAAGTATGACTATTAACGGCCCAGCACCCATACTCATGGCGCAGTTTTTTAATACAGCCATAGACCAGGCTTGTGAAAAATATATAACGGCAAACAAATTATGGCCGGCTGTGCATAAAAAAATGAAGCTTTTATTTAAAGGAGCCACCCCACCTGAATATTTTAATGTAAATAAATCATTAAATTTTAAAGACTGGCATAATGGACTAGGTCTTCAATTATTAGGTGTTTCCGGTGACCAGGTATTGGAGCCTGCGGTATATAAGAAAATTAAACAAGATGTGCTTTCTCAAGTGAGAGGTACATTGCAAGCAGATATTTTAAAAGAAGACCAAGCGCAAAACACTTGTATTTTCTCTACCGATTTTGCATTAAAGATGATGGGTGATGTACAAGCCTATTTTGCTGAAAATAAAGTCAAACATTTTTATAGTGTATCTATTTCTGGTTATCATATTGCAGAAGCAGGGGCCAATCCTATTACGCAGTTGGCTTTTACTTTGGCTAATGGGTTTACTTATGTAGAATATTTTATGAATAGAGGTATAGCCATTGATGATTTTATACCCAACCTAAGTTTTTTCTTTAGCAATGGAATGGATCCCGAATATGCTGTCATTGGAAGGGTGGCTAGAAGAATTTGGGCCAATACCATGAAGCATAAATATCATGCCAATGAGCGTTCTCAAAAATTAAAGTACCATATCCAAACCAGTGGAAGAAGTTTGCATGCGCAAGAAATAGACTTTAATGATATTAGAACCACGCTACAAGCATTGTATGCCATTTACGACCAATGCAATAGTTTACATACCAATGCATATGATGAAGCCATTACGACACCTACGGAAGAAAGTGTTAGACGCGCTTTAGCCATACAATTAATTATTAATAAAGAATTGGGTACTACCAAGGTGGAGAATTTTCAACAAGGAAGTTTCTTAATTACGGAGTTAACCGATTTAGTGGAAGAAGCAGTGATGCAAGAATTTGAAAGAATAAATAATAGAGGGGGTGTATTGGGTGCGATGGAAAGAATGTATCAGCGTACAAAAATTCAGGAAGAAAGCCTGCATTATGAAACTAAAAAGCATACCGGAGAAATACCCATTATTGGGGTAAATAGTTTTGTACAACCGCATCAAAAAAATAATGCCGACCAACAAGCCATCTTTAGATCCTCCTCCATAGAACAAAATGGACAAATTAAAAACCTAGCTAGCTTCCAAAAAAGGAACCAGTCCTTAAGTGCTCCTTATCTAAAAAAGCTCCAAAAAGCAGCCCTTCAAAATGACAATATATTTGCCGTTTTAATGGAAGCGGTCAAATATTGCAGTTTAGGGGAAATTTCCAATACGCTTTACCAGGTAGGGGGTAAATACAGCCGAAATTTGTAAAAAAACGATACCTTTGGCCCTCGTTAATTACGATTAAATTTCGCATATGAATACTGATAAAAATACAATCATTGGTTTTGTATTATTGGCTGCTTTGTTTTTTTTGTACTTCTGGTACACCAACAAACAACAAACGGACTTAGCTTCTTATAAAAAGCATTTTGATGATTCTGTTGCGATGGTAAAAGCCACTGCCGATAAAGCAGCTGCTTTACAAATTCCTGCTAAATTAGATGCCGCTGCTGGGGTAATTGTAAATAATATAGATACTGTAAAAGAAGAGTTTACTTATTTAGAGAACGAAGTGGTGAAAGTGAAGTTTAGCAACAAAGGAGGTCAAGTTGCAGAAGTGACACTTAAAAAATATACGAACTATAAAAAAGAATTGGTCAAATTGGGAGATAGTAGTGCTTTAAATTATCCTATCAATATTGGAGATAATAAAACACTTCAAGTAAATCAAATTTTATTTCCTACAAAGACGATCACCACCGGTGAAAAGGGTGCAAAAAAAATTGAGTATGCCTATACTACCCCTGCTGGTAAAACTATTCGTCATCAGTTTACATTAGAAGCCAATAAATATAATATTGATTGGAATATTCAACTAGAAGGTACCGATCAATTGTTAACCAATCAAAAGTTGAATTTAGTTTGGGATGTAAATGCTTATCAGCAAGAACGCACATCGGTGTATGAGCGTCAAATGTCCAATATCTGTTTTTCAGAAGGAGGCGAATTTGATTATATTTCAAGTAATACATCCAAGGCATTTGAAAAACCAGTTCAATGGGTAGGTTTGGTGCAACAATTTTTCACCACTACTTTAATGTCTAAAGAAGGCTTTGCTACAGGAAATGTAAATTGGGAACGAAAAATAGATAGTAGTAATGGGCTTGCTACATTAAAATCTCAATTGCAAACAAAAGTAGCAGGCACGAATGCTAGTATTCCATTGTCACTTTATTATGGCCCAAATGATTTTGCTATACTTAAGGCACAGGCACCTGAAATGGAAAAAATTGTAAACTTAGGAAGGGACTTATATTCTTTTGTACGCCCTATTAATAAATATATTTTAATGCCTGTATTTGACTTTATTGCAGGCTTTGTCAACAATTTTGGATGGGTGGTTTTATGGTTAACTGTATTTATTAGATTAGTCACCTCTCCACTTACTTATTCAAGTTATTTGAGTAGTGCCAAGATGAAAGTATTGAAGCCTGAACTAGATGAGATTAAGAAAAAATTAGGCGACGATCAGCAAGGCTTTGCCATGGAGCAGATGAAATTATTTAGAGAAGCAGGCGTAAACCCTTTAGGCGGTTGTATTCCCGCCTTACTGCAAATTCCTATCTTCTTTGCTTTGTATAGCTTCTTTAATTCTAATATTACATTAAGAGGACAATCGTTTTTATGGAGCCAGGATTTATCTAGCTATGATTCTATTGCGACACTTCCCTTTACCATACCTAGTTTTGGTAACCATATTAGTTTGTTTACCTTACTAGCGGTAGTGACAAGCTTTTTAATGTCAATTTATAATATGGCCATGACGCCTACGCAGGACAATCCTGCTTTAAAGTACATGCCTTATATTTTCCCATTCGTTTTATTATTTATTTTTAATGGATTGCCTTCAGCCTTAACTTGGTATTATACTGTTTCTAACGTGATTACCTTACTTATGCAGTTAGTGATTCAAAAAGTCATTATCGATCATGATAAAATTTTAGCGGGTATTGAAGTGAAACGCAAGACGCCTAAAAAGAAAAGTAATTGGCAAAGCAAGTATGAGCAATTAATGGAGACTCAGAAAAAAGTACAAGCCTTAAAGGACAAGACAAAAAAATAAACTAACAACCCCCCCCCCAAAAAAAACCCTGAAGTTTAAAATTACCCCCCTAATTATAAGCCTCTTACTATTTACGGCTGCAGCGCATGCTCAAACCAAGCTAGTGGGTGAGTGTGCTCTTCAGTTTCAAATTACTGAACAAAAAATAAATGGTTCGGTGGCTTCCATTGGTATAAAAGAAGTTTGGGTAAAAGGGAATCAATGTAAGACTACTTTAACGACAGCGCAGTTAGTACAAACTTATTTATTTAATACACAATTAAATAAAGCAACTATTACAAAAGATATCGGGTAAAGCCATTTTTTACAAACAATTATTTATTCTCCTGTTTCAAAAAATACTATAGTGGCTCAAGAAGAAATAGCGACTGACTCAACCATTAATATATTAGGGTACCGCTGCAAAGCATTGCAGTTAAAGTGGAGCGATGGGTCTATCTATGATATATTATACACAGATGAGCTAAGCTTAACAGTGAATCAATTTGAGTTAGGTTTTAAAAATATTCCTGGTTTAGTCTTGGCTTATACTATTACGAGTGCAAAGGGTATGCGTATTAAATATCAAGCCACTCAATTGGATTTAAGTCCCTTGTCATTAAGCTTATTTACAATTAATAATGAATTGTATCAAGCAATAGACGAGAAGTAGAATGCTATTATTTTATTTCAATAAAAAATAGGAGATGTACTGAGCTAGAAAACCTGTAATGGAAAATTAAGGTTGAACAGGACTAGGTGTTTTGAATTTAGACAAAATCACTTTGTGACGATAAGGAATGACGTAAGAAATATTACCCTTATTGTATTTTAAATAGTTACTATTATTCACAGAACCATTCATATTAAAAGAGGTAATACCTTTAAATTCTAAACTAGATTTTAAGGTATAAAATGTAGCCGTCTTATGTGTAAGATTTCCGATATTCTTAAGCGTATATTTCTCCACCATTTTCTTTGATTCGGTGCTACTATTTACGATAGTAGATGCGTAACTGCTCTCAGAGATGAATAACACAGTCGTTAAACAAATGATTATTAATATGTTTTTAATAGTACGCATGATTATTACGAAGGTAAGTATTTTACAATTTCAGCCACAAATTTATTTTTAACCAATTTTGAGGGGTATGTGAAGAACAAATTATTGATAATTAATAGGTTAATTGTATATTTATTTAAAGCATTGATAATCAGGAATAATTTTTTAAGTTATTGATAATCAACGCTTTATTCCTAACCCAGAAATTAAAAAGCCATGTTCGATAACCATCGTGACGAGGAGGGCGGAGATATTCATGAATTAATGCAAAGGTACCAGAACCTAAAACTAGGTCGTACCAACTCCTATATTGAAGAAGATGATTTTGAAAGAATCATCGAACACCTTGACGAAAAGGATGAAATATTGGAAGCTATTGAAGCTGCCAATATTGCCCTGGATCAATATCCTTCTTCTGCTTTACTAATGATTAAGAAGGCCGATTTATTATTAGCGACTAGAAAATACAAAGAGGCTTTACAATTATTAGATACGGCTGCCTTATATGATCATAAGGATATGAATTTATTCATCTTAAAAACAGATGCCTACTTAGCATTAGATAAGCCCGAAAAAGCCATTGTCTTATTACAAGAAGCCTTGCATTTATTTGAAGGGCCAGATCGTACCGAAGTTTTATTTGAACTAGCCGATGTCTACGACGATCATGAAGCATTTGATAAAGTATTTGATTGTTTGAAGTTGATATTGGAAGAAGATCCTACCAATGAAGAAGCCTTGTATAAAATTTGTTTCTGGACAGATTTCACTGGAAGAAATGAAGAAAGTATTCGTTTGCATCAACGTATCATTGATGAACAACCTTATAATGCATTGGCTTGGTTTAATCTCGCTGCTGCTTATCAAGGTATTAAATTACATGAAAAAGCCATTGACGCTTATCAGTATGCGATAGTCATTGATGAAAAATTTGATTATGCTTATCGTAATATGGGCGATGCCTTTTTACGCATTCGAAAATACAGAGAAGCTATTGAGGCCTTAGAGAAAGTATTAGAGTTGTCCAGGCCTGAGGATGTTATTTACGAAGCCATTGGACACTGTTATCATAGAATGAAAAATTTTGCACAAGCAAGATTTCATTATAAAAAAGCAGTGCACTTAAACCCAGACGATAGTAGACTCTACCAAAAAATTGCAGGCACTTATATGCAAGAAGAGCAGTGGGAATTAGCCATTAAACAATTGGAACATGCTTTAAGAATACATAAGCATATTAATGAGTACTATATTTTAATGGGGGAGTGTTATATGCATCTTTTGCAGTTTAAAGAAGCGGCTCAATTTTTTGGAACGGTAGTAAAAAATAAACCTAAGCAAATTGCAGGTTGGGAATACTTAATTAAATGTTTGGTGGCCAATGAACAATTAGACAGCGCTTTGGAGCAAACAGAACTTGCTTATATGTCTACGCAAGGAAAGGTAATTTTCATATTCTATCGTAGTGCTATTTTATTTATGATGGGCAAAACGGCAGAAGGATTATTACAATTAGAGATGGCATTGTCAAAATCTTCTAAATTATTAAAAAAATTCACCAAATTCTATCCTGAAATTGTACATGACCCCAAAGTGGCAGAATTAATTGGACAATTTAAGAAGGCAAAAAAATCTTAATCAATTTAAGTTACCTTTGCGGTAATTCTAAATGAAAAAAAACAAAAATGAATTTTAATCTGACTCAAATTCCTGAAAGAACAGCCAAGCCAAGAAAAAGCGGACTTACCATGGTCATGGATAAAGGATTGAGTTATGGAGAAGCAGAAAATTTTCTAAGTGTAGCAGGGCCGCATATCGATGTGATCAAATTAGGTTTCGGTACTTCTTTTGTAACACCGAATCTGAGAAAAAAAATTGAATTATACCAAGCGGCGGGCATACCTGTTTATTTCGGTGGTACTTTATTTGAAGCCTTTGTAATTAGAAATCAATTCGATGATTATATTGCTATGTGCAAGGATTACAAAATTGATTTAATTGAAGTGAGTGATGGCTCTATTACTATTCCTCATTCAGAAAAATGTGGTTATATAGAAAAAATTTCAAAATTTGCTACTGTACTTAGTGAAGTAGGTAGTAAGGATGCTGCACATATTATTCCTCCTTATCAGTGGATTGAATTAATGAGTGCTGAATTAAAAGCAGGTTCTACCTATGTAATTGCAGAGGCGAGAGAGGCAGGTAATGTAGGTATATACAGAGGTAGTGGGGAAGTGCGTGAAGGATTAGTGCAAGAAATTCTTACTAAAATTCCAGCCGAAAAAATATTATGGGAAGCGCCTCAAAAAGCGCAACAACTTTATTTCTTAGAATTAGTGGGCTGCAATGTGAACCTAGGCAATATTGCGCCGAGTGAGGTTATTCCTTTAGAAACCATGCGCATTGGACTTCGTGGAGACACTTTTGATTTATACTTAAATAAATAATCTTGCGCCAGTTTGGATTAATTGGATATCCATTATCCCATTCTTTTTCACAGAAATTTTTTACAGAAAAATTTCTGCAGGAAAATATTGTCAATGCGAGCTACAATAATTTTCCCATTCCCTCTATGGAATCTTTTGCTACTTTATGGGAAGAAAATCCAAATTTGGAAGGCTTGAATGTGACCATTCCTTATAAAAAAGAAGTCATTCCTTTTTTACAATATAGTAGTGCTGTAGTGCAAGAAATTCATGCTTGTAATTGCATTCGAAAATTCAACAATGAATTATACGGCTATAATACCGACGTGATTGGTTTTGAAAAATCTTTACTTCCTTTCTTACAACCCCATCATACACATGCACTCATACTCGGAACTGGAGGTGCGGCTGCTGCGGTGCAGTGGGTACTTCAAAAATTAAATATTCAGTTTCAAGTTGTTTCAAGAAAGGCAAATGCTAATTTAAGTTATGAGCGCTTAACTAAATCAATAATAGAAGCGCATACACTTATTATTAATACAAGCCCTCTTGGTATGTATCCAAACACGAATGAATCGCCACCCATTGCTTATGAGGGTATAACGGCGCAGCATCATTTATATGATTTAGTGTATAATCCAACGGAGACCTTGTTTATGAAAAACGGATTAGCAAAAGGAGCCACAGTTCAAAATGGATTAGCCATGCTGCATATACAAGCAGAGGAGTCTTGGGCTATATGGAATGCAAAAATGTAAATAGTTTTGTGACGGCTTTTTGTCTATGACTAAATTTATTTTTTTCTTCCATCGTCATTTCTGCAAAACTTTTACTAGCCCCTTCTGGAATAAAAATAGGATCATATCCAAAGCCTTCTTTTCCATGCATAGTTTCTGCCATATTTCCTTTGCAAATACCTTCAAAATAAAAAACTTCTTTATTCCATAACAAACAAATCACTGTCCTAAATTGTGCCTTACGATTTGCATTTCCTTTTAATTTTTCTAATACTTTATCAATATTGTCTTGAAAATTTCTAGTCTCGCCTGCATACCTTGCGCTTTTCACACCTGGCTCCCCATTCAAAGCTTCAATTTCTAATCCTGTATCCTCACTAAAACAATTTTGCTTAGTGATGGTTTCAATAGTAATGGCTTTCTCGTAAGCATTCTCTTGTAATGTTTCGTAGGGCTCAGGAATATCAATATCAATGCCTGCTTGCTGTAAAGTAATAATCGTAAAATCGTTTCCTACTAAAGATTGAATTTCTTTTATTTTATGTTCGTTATTAGTAGCAAAAATGATAGTGTGCATTTCAAAATATTTATAATTGAAATATTTGTTTGAGCACTGTCCATAATTTTCCTTTTTCTTTTTTAGCGTCAGCACTGCTTCCTTGCATCGTAGATAATGCTGCACTAAATAATAAATTGGTTTCTCCTAATGGTGTTGTTTTATATAAAGTACTAGGTAATTTAATTTTCAATGCCTTAGCATCTATATCAAATGCAATTACTAATAAAGAAGGTAATTTAGTCAGCATTTCATGCAAGCTTGCTTTTTGATTGCCTACATTAATAAGTGCAATATCTGCAATGGTAAGTCGGCATGCATTTAAAATGGAAGTCAGTAAAATAAAGTCGGTTTCATTTAAATACACCGATTCAGGATCATTCACCACCACCAATATTTTTTTATGATGATCGCCTAAGTATTTAATAGGGCTGGCCATCTCTGTGGCTTCTGTAATAGTTTGCTGCTCTTTGCCTGGTAATTTATTTTCGGCAATTTTCGTAGGCTTTATTTCCTTTTCAGCTAAGACCAAACTATCTTTGTATAAAGAAACCAAGACGGCAGGAGGTAATATTGTTTTTTCTACTTTCATTCAATTGGAAAATTAATTGAAAAGGAGCAGATTGAAAAATAACAGTTGTAAGTTTTCTACTTTTTTCGTTTCTTTGTAATTCGAATTCACCCTTTACAATTTACTACAATGGCTCATCCAATCATTCCTGTTACCAAAATAACAAATCCACGCTTGCCTCATTTTAAAATAGAGACATTGCAGTTTGGTAAACATTTTACCGACCATATGCTAATGGCCGATTATGAAGACGGTGAATGGAAGAATGTGGTAATTAAGCCTTATGCTTCTTTTGAAGTGGATCCTGCTTCTGCAGTATTACATTATGGTCAAACTATATTTGAAGGCATTAAAGCCTATAAGAATACTAAAGACGAAGTAGTTATTTTCAGACCTGATCAAAATTTTATTCGTTTTAATGTTTCAGCGGATAGAATGCAAATGCCTGCCGTACCTGAATGGTTATTTATGGAAGGTATGAAGCAATTAATTGCTTTAGAAAAAGGTTGGATTCCAAGTTTGCCTGAACACTCATTATATATAAGGCCATTTATAATTGCCACCGATCCTTTTTTAGGTGTGCGTCCATCACTTACCTATAAGTTCATGATTATTTTAGGCCCTTCTGGTCCTTATTTTTCTGCACCTATGAAAATTGTAATTGAAGAAAAGTATACCCGTGCAGCGCCCGGTGGTGTTGGTTATGCAAAGAATGGTGGAAATTATGGTGGAAGTTTATATCCAGTAGAGTTAGCGAAAAAAAGAGGATTTGATCAAATACTTTGGACCGATGCTTTTGAACATAAATATGTAGAAGAGGTAGGTGTGATGAATGTAATGTTTGTCATTGATGGCAAAGTAATTACCCCAAGTTTAGAAAGAGGTACCGTTTTAAAAGGCGTCACTAGGGACAGCGCTATAATATTATTAAGAGATATGGGTTATGTAGTGGAAGAAAGAAATTTATCGGTAGATGAAATTGTGGAAGCGCATAAAAAAGGTTTATTGCAAGAAGTTTTCGGAGTAGGTACTGCAGCCGTTGTCTCTTTTATTATCAACTTAACCTACAAAGACTATTCAATGGACTTTGATTTAGATAAATTGAAAGTAGCGCCGGCTTTGAAACAACATTTGAATGATATTCGAGTGGGGAATGTTCCAGATAAATACAACTGGTTAATGAAAGTTCCTTATTAGTAGCTAAATCTCTGAAAATCAAGCTATTTTATTTTAATTCTAGGCTCATTTGCCGCAAAAAGGGCGCTTTTGAGGTATTTTTTTAAAATTAGCGAATAAACATTTTGGTATTTGGGCTACAGCCATTACCTTTGCCGTCCGAATTTTTTATAAACAAAAAGTGAAAAAAACAGCATAATTAATGCCTACTATTCAACAATTAGTGAGAAAAGGCCGTGAGATCATCAGGGCTAAAAGTAAATCAAGAGCATTGGACGCATGTCCTCAGCGTCGTGGCGTTTGTACTAGAGTGTATACAACTACACCTAAAAAACCAAACTCTGCGTTAC
>SHWX01000037.1 GCA_009693615.1 Chitinophagaceae bacterium | reverse complement strand
TAATAAAGTTTTCTGTGCCTGACGTACAGAACAAGCAGCAGTTGATAACAATAAAAATAATGTAAATAGGGTAGGAAAATTTATTCCCTTTCTAATGCTCTTAGCCATCTTTCTGGAATTTCGTTATTGGAAGCTACTAAATAATCTTTATAACTACAAGGGGCCCATTGATTATTATGTGTTTGCATCCACCATCTTCCAGTGGTCTTACTTTGTAAAAAATTTGTTTCTATATCTGAAAAAGCAATATGAAATTCTTTAAATCTTTCTGCATCCGTCAAGGGCGATTCTTTTTTCCCTTTCTGAATCCCATCTATTACATACCAAATCATTTGTGCCATTTGAATAGCTGTTAATCCATTATTATCTAATTCGGGCTGATAGCCAAATAGCCCAATAGTACTGGTTTTCCAACTCATGCCCGCATACTGCATTAAAATACAGGCCTCCTCTCCATTCAAACCATTGGGCGTAATTAAATTAGCAGGGGCCTGTGCATTTTGAATGGCGCTAATATCAAAGCTCATCATATGACTATCTCTAATAGCGGGCTCCATTTCTTCAATGTCTTCTCTTACTTTACCCAAACGATAGCAATCAAATCTTAATTTATCGATGGTCTCTAACATATGCGGATGCATAAAATAACTTTGGAATCCAATATGTGCATAGTGATTTAAATGATTCGGAAGCCCAGTAAAAAGTTCCTCTAAAAAATGATCTGCAGGAAGTCTTGCTTCTAGGTCTAAGTCAATCTTTGCATCCACCACCACGGCGTTCACTAAAGTGGGTATAGAAGTATACGCATGATATTGAGCCAAACTAAGATCATGAGACCCTCCCATGATAACCACTTTCTTATTTTGCAGTAATAATTCTGAAATAACCGTTCTAAGGGCTGCATAACTATCTTGAATAGACTGGCCCAATTTTACATTCCCTAAATCAACAATGGAAACCTGGGTATGCCAATAATAAAGAGAATATAAGGCTCCCCTTACTGCATTGGCAGCCTCATGCCCGTTTAATGCATAGCCTCCTCCTCTACATTCCCCTGCTCCAATAAGGACCATGTCTGCTTGGCTAATATCGGGAAGGCTACCTTCATTGGCCTTAATATGCTTACCCAATTGGGTATCGCGATAGCCTTCATCCTTAGAAAGAAGGTCTTTATTAATAGGTTCTAAATAATCTAAAACAGAGGTCAATGACATACTTGAATGTTAACTACTCATATAAACGCGAAAAGCAGTAAAAGATTGCATTCAAACGCAACTAATCTAGGAATTTATAGCCCACACCTCTTATAGAAATAAAATGAACAGGTGATTTTGGATCTTGTTCGAAATATTTACGAAAGTTTAAAATAAAATTATCAATGGTTCTAGTAGTGGGAAAAACTTTATATCCCCATACCGACTGTAAAATTCTCTCTCTAGTAACCACTGTATTTTTATTTTCTATTAACAGTTGAAGCAGCATCGATTCCTTTTTAGTCAAAGTTATTTTCTTCCCTTTATTATTAATGGCTTCTTGTAATTTGAAATTAAGTGTATGCCCCGCAAAGCTAAACTCATCTACTACCGATGATTGTTTAGCCGTATTTGTTTTTTGAATTAATTTAGAAACGCGTAATAATAATTCTTCTAAATTAAAAGGCTTGGTTAAATAATCATCTGCTCCCAATTTTAAACCCTGTACTCTATTGGCACTTGTATTTTTAGCACTTAAAATTAAAATAGGCGTTTCTATATTATGAAGCCTCACCGTTTCTGTAATAGCAAAACCATCTAAACTAGGAAGCATAATGTCTAAAATAATTAAATCAAAATGTGCCGATTGTATTTGCTTTAAAGCATGGGCACCATCATAGGAAGAGCTTACACTATAACCCTCCATCTCTAAATTAAGTTTTAAAGTATCGTGTAAATTTTCTTCATCTTCAACCAATAAAATTTCAAATTTTGTCATATGCTTAAATAAAAAAAGTAGCGGTGAATATACTTCCAGTGGGTGTGTTGGTAGTTAATTGAATAGTCGCATTATGAAATTCAGCAATTTTTTTACAAAGGTAAAGGCCTAATCCACTACCCTTGGTCGTTCTAGTGCTTTCAGCTCCTACACGATAAAATTTTTCAAATACTTTATTTTTATCAGCAACTGCAATACCTGGTCCTTGGTCCTTGACAATAAGCTGAACAGTGTTTTGATGAGATTGCAAATGAATATAAATAGGCTCCGTGATGGGCGCATACTTATGGGCATTATCGATTAAATTATTAACTAATAATTGCAACAATAAAGGTTCTCCTTGTATATTCATAGCGTCTTCCACCTGGGTATTACAAATTCTAGTAGGGTACCTTTCTTGAAAAGATTTAGTAGTTTGTCTCACCAATTCAGATAAATTCACTAATTGTTTATTCGCCTCGTAATTACCCATATCTAATTGAGCCGTCAATAAAATATTAGTACTTAAGCTATCTAATCTTTTTGTTTCTTTTAAAGTAGCTTCTAATAATTTTACTTGTTGTGGCGTGTCTAATTCTCTTTTTAAAAGAGTTTCTATATTTAAATGTGAAATAGCAATGGGTGTTTTTAATTCATGGGTAACGGCCATCATAAAATTTTGCTGCTGGTCGGCATAACGTAATTGTTTCATCAAGGAACGATACACATAAATAGCCCCCAACAAGAATAAGAGTAAAATAGTTAGGCCTTCTCCAATAAATTGTTTTGTCTTTCTTAGTTGAAAATCTTGAATGGCATGGGTCTTCGCTTTTGAAGATGGATCAGTTATTTGAATAGATTGAAATTTAATAGCCGCAATTTCATTGTTTTGTTTTTCCAAGGATACATACCACCAAATAAAGGCCGCAATCATATAAGTCAGAAAGACCCAATAAATAAGACTTACTAATTTTAAATTATTCACTTTTATGCCTTTCCAATTCATGGTTTTACTTTTTCTACTCTAATGCCTGTAGATAATATATTATCTAGGGGATCCTCTCTCATGGTATGCTGTATACTTATTTCATTGATACCCCTATTTAAATGAACGGGTGCCGTAGTTATCGGAATTCTTTGATCATAAACATCATCCATACCTGAGCCCAACCAGCCCTTTGCATCATCTGCTAAGTTTAAATTAGCAACCTTTTTTGTTATAGTATTAGTGGGGCTTTTCATACTAATATCTAACCAAATATTTTTATAATGGTAAGCATTATGGTGTCTAATGACAAAAAATATTTTATAGGTAGCTGCTGTATCTGTAACATTAAACTGATACTTAGTAGCTTGTTTAGAAGGCCAGTTATGATTGGGGTAAATAGTACTTTGTTCAAAAAGTTGTTTGGTCTCGCATGCTGACAAAACAAAAAATATACTTAGTAAAATAAAAGCTATTTTATTTTTCAATAAACCCATTTTATAAAACGTTTAATATTTGCTCTTTTGCTTTTTCTAATTCATCCTTCATCAAGATCACCGATTTTTGAATTTCCATATCATTGGCTTTAGAACCAGTGGTGTTAATCTCTCTACCCATTTCTTGTAAAATAAAAGAAAGTTTTTTGCCCTTAGAAGCCTCTGCTTCTTTTAGGACTGTTTTGAAATAAGTACAATGATTATTCAACCTCACTTTTTCTTCAGAAATATCTATTTTTTCAATATAATAAATAAGCTCTTGCTCTAATCTATTATTATCATATTTATCTGGGCCTACATGCTGTTCCAATAATTTAACTAAGCCTTCTTTTATTTTTACTCTTCTATTGGGTTCAAACTTTTCAATATTTACTTGATGCGCTTCAATAGCTGCCACACGCTCTAATAAATCTTTTTCAACCGACTTCCCTTCCTCTAAACGATGTTGCATTAAAGCTTTAATAGACTCTTGTAATAAATCTTGAATTTGTTTCCACTCTTCTTCAGTTAATACTTCGCTACTAGAAGAAACTACATCAGGCATCTTTAATAAAGTACTTAAAATATTTTCTTTTGGAATACCCAACTCATCGGCTAGTTCCACAATGGGTTGGTAATAGGATTTAGCTAACTCTTTATTAACTGTTACAGGTTTAGAAATGCCATTGGACTTAATGGTTATAGTAGATTCTACACTTCCTCTTAATAAAGTTTCATTTAACTTATTTCTAATTTCTACTTCATAAGGCTTTAACATGAAGGGAATATTCAAACGCAAATCAAATTGTTTGCCGTTAAGCGATTTCACTTCCACTAAAATGGTCTTGTCTTTAAAAGTGGCTTCGGCACGACCATATCCCGTCATTGAATATAACATAATAATACCTGTTTAAATAGTGGATAAAGGTATTAAATTATAGGCAAGCAATCGCATTTTTTAAAAATCAATACCAACCCCATTTTTCTTGCGCTGCTGATACGCTTCAAAGTCAAAAGTATATAATTTACCAGGACGGTGCGTCACATTTACTTCCATTTCGTTGGTGTCCATTAAGTAGCCCATTGCAGCAAATTTTTTCCTAAAATTGCGACGGTCCAATTGATAATTCAAAATTGCCTCGTATACATTTTGCAACTGTCTTAAGGAGAACTTTTTAGGCAGTAAGTTAAAGGCCAATGGATGTTCTCGAATTCTCTTCTGTAACCAATTAACACAGACAACTACTATTTCCTTATGATCAAAGGCCATCTTGCCCAGCTGGTCTACCTGATGCCAATTTAATGCGTGGTCTGTGATAGATAATTCGTGGTGTTTTACATTTAACAAAGAGGCATACACCGTGGTCACCACCCTGCCACCCGGATGCCTTTGGGGATTGCCAAAACTTTGCACTTGTTCTAAATAAACATCTTTAATGCCTGTTCTCTCTAATAGTACCCGATGAGCGGCATCATCCAAATCCTCTTTAGATTTAACATTATCACCTAATAAAGAGTATTTCTCAGCAAACTGAGCCAAATCGCTCTTGATAAGTAAAACCTTGAGTACATTTTTGTCAAAACCAAATATCACACAATCAACCGTTAAGGCTACTTTAGAATAAGATTCCACCAAGGATACCGCCTCCTTGGTATGGGCAGCAGTGGCTAAAGAGACAGATTTATCGTGTTCAAGCATAAGTAAAAGAAGAAATAAAAATTTCTTATCCCAAAATACGAAATAAAAGAATAAAACAATTTGTATTTTAGCAGACATTTTACAGCATGTACAATACCTCCCAAATACAAAGTTTTCAGTCCCTTACCGCGACCTACCTTGCGCAGCCCCATACCATCGAATTAACCCCCTTAAGAAATTTACTAAAATTTCATGAGTACCAATATTATGTTGCCAGCGAGCCCTTCATTAGCGATTTTGAATACGACCAATTATATCAGCAATTAATTACGATTGAATCGGCCAATGAATCCTTAATTTCAAAAGACTCCCCTAGTCAAAGAGTAGGTAATAGTTTAAATAATTCTTTTGAGACAGTGGCACATTTAGTGCCTATGTTAAGTTTAGAAAATAGCTATAATGCAGAAGACTTAATTGACTTTGATCGCAAAGCGAAAGAAGGAGCCGACCTTGATGAAATTACTTATTGTGTGGAACCCAAATTTGATGGTGCCAGTATTTCACTACTTTACGAAAACGATTTATTAGTGCGCGCCTGCACCAGAGGAGATGGTGTGGCAGGAGAAGATATTACTAGTAATATAAAACAAATCAGATCCATTCCTTTAAGTATTCCTTTACTTGAAAATGGAATTCAACAAATGGAAATTCGTGGTGAAGTGATTATGAGTAAAAAATCATTCGCCGATTTTAATGAGAAATTAAAAGAAAAACAAATTGCCACACTAGCTAACCCACGTAATGCAGCAGCGGGAAGTTTAAGAATGAAGGATCCAAAGGAAGTAGCGGCCAGAAATTTAGATGCCTTCATTTATCATATCAGTTATTTTTTACCAGCACCTAAAACAAAACTAAGCCCCTTGTTAAGTAGTCATAGTGGTTCTCTAGAATTACTTTGGAATATGGGTTTCAGGTCGCCGCAAAAAGAAAGAAAAATAATTAAAGGAGTGGAAAAAGTAATAGCATTTTGTAGCGAGTTTGAAGCGCAGCGTGATTCGCTTCCTTATGAAATTGATGGGCTTGTTATTAAAGTAAACGATTTTGCTTTACAAGAAAAACTAGGTATGACTTCCCATCATCCAAGATGGGCCATTGCTTATAAATTTAAAGCAAGGCAGGCCACTACCATTTTAGAATCGGTAGAATTTCAAGTGGGCCGTACCGGTGCCGTTACGCCTGTGGCCAAATTAAAAGCGGTGGCATTAGGGGGTGTAACAGTATCTAGTATTTCGATGCACAATCAAGAATACATTAAAGAAAAAGATTTGCGATTAGGCGATACGGTTATCATTGAAAGAGCAGGTGATGTCATTCCACAAATTGTACAATCCATTATAAAATTAAGAACGGGCAAAGAAAAAATTATTCAATTTCCTACGCAGTGTCCTGTATGTAATGCCTTACTTGAAAAAGAAGAAGCAGAAGCTGTCTGGAGATGCAATAGCCCTTTATGTACCGCACAAATAATTGAGCGCATTATACATTTTGTGAGTAAAGATGCGATGGATATTAAAAGTTTTGGGGAAGCCAATATCAGAAAATTTTATGAACTAGGATTACTCACTAATATTCCTTCGCTTTATCAACTTGACTTTAGTAAAATAACGGGTCTAGAAGGTTTTGGTAAAAAAAGTATTGATAATTTGAATGCCGCCATTGAGATTTCAAAAACCCAGCCTTTATATCGGTTAATTTATGCCTTAGGCATTCGTTTTGTAGGAGAAACCACTGCTAAAACCATTGCTAGTCATATTCAACACCTATTAGACTTAAAAGATTTTACAGAAGAACAACTACAAAGCTTTGATGATGTAGGTATTAAAGTAGCCACCAGCATTTACGAATTCTTCCATGAGCCTAAAAATATTGAGCTTATTGAAAATTTAGAAAAATTGGGATTGAATATGATTCAAACCAATGATACTGCAGTAGATGGTAATTTAGCAGGGCTTAACTTTTTATTTACAGGTACCCTCACTCAATTAAAACGCGCCGATGCCGAAGCCATGGTAGAATCAAGAGGTGGTCATATACTAGGTGGTGTAAGTAGTAAATTAAATTACTTGGTCGTAGGCGAAGACGCTGGAAGTAAATTAGAGAAAGCAAAAAAAATAGCTAGCATCAAAATTATAAGCGAAGCTGATTTTGTGGAGCTAATAAATAGCAATTCGAAATCCTAATTTTTCGTTCTCTATCGCTTCGCTCAAAGTTCACTCAAAATTGAATTTCTTTATTGCTATTTATTAAGGGATCTTAATTATCATTTCAAAAAATTAAAAGTCAAATACAATTTTGATTCTGAACTTTGAGTCATAGCGTAAAGAAATATATAAATTCGAACGTTTAAAAGTCTGCATGTCTGAGCACGTAGTGCGAGTTCAGACTTTTAGTTCGTATTTATATATTTTAGCGTAATGACGAGAGTGAAGAATAAAAAGTATTTAACTTTTAATATTTAAAAGTATTTGACTTTTTTTACTTAATAGAAATTAAATAATTCCTTTTGAAGCTAAGTATTCAGCAATTTGAATGGCATTGGTAGCAGCGCCCTTGCGAAGGTTATCACTTACAATCCACATATTCAAAGTTTTCGCTTGCGTTTCATCTCTTCTTAAACGTCCCACAAATACATCATCTTTTTCATGTGCCCATAAAGGCATAGGATAAAATTGATCTGCATCATTTTGTTGAACTACCACACCAGGTGCTGCAGCAAGAATATCTATTAATTCTTTTAAATCGAATTCATTTTCAAATTCTACATTCACGCTTTCACTATGGCCACCCATTACTGGAATACGCACGGTCGTAGCGGTTACCTTAATAGAATCGTCTTGCATAATTTTGCAAGTTTCTTTGACCATTTTCATTTCTTCTTTGGTATAACCATTCTCTAAAAAAACATCAATTTGAGGAATGGCGTTTAAGTCAATGGTATATTTATAGGCCATATCATCGGCTCCCACTTTTACGCCTTTTCTTTCTTCCATTAATTGGTCTACTGCTTTTTTACCCGTACCTGTTACACTTTGATAAGTACTCACCACCACTCTTTTAATTTTATATTTTGCATGAAGGGGTTGTAAGGCCACCACCATTTGAATAGTAGAACAATTAGGATTAGCAATAATTAAATCCGCTGCGGTTAATACAGAGGCGTTTACTTCTGGTACGATTAATTTTTTACTAGGGTCCATTCTCCAAGCAGAAGAATTATCTATTACACGAATGCCTGCCGCTGCAAATTGAGGCGCCCATTCTAAAGAAGTGCTACCACCTGCTGAAAACAAAGCCACAGCGGGTTTAGCTGCAATACCCTCTTCCATGGTCACTACTTTATACGCCTTCCCTTTATACATTACTTCCTTACCCTTTGAGCGCGCTGAGGCCACTGGAACTAATTCAGTAATCGGAAAATTTCTTTCCGCTAATACTTCTAACATTTTGGTGCCCACTAAACCGGTAGCACCTACTACTGCAACTTTCATAATTTATACTAATTCAATATCAAAATTCACTAGCTGAATAAAAGATTGTATGCGTTCTTTAATATCCGCATGACTAATCTCCGTTAAACGCTGTGTTCCAAATTTCTCAACGCAGAAGCTTGCTAAAGCACTACCTACAATAATAGCCGACTTCATATTATTGAATGAATAATCTTTTGTTTTTGCTAAATGCGCCACAAAGCCCCCTGCAAAAGTATCTCCAGCGCCGGTTGGATCGAATACTTCTTCTAAAGGTAAAGCGGGTGCAGAGAACACTTCAGTTCCATGGAATAAAAGTGCACCATGTTCTCCCTTCTTAATGATTAAGTATTTAGGACCCATGGCCATAATTTTTTTCGCAGCTTTTACTAAACTATACTCACCACTTAATTGACGCGCTTCACTATCGTTCACCATTAATACATCTACTAAAGAAATAGTATGTAATAAATCGTCCATCATTATTTCCATCCAAAAATTCATGGTGTCCATTACAATTAACTTTGGACGCTTTTTCATTTGCTTAATTACACTACTTTGTACACCAGGTTCTAAATTACCCAACATTAAAATTTCACAATCCTGATAACTGTCTGGAACAACGGGTTCGAAATTTTCTAATACATTTAATTGGGTTTCTAATGTATCGCGGGTATTCATATCTAAATGATATTTACCACTCCAGAAAAATGTTTTCTCGTCTTTTTTAATTTGAACACCTTCTAAGATTACCCCTCTTTTAGCTAAGGCATCTAACTCAGACTGCGGAAAGTCTCCACCCACTACCGAAATTTGTTTAACAGTGGTAAAGTTAGAGGCACACCAAGCTATATAGGTAGCGGCACCTCCAATAATTCTATCACTCTTTCCAAAAGGGGTTTCAATGGCATCAAAGGCCATAGATCCAACAACTACTAATGACATGTTTATGTTTTTAATTTTCAGCTGCGAAACTACGATTAATACGGTATAATCTTTAGATCCATCTCAAATTATACCTACTTAAGTACTAAGTACTTGATAATCATAAAACTAACGAAATTGCTAGTTTATTTAAGAATATAAGGGTATTTAAAGAATTAAATCTATAATTTCGTGCTAACAAATAATCAAATTTTTGGTCATGGCTAGAATTAAAACAGAAAAAAATGGGTCTAGAAAAGATGTCATTGTTAGTAAAGCAGCAACACTTTTTAGAGAGAAAGGATACAAAGCAGCAAGCATGCGTGACCTAGCCGAGGCGGTAGGGGTAGAAGCCGCAAGCTTATACAATCATATAAAATCGAAGAGTGAATTATTACATGAATTAGTTTTTAATGTAGCCAATAGATTTGTGTTAAAAATGGATGAGATAGAATCGGAGCCTATAAGTTCTTTACAAAAAATGGAAAAATTATTACGCTTTCATATTAGCGAAATGATTCACCACTACGAAGAAGTATATGTAAGTGATAGAGAGTGGAAACATTTATCAGACCCCTATTTATCGAATTATCAGAATCAACGAAGAGTATACCGCAAAAGGATTGCAGCCATTATTGAGGAAGGAATTCGTAACAAAGAAATAAAAGCAATTGACGCTCCCACTGTTGTATTAATATTTTTACATGCCGTAAGTGGTATTGAAAGCTGGCATAGATCTACTAAAAAAATAAATGCTGCTGAATTAGAACAAAATATGGTAGCTATTTTAATTGATGGACTAAAAGCGAATAAATAAAGAATTAATTTATCTTAAGTTAGTCGACTATTACAATTATAAAAACTTGCTCGTTATAATAATCTAGCTATACACGCAAGATTTAGTTAACTTTGCCATTCATAATTACACAGTGTCAGAAAGAAACAATTTTATTGATTACATCCGCATATTTGCCCATAGTGGACATGGCGGGGCAGGTTGTAAGCATTTTTTACGCAATAAATTAACTGCTAAAGGTGGGCCTGATGGAGGCGATGGTGGCCGTGGTGGTCATATTATCTTAAGAGGGAATGCACAGTTATGGACCTTATTACATTTACGCTATTATAAGAATGTGATTGCAGAAGATGGAGAGAATGGATCTAAGAATAAATGCACCGGTAAGGATGGTAAGGACATAATTATTGAAGTACCCCTAGGTACTATTGCTAGAGATGAATTAACAGGTAAGGTAGAAGGTGAAATTTTAAAAGACGGTCAAGAGATTATACTCATGAAAGGAGGCCGAGGTGGTTTAGGCAATAGTAACTTCGCAACGCCTACTCAACAAGTTCCTGAATATGCACAACCCGGAGAAGATGGTTTTGAGGGTTGGAAGAATATTGAATTAAAAGTGTTGGCCGATGTTGGTTTAGTAGGTTTTCCGAATGCAGGTAAGTCAACTTTACTTTCTGTAATTACAGCTGCTAAACCAAAAATTGCAAATTATGCATTTACGACTTTAACGCCTCAATTAGGTATGGTAGAATATAGAAATAATTTATCTTTTTGTATTGCCGATTTACCAGGTATTATTGAAGGGGCTGCTGAAGGAAAAGGCCTAGGACACCGCTTCTTAAGGCATATTGAGCGTAATGCTGTTTTACTATTTTTAATTCCTGCCGACTCAGATGATCATAAAAAAGAATTTGAAATTCTGAAACATGAATTAGAAAAATTCAATCCTGAATTATTACAAAAAGAATTTATCATCGCTATTTCAAAATCGGATTTACTCGATCAAGAATTAACCGATGCCATTGTGAAGGAACTTCCTAAAAAAATTCCACATATATTTATTTCATCTGCCACTCAAAAGAACTTAGTGGAATTAAAAGATGTTTTATGGAAGGCATTAAATAAACCCATTTAAAGGTTATTTTACTTAATACTACCCTAATAAGAAAGAGATTAAAATTATAAAAAAAGAGTCCCGATAAATCGGGACTCTTTTTTTATAAACTCATTATAGAATTTTTATTGGCAATTAATTCTGTCCGGCCTTAGTGGCCTTGCTTCTATTATTCTCGTCTAAAATAGATTTACGCATTCTTACCGATTTCGGTGTTACTTCAATACACTCATCAAACTGAATGTACTCCATACACTCTTCTAAAGTATACAATACCTTAGGGGTAATACGAACGCTATCATCACTTCCACTTGCACGGTGGTTAGTTAATTTTTTCATCTCCACGGCGTTAATATTTAAATCACCTGGCTTAATATGCTCGGCCAATACTTGACCTGCATAAATTTCCTCACCTGGTTCAATAAAGAAACGACCTCTGTCTTGTAATTTATCAATAGAGTAAGCAGTGGTTAAACCAGGCGTCTTCGCTACGAGTACACCATTGCTTCTTCCAGAAATAGGCCCTTTCCAAGGCTTGTATTCATTGAAACGGTGTGCCATTACAGCTTCGCCTGCAGTTTGTGTTAACATTTGAGAACGAAGTCCAATTAATCCTCTTGAAGGAATATCAAACTCTAAATGTTGCATGGTACCTTTCGATTCCATGATTAACATCTCGCCTTTCTTTTGAGTTACTAAGTCAATGACTTTACCACTGTAATCAGCGGGTACATCTACTACTAATATTTCAAACGGCTCGTGTTTACGGCCATCAATTTCTTTTACTAATACTTGAGGATTTCCTACAGTTAATTCATATCCTTCACGACGCATGGTCTCTACTAATACACCTAAGTGTAAGATACCGCGACCAAATACCAAGAAGCTATCGGCACTATCTGTTTCTTCTACACGCAATGCTAAATTCTTTTCCGTCTCTTTCATTAAACGATCACGAATATGTCGAGAAGTTACAAACTTACCTTCCTTACCAAAGAAAGGAGAGTTGTTAATACTAAAAGTCATACTCATCGTTGGTTCATCTACACTAATAACAGGTAATGCTTCAGGATTTTCTGGATCGGCAATGGTATCACCAATACTAAAATCGTCTAATCCTACTACAGCACATAAATCACCAGAAATTACTTCTGTTACTTTACGCTTACCCATTCCTTCAAATACGTATAATTCTTTTACTTTATTTTTCTTTAAGCTTCCGTCTGCTTTTACTAGTACAATGTTTTGTCCTTCTTTAATAGTACCTCTTTCTACTTTACCAATGGCAATACGACCTAAGAAAGAAGAATAATCCAATGAAGTAATTTGCATTTGTGTATGTCCTTCTTTTACATCCGGACCAGGAACATATTTTAAAATACCATCCATTAAAGGGAAGATATCTTCACACTGAGTAAGGGTATCGTTAAACCAACCATTTTTACCACTACCATAAAAAGTAGGGAAATTCAATTGATCTTCTGTCGCATCTAAATTGAAAAACAATTCAAATACTGCATCATGCACTTCATCCGGACGACAGTTTTCTTTATCTACTTTATTGATAATAACAATAGGCTTTAAATTTAATTGTAAAGCTTTTTGTAAAACGAAACGAGTTTGAGGCATGGGCCCTTCAAAAGCATCTACTAATAAACAAACACCATCTGCCATTTTTAATACACGCTCTACTTCACCTCCAAAGTCAGAGTGACCTGGTGTGTCAATAACGTTAATTTTAACGTCCTTATAAGTTACTGAAGCGTTCTTACTTAAAATGGTAATTCCCCTCTCACGTTCAAGCTCATTGCTATCCATGATCAAGTCCCCAGTCTCCTGGTTGTCTCTGAATACTTTTGTAGCGTGTAAGATTTTGTCTACCAGGGTAGTTTTACCGTGGTCAACGTGGGCGATAATAGCGATGTTTCTTATTTCCATGTACTGTTTTGAGGCTGCAAAGGTACAAGGTTTAAGGCTGCTAAAAAAACAAATGGAGAAAAATGGACTAATAAGATTTACACCCTTATATATATCTTATATTTATTTAATATATAACCCAATAGCCAGCAAACAAGCATATAGGAAAATGCAAAGGCAAAGGAGGACCAATAGGGTGCTAAATGAGCGAAACTATGGGTATAAATCCACTGTAAAGAGGACTGATTGTCTATTTGTAACAAATTAAGACAAACAAATAAGATTTCAGAGAATAGGTAGATAACCAGTGGATTTTTACCAAAAACCTCAAAAAAGCTTGCAAACTGATGTTGATGGTGCAATTCTATTCTATAAATGATGGTGGCTAGAATTATCATATCCAAGCCCACCGTTAAAAGCACAAAGGAACTAGTCCATAATTTTTTATTAATGGGGAATTGATAATTCCACATATAGGCCAAAAACATAAAGCCCGCACCCCACATTAATAAATGGGTTAGGCCTTCATAGGTTTTTCCTTTTTCTTGCACCA
>SHWX01000036.1 GCA_009693615.1 Chitinophagaceae bacterium | reverse complement strand
GCCTGCCATTTTTTATTATTGTAGACAATTATTAAAACAATTTGTATGAAGTTTTTCATTGACACGGGTAATTTAGCTCAAATTAAAGAAGCCAATGACTTAGGCATTTTAGATGGTGTAACCACGAATCCTAGTTTAATGGCGCAAGTGGGTGTTAAGGGGGAGGCTGCTATTGCAGCACATTATAAAGCTATTTGCGAATTAGTGAATGGAGATATTAGTGCAGAAGTTTTGTCTACCGATTTTGCTACGATGGTAGAAGAAGGTAAAAAATTAGCTGCTATTCATAAGAACATTGTGGTGAAAGTACCGATGATTAAAGATGGTATTAAAGCTATTAAGTGGTTTACCGATAATGGTATTCGTACTAACTGTACTTTAATTTTCTCTGCAGGTCAAGCAATTCTTGCAGCGAAGGCAGGTGCTAGTTATGTTTCTCCATTTATTGGTAGAATTGACGATAGCTCTTGGGATGGGATGGAGTTAATTAGTCAAATTAGACATATTTACGATATTCAAGGTTTCAAGACAGAAATATTAGCAGCTTCCATTCGTAATGCTTTACATATTGTAAAAGCAGCAGAAGCAGGAGCCGATGTTTGTACCTGTCCTTTAGATTCAATTTTAGGATTGTTAAAACATCCTTTAACCGATATAGGCTTAGCGAAATTCTTAGAAGACGCTAAGAAAATGTAAGCATTTTATTAGCCTTTTTTAAAATATAAAGGCTAATAAAATTTACTTTAATGATTTTAAAAGCCCCGACATATCGGGGCTTTTGTTTTAAAATTCCTTTAATTATTAAATGCAATTATTTTTCCTTGGGCAAAGCTTGCTCTTGCTACTTCTAATATGCGTATGATATCTGTGCCATGTTTGGCTGTAGTAGGGACTACTTCATTGTGGTTAATGGCATTAGCCATTTTCTCATAAAAGGTTCCGTAATTACCTGCAAGACTAGGTATGGTTTCAGTACTTATTTTACCTTCTGTATCGGTGCTTAATACACCCCATTTTTCTTTGGCTTCTACTCCCCAATTGACGCTATTGGGTTTTTTACCTGCGAGTAAATCGTCTTCTTGTATATCGGCTCTGTATTTTATAAAGCAACCCTTGCTGCCATAAATTTTATAAGCTGGTAATTGTTGCATATATACCATACCACTGGTTAATAATATTCTGTGGCTAGGGTAGTTAAGAAGTAAAGTAAAATAATCATCCACCTTACCTACTTTTCTGGTGGTTCTTATATCTGCAAAAACAGAACTTGGCATACCACTTAATAGTAAGGCTTGGTCAATTAAGTGAGGGCCTAAATCATACAATACCCCCGATCCTGGTGTATTGGTTTCCTTATGTACTTTAGGGCTTAAGGTAGTTCTATATCTTTCAAAAGATATTTGAACGTCTAAAAATTCGCCAATTTTATCTTCTGCAATTAATTTTTGTAGGGTTAAAAAATCGGCGTCATATCTTCTGTTATGGTATACCGCTAATTTTAAATTTAATTTTTGCGCTAAAGCGTCTAGTTCGGCTGCTTCTTTTACAGTAACTGTAAATGCTTTTTCAGTCACTACATGTTTACCTGCTAGTAAGGCTTGTTTAGTATACTCGTAATGCGTATCGTTCGGTGTATTCACTACTACTAAATGAATAGAAGGGTCGTTTAAAATTTCTTCATAACTACCAAATGACTTTGTACCTGGGTAAATGGCTTGAATATTTTTCTGTGACCTCTCCCAGCAGCCCACTAAATTGAAATGCGGGTTGGTATCAATAAAAGGAGCATGGAAAAGTTTCCCACTCATACCAAAAGAAACGAGTGCTGTGTTTATCATCCCGCTACTTGTTTTCTTATGATATTAAGTGCACCACCTGCTTTAAACCACTCAATTTGTTGTTGGTTATATGTGTGATTGGCTTCAATAGTATCTGTACTGCCGTCTTTATGCGTTAATACTAATGTAAGCGCTTTACCCGCTGTAAATTGCGTTAATCCGTTTATATCAATGGTATCGTCTTCTAAAATTTTATCGTAATCGGCTTTGTTAGCAAAGGTTAATGCCAACATACCTTGCTTTTTCAAGTTAGTTTCGTGAATACGTGCAAATGATTTAGTCAATACTACGCGAACACCTAAATGTCTTGGCTCCATGGCTGCGTGCTCACGAGAACTTCCTTCTCCGTAGTTTTCATCGCCCACTACAATAGTGCCCACACCTGCTGCTTTGTAAGCTCTTTGGTTATTTGGAACGGTATCGTAATTGCCATTGATTTGACTTTTTACATTGTCCGTTTTTTCATTGAAGAAATTCAATGCACCTATTAGTAAGTTATTAGAAATATTATCTAAGTGCCCACGGAATTTTAACCAAGGTCCTGCCATAGAGATATGGTCGGTCGTACATTTTCCTTTTGCCTTAATTAATAATTTCAAAGATTTTAAATCGGTGCCTTCCCATGCTGCAAAAGGGTCTAACAATTGCAAACGCTTTGAACTAGGATCTACCGCAATTGTTACTTTAGAACCATCTTCTGCGGGGGCTTGGTAACCTGCATCTTCCACAGCAAAACCTTTTAGGGGTAATTCATCACCAGTAGGAGCGTCTAATTTAACTTGCTCGCCTTTATTATTAGTAAGTGTATCAGTTAATGGGTTGAAATTTAAATCACCTGCAATAGCAAGTGCCGTAATTAATTCAGGAGAACCAACGAATGCAAATGTATTCGGATTGCCATCGGCACGCTTTGCAAAGTTTCTATTGAAAGAATGTACAATGGTATTTTTTTCTTTTTTCTCTGCACCGACACGCTCCCACATTCCAATACAAGGTCCACAAGCATTCGCAAATACTTTGGCACCAATTTGACTGAACACTTCTAAGAAACCATCTCTTTCAATGGTATATCTTACTTGCTCAGAACCTGGTGTAATTAAGTATTCAGATTTCATTGTTAAACCCTTGGCTGAAACTTGTTTCGCTAAACTTACTGCACGGCTAATATCTTCATAAGAAGAGTTCGTACAGCTACCAATTAAACCCACTTCAATTTTGGTAGGCCATCCGTTCGCAGCGGCTGCTTCTTTCATTTTTGAAATGGGCGTTGCTAAATCTGGAGTGAAAGGTCCGTTCAAATGGGGTTCCAATATATTCAAATCAATTTCAATTAATTGATCAAAGTATTTCTCAGGGTTGGCGTATACTTCCGGGTCTGCTGTTAAATGTGGGGCAATGCCATCTGCTAATGCAGCTATATCGGTACGGCCTGTTGATTTTAAATAACGGCTCATGCTTGCATCGTATCCAAAAGTAGAAGTAGTAGCACCAATTTCAGCACCCATATTGCAAATAGTTCCTTTACCTGTGCAACTCATACTAGTTGCACCTTCTCCAAAATATTCAACTATTGCACCGGTTCCACCTTTTACAGTTAATATACCTGCTACTTTTAAGATAACATCTTTAGGCGCTGTCCATCCGTTTAACTTTCCTGTTAATTTAATACCAATTAATTTAGGCCATTTTAATTCCCATGGTAATCCTGCCATTACATCACAAGCGTCTGCTCCACCTACACCAATGGCAATCATACCTAATCCACCTGCATTTACGGTATGAGAGTCGGTGCCTATCATTAAGCCGCCTGGGAAAGCATAGTTTTCTAAAACAACTTGGTGAATAATACCCGCACCTGGCTTCCAAAATCCTAAACCATATTTATTGGAAACAGAGGCTAAGAAATCATATACTTCTTTACTATCTGCAGTGGCTACTTGTAAATCTTGCTTGGCTTCTACTTTTGCAGAAATTAAATGGTCGCAATGTACTGTACTAGGAACGGCTACTTTAGGACGGCCTGCTTGCATAAATTGTAAAAGCGCCATTTGTGCAGTGGCGTCTTGCATAGCAACACGGTCTGGTGCAAAATCGACATAAGAACCACCTCTTTCAAAGTTTTCTACTTTTTGATCACTATGTAAATGAGAGAATAAAATTTTCTCAGATAAAGTTAATGGACGATCTAATAATTTACGAGCTGCTTCTACTTTGTCAGGCATTGCAGCATACAATTTTTTGATCATTTCGATATCAAAAGCCATGGTACTTAGTTTTGTTTTTAAAATTGGGCTAAAGGTAAGCCAAAATTGATCCCTTTTGAAGCAAAAAATACAGTTTATATCCACTTTTTTTAATAGATTGCAGTAGATTTTAACGCTTTTCCTATGCAAAAAATGAAGATTTTTTTTGAATTACACGCTTTTGGGGTTTGTACCGCCATCGGAGAGAGGTTAGGCATTGCTACAAGCAAAATAAGAATGTGGTTTATCTATATTTCATTTCTTACTTTAGGCTCTCCAGTTATTGTATATATGGTACTCGCTTTTTGGAGAAGTATCCGCAGATATATTCTACTAGGGAAAAGAAATCCCATGAAATATTTTTAGTATTGCCTGCTAATTTTTAGCTAATTAATTTGACTAGCTAAGTGCAATCCGCTGAAGCATTAAAGGTATTTCTAATTTCATCGCAGTATGTACTTATCTATACATCGCAGTTTCTACGAAACTGCTCTTCTTAGTCTCACTAATTTTTCTAATAAAGGAGCCAATTTATCTAAAGGCAACATATTGGCACCATCACTTTTTGCTTGAGCAGGATTTGGATGCGTTTCAATAAATAATCCATGGGCTCCTGTTGCAATAGCTGCTTTTGCAATGGTTTCTATTAATTGAGGATTTCCTCCTGTAACACCAGTTGTTTGATTAGGTTGTTGTAATGAATGCGTGCAATCCATAATTACGGGTACGCCGTTTTCTGCCATGGCAGGAATATTACGATAGTCTACCACTAAGTCTTGATAGCCAAACGTATTACCACGTTCTGTTAGCATTACTTTATCGTTGCCCGCTAATCTTATTTTATCTACTGCAAATTTCATGGAAGCCCCACTTAAGAATTGTCCTTTTTTTACATTCACAATTTTTCCTGTTGCTGCTGCTGCAATAAGTAAGTCGGTTTGACGACATAGGAAAGCAGGTATTTGTAATATATCAATATACTTTGCTGCAATAGCGGCTTCGTCATGTGCATGAATATCTGAAGTAGTAGGTACTTTGAAAGTAGCACCTACTTTTTTTATGAGTTCCATGCCTGTATCGTCTCCAATACCTGTAAATGAATTAGCACTTGTTCTGTTTGCTTTACGATAGCTTGCTTTAAATACATAAGCAATACCTAAGTTCTTACATAGGGTAGAAACTTTCTCTCCAATTTCCATGACCAATTCTTCATTCTCTACAACACAAGGACCAGCAATTAAAAAAAATTGTTGTGGGTCGTAGCTTTGGTCTTTAAATAAATCTTTTAAAAATGGAGCGTTCATTTGATAATGTTTTGAGCTAGCAAAGCTAGCGTATTTAAAATCTTAATCCAAGGCCAATGCCTAGTCCCCTTAATCCCCACCAAGGGCCTTCCATATCCACTATTGCCTTATTGGCTTCTACTGTGGATTTAAATTTAAAAGGATCTGCCTTCGTATTATCTAATACTTGTTGTAAAGAAACTCTTGCTGGTCTTGGAAATGCAACTGGCGGACTAAATTCAAGTTTCCCTGTAGAGGTTCCATAATGGCCTCCCATAAAGGAGATGTCTAATACTAATTTAGTTAATAGTTGAAACTGCATACCTACATGGGCGCCATAGCTCTGTGTTCTCACTGTGCCATCTAAGGTGGCGACTGCAGTAATGGGCTTTACAATTTCAGCAGGAAAAATTTTATCGGGTGTATAGGTATAGCTAGCGGGAACCGATAAGTCGTAATTACCATACCGAATATAAGGGCCAATATAAAAACCAGACATTTTTGATAAGCCTAAATAAAAACGGCCTTCAAAAGTAATGGTGGTGTTGCCAATTTTAAAATTATCAAAATCGATAGCGGGGTTATCAATAAATTTTTTTGCAATAGATTTTAAAGGCAACTTAGAAAGCGGCATGCTTTTATAATTTACCGATAAAGAAATAAAGCGGTTAATACTTTTCTCGAAAGTTAAATTATAATTATTGATTGCGTCAGCCGTTAAATTCGTTTTTAATATATTATCACCCCCTATTAAACTTTGTGAAGAAGCATTGAACGCTATGACTATGAAAAACAGAAGAAATATTTTTTTCATATTAGTTATTTTATAGCACTAAGATCGGCTACTGTTTTATTGTCTAGTATGGCCAAGGTGTTATCTCGCACTGCTGCCATGACTTTATTAATGCCGCATTTTTTTTCATTACAGTCGGCGCACTTTTCGTAAAAATTTAAACTTACACAAGGTAGCAGTGCAATAGGGCCTTCAATAACTCTAAATATGGCCGATAATTTTATTTTTTCAGGAGCTTGTGCAAAAAAGTATCCCCCATGTTTTCCTTTTTTACTTTCTAAAAAACCTGCTTTTCTTAATTCTAGTAAAATATTCTCTAAAAATTTAATGGGTATATTTTTTTGGGTAGCTATTTCTGCTATTAAAATAGGGTCGTCGCTATGTTTCTCTACCATATAGGAGAGGGCTTGTAAAGCATATTGAGTTTTTTTAGATAGCATAAGCTTTGAATCAAAGACCTAGAACGTCTTTCATGGTAAAGATACCCATTTTTTGATTGGCAAATTCGGCGGCTAATACCGCACCGTTAGCAAAGCCCTTGCGGGTATGGGCCGTATGGGTAATTTCAATACTGTCAATAGGTGAATCATAACTTACTGTATGAGTTCCAGGGGCAGGGTCAATTCTTTCAGAACGAATAATTAAGTCGGTTGCCTCCCTACTTGCCTCGTTGACCCATTTATTTTTTCTACCTATTTGTGCAAGTATTTGTTCGGCTAAGCTAATGGCGGTTCCGCTAGGGGCATCCTTTTTTTCGGTATGATGTGTTTCAGTCATAGATACATCATAATTATCATAAGACTCCATTAATGAAGCTACCTTTTTATTTATTTCAAAAAACAAATTCACCCCAATGCTAAAATTACTTGCATAAATTAAACAACCTTTTTTTTCTTCGCAAAGCTTTTTAGCTTTTTCAAAATCGTCTAACCATCCAGTAGATCCACTTATAACAGGTACTCCCCATTCAATACATTTACTTATATTTTCAAAAGTAGTATCCGGTCCAGTGAATTCAATGGCAACATTGGCCTTTTGTACATTTTCTTTTGTAAAATCTGAAGTATTATAAGCGTCTATCTTTAATACAATTTCGTGCCCCTTTGCTATCGCTATTTCTTCAATGGCTTTACCCATTTTACCATATCCTATAATTGCTATTTTCATTCCCTTATTTTTAAATTATTTTGAATGGTTGCTTTTAAAATGAAATTGCAAAGACAATCCCGTTTGTTGGTGTTGAGGTTGCACATAAGGTACCATTCTAAAAGATAAATTATTACTTACATCAAATTCTTTTAACTGTCCTGATACCGTGGCATCCACTACATTCACTCCCCAGGCAAGTATAAACCACATAATAGAGTAGTCTCTATCTCTTCTAAATATATTACGGTAGCTCTGTAAAGAACCAATGCTTAAATTTTGCAATTTTGAATCAATCTTAGATAGATCGCTATTGTCTCCTTGCTCTGCTTTAAACCTTGCTTCATAAGCAAACTTAGTTTTCTTGTACATATCATTATTGTACAGATAAGTGGAAGCGGGTATGGCAAGTACTCCATACACTAAAGGAACTTTCCAATATTGTTTATTGTAAATTTGACCCCAACCTGGAACTATGGCCGACCTTCTAGTAGCTCGACGAGGTAAATGATGTTGTAGGGTATCTGTTTTTTGGAGATAGGTGCTATCTTGGCTAGAAGCAGATGGCTGTATCATAAGCAGCAGCAATAAAATGTATAGTAGCCGCATCCTAAATAAATTCTTTTTAAAAAATGTTACTAGCTAATGCTTAATTGCATTGCTTCTAGTATTTTATTTAAACCGTTAAGATCAGAGTATTCGATAGTAATTTTCCCACTACCATTTTTTTGGTGTTGTAAAATAACCTTGGTAGATAAATGACTTGTTAATTTATCTTCTAATTTTTTATAGACAGGAGACAATTGACTTTTTGTAGTAGCTAAAGAAGGCGTAAAGGCCTTACCTGCTAAATTCATCTTACGAATAAGTTCTTCTGTTTGCTTTACGGTTAAACCTTTTTCTGTTATTTCTTTAAATAGGAAAAGTTGCTTTTCAATTTCTTTGCCTAATAATAGTTTGGCTAAACTTACACTTAAGCTACCGCTACGAAGTGCTGCTTGAAGGCTAGGAGGAAGTTCGAGTAATCTGATGTAGTTAGAAATGGTAGACCTGTCCACGCCCATTCTTTCAGCTACTTTTTCTTGCGTGTAACTTAATTCTTCCATCATGCGTTGATAGCTTAATGCAATTTCTATTTCATTAAGATCAACTCTTTGTAAGTTCTCTAGTAAGGCTAATTCTAATAAATCTTTATCATTGCCTGTTCTTACATAGGCAGGTAAATCGGTTAAGCCCGCTATTTTGGCAGCACGAAAACGACGCTCACCTGCAATTAATTGATATTTGCCATTGGCTAATTGCGCAACAGTAATAGGTTGTATTAAATCATGTATTTGAATAGAATTAGCTAATTCTTTCAAAGCTTTTTCATCAAAATCTTTTCTTGGATTCTTCGGATTAACAATGATGTCAGTTAAGGGGACACGATTACTGGCTATAGCTTTTTCTATCACCGCTGGTTGTACTCTACCTGCTGGGTTTTTGTAATCCGCGTCTATATTTTGCAATAGAGAGCGAAGTCCTTTTCCAATGAGTTCTTTATTAGGTATGCTCTTACTCATAATTAATCTATTATACGCTCGGCATTACTCATATTAGTCATGCCATTTTTTTGTAAAATTTCTTTTGCTAGGTTTAAGTAGTTTACCGTGCCCTTGCTATCTGCATCATATAAAATAACAGGCTTGCCCACACTTGGCGCTTCACTTAAACGCGTGTTTCTATGAATAATAGTAGAGAATACCATTTCATCGAAATGCTTTCTTACTTCACTTACTACTTGATTGCTTAAACGAAGTCTTCCATCGTACATGGTCATTAAGATACCTTCAATTTGCAATTCAGGATTTAATCTGCTTTGTACAATTTTAATAGTGTTTAATAATTTACCTAAACCCTCTAATGCAAAAAACTCGCATTGCACAGGTACAATTACACTATCGGCGGCCACTAAAGCATTTACAGTAATTAAACCTAAAGAAGGTAAACAGTCAATAATAATGAAGTCGTATTGGTCGGAAATAGGGGCAATTAACTCTTTTAAAACATTCTCTCTATTAGGCAGGTTTACTAATTCAATTTCGGCACCCACTAAATCAATATGAGAGGGAATCACATCTAAATGAGGAATTTCAGATTTCAATATAATATCGGAAAGCGGGGTTTGATTAATCATACCATCGTATAAGCTGGTAGTGATATTATGTAAATCGAATCCAACACCTGTTGTACTATTTGCTTGAGGATCGGCATCAATTAATAGGGTTCTGTATTCCAATACGGCCAAACTTGCCGCAATATTTATGGCAGAAGTGGTTTTACCCACGCCCCCTTTTTGATTCGCTATACCTATTATTCTAGCCATAAACTGAATATCCTTAATTTCTGCCAAAAATAAGGCATAAATGGTAACAATTTGGCCTTAATTTTGTGCTTTAAATTATAATATGCGCAACCCCTTGTTTCTAGTCATTCTCATCACTATATTGATTCTCATTGACTTTTATATCTACCATGTATTGAAGATCTTAATGCAGGGGGCATCTGTTGGCACTAAGACCACAGTGGGCTTAATTTACTGGGCTTTGTGTATTATGAGCCTTGGTTCCTTTTTGCTATTTCCTTATATCACGAACCCTTACTTTAAGCAGTATTTTTTCTCCATCGGTATGGGTTGGGTGCTGACCCAAATTTTTATGGTTTTGTTCTTCCTAGTGGATGATTTAAGAAGAGGGGCTTTTTGGACAATGGGTCAGGCTGCATCCATAGCGGGTGCAAAATTTATGAATACCGAAAACGGAATTCCAAGGTCTACATTTTTAAGTTGGATGGGAGTGGGTTTATCTTCCACTTTATTTTTTTCGCTTTTATATGGCTTTGGGAATAAGTATAATTATAAGGTCATAAAAAAGAAAATTGTATTAAAAGGGTTGCCCAGCTCTTTTAAAGGTTTTAAAATTATTCATATTAGCGATATTCATAGTGGTAGTTTAAAGGATAAAGCGGCAGTATTAAAAGGGATAGCATTAATTGAAAAGCAAAACGCCGATATCGTTTTATTTACAGGCGACTTAGTCAATGACCGTGCTACCGAGATGCAGGATTGGATGGATGTATTTGGTAAAATAAAAGCACCACATGGGGTATTTAGTACTTTAGGCAACCACGATTATGGCGATTATGTAAAATGGGATACGGCCGAGGAGAAAAAGCAAAATTTAGAAGCACTGAAAAAAGTGCACCATGATTTAGGATGGCGTTTATTAATGAATGAGAATACGAGTATTGAAAAAAGTGGTGAAAGCATTAAAATAGTGGGCATAGAAAATTGGAGTGCGAAAGCGCGTTTTCCAAAATATGGTAAAATGGATTTAGCCATGCAAGGCATAAGCGAGCAGGAAGTGGCCATATTATTAAGTCATGACCCAAGTCATTGGGAGGCAGAAGTGATTCCAAAATATTCAAACGTTCAATTAACCTTATCGGGCCATACACATGGAATGCAGTTTGGATTAGAGAATCCTTATTTTAAATGGAGCCCCGTGCAATGGGTATATAAACAATGGGCAGGTATTTATGACAATAAAGACCAGCAATTATATGTTAATAGAGGTTTTGGATTTTTAGGATATCCAGGCAGGGTGGGTATTTTGCCAGAAATAACTTTAATTGAATTGTCTTAGTTATAAGATTTAATTTTACACTACAGTTCATTTACGGGTCATATAAAAGATATCTATAGTAAATTTCTACAGTAGATATTGTTTATTGTAAATGAAATTTAAAATAAATAATATGAAAAAACTATTCTTGTTTTTAATCAGCATGATAGCATTGAATGCTCAAGCGCAAAATAAATTTGCTCTTGGCATAAAGTTGGGACAAAACTTTACAAGTGTTAACAATGTAAATGTGGATCGAAATGCTGCTTCCTTTCATGTAGGCGCTGCAGCTCAAATTGGTGTGGGTTCTTCTTTTAGTATAGCACCTGAAGTCATATTAATGCAAACTAAATTAGAGTCTAATCCGAGTGTATTAGAATTATTGAATAATAATGCATTGAAACCCGAGACCTATCACTTAAATTATTTAGCTATTCCTGTTTTGGCCCAGTACAAAGTTTTCAAAAGTTTTGTTATTCAAGCAGGTCCTCAGTATAGTATTTTACTAGATCAAAAAAAAGATGGCAAAGAAGCTGCCAGACTAGCTTTCAATACCGGTGAGTTTGCAATTGTGGGAGGTGCAAAACTGGACATGAATGGGTTCTTTGTATATGGCAGGTACGTTATTGGTATGAATAATATTCGCTCTGCTGATGAACTCTCTTCTAATTTAGGCGACGAATCTACTTGGAAAACACGTCAATGGCAATTAGGTGTTGGCTTTAGTTTATTTAACTTCTAAGCTTGCTTTTAACCTATTCGTAAAAAATAAATTAATTTATTTAAATAGGGTTGGATGTGTTTCATCCCAGTTGGTTGCTTTTTGATAAGCCTGAGCAATAGACAATATAGTGGCCTCGTCATATAAATTGCCCACGAAACTAATGCCAGTGGGTAAATTTAATCTTTTATCAAAGCCAGTAGGTACGCATACTACCGGGTTGCCTGTTAAATTGGTAATAGCCGATTGATTGCCATCGCCTCTTGAAGGGCAAATAATAACATCATACTGCTGCATTACTTCATTTACTTTTTGCATAAGTGTGTAACGATGTCTTTGTGCATTAATATATTCTACTGCAGGCACAAAGCGGGCAGTTCTAAAAGAGTTTGGCCAATCGTTTTTAGTTTGTCTAGTAAGTATATCATCAATATTCATTCTTGTCATTTCATCAAATTGTGCAGCACATTCAACACCAATGACTACATCCATGATATTGAAATTATATACACCACTATCTGGAAAATTCATTGGAATTAATTGAACGCCTAATTTTTTAAATTCTTCTAATACTTTAAATTCATTTCTAGAGGTATCCTTTATTTTATCAAAATAATTTTTAGCGTAACCGATTTTTAATTTTTTAATGTCTTTGTTCGGTGTATAATTAAATGGCATATTCACTGCGCTGCCATCCTTGCCATCCGTTCCATGAATATAATTAAAGACAATAGCAGCGTCAGCAGCAGAGCGGCAAATAGGCCCCACTTTGTCTAAGCTATAACTTAATGCCATCGCTCCTGAACGGCTAATACTTCCAAATGTAGGTCTTAAACCAGTGGCACCGCAAGTAGTAGAAGGAGATACAATACTGCCCCAGGTTTCCGTACCAATGGCAAAGGGCACTAAGCCAGCCACTGTTGCAGAAGTAGAACCTGCAGATGAACCAGAAGATCCATAGTTTAAATTCCAAGGATTTTTTGTTCTTCCACCAAACCAATAATCGCCCATGGCTAAAGCACCTAAAGTAAATTTAGCTACGAGTACTGCACCCGCTTCTTTTAGTTTAGTATATACAAAGGCATCTTCTTCAATTGTTTGATTTTGATAAGGTGCTGCACCCCAAGTAGTCTTGGTACCTTTTACAGCGAATAAATCTTTTAAGCCATAAGGTATACCATGTAGTAAACCTCTGTATTTCCCTTGAGCTAATTCTGCATCTGCTTTTTTAGCTTGCGCGTAAGCTATCTCTTCTTGTATATTAATTACACATTGTAAAGTATCTCCCCATTTTTTAATTCTATCAATAAAAAATTGAGTAAGGGCTAGGGAGCTTATTTTTTTATTTTTAATTAAAGAGGCAAGTTGTTCAAGGGTATAAAATGCTAAATCATTTTTATTGGTAGGTAATTGAACGGTGTTATCTAATTTCCAGGCAATGGGTTTTTGAACAGTATTAAATTGCATACCAGGTAACACTGGTGTTTGCCACATACTTAATGGTACGCTATTGGCTAAAGGCAAATTATGCATTGCCTTATAATTCGCTAAATTGTCAATGACATCGGAATATAAAGTATCTATTTCCTTGGCAGTAAAACTAAGGTCAAATAGTTTAGAGGCACTAATTAAATCTTTTTTTTGAATGGAAGTATCTTGTGCAGATACCAAAAGGCCAAAAGACAAAAGAAGGGTGGTAAAGAGGATGCGCATAAATAATTTATTTAATTGCATCAAAGGTAATATTACCTATTTGGTTTTGGGTGACTAAAACGTCTTTTTTGCCCACCATTTGCCATAGCCTTAGACCTTGCGTGTCCTGAATTGCCTCTTCCTTGTTGTTTAGCCTCTTTAATAGGATTAAAGTTGGTCATAGGGAAGGGGTGGTTTTCAATAACGGGTACTTTTTTAGCAATTAGCTTTTCAATATCTTTTAAAAATGCTCTTTCTTCCGCATCACAGAATGAAATGGCTGTACCACCAGCACCAGCGCGACCTGTTCTTCCAATACGGTGCACATAGGTTTCAGGAATATTCGGAATTTCATAATTCACTACATAGGCTAGTTCGTCTACATCAATGCCTCTAGCTGCAATATCGGTGGCTACGAGTACTCTAGTTGTTTGGGCTTTAAAATTAGTCAATGCTCTTTGTCTTGCATTCTGTGCTTTATTACCATGAATGGCTTCTGCTTTAATATTATTTTTTAAAAGTAGGTTTACTACTTTGTCGGCTCCATGTTTAGTTCTTGTAAAAACCAAGGCAGTTTTAATAGCCGTGTTTTTTAGAATTTCAATAAGTAAAGCATTTTTATTTACTTTATCTACAAAGTAAACCGATTGTACAATAATATCAACGGTGGAGGATACTGGTGTAACACTTACTTTCA
>SHWX01000035.1 GCA_009693615.1 Chitinophagaceae bacterium | reverse complement strand
TAGTGAGTATCGAAAACAATACAATGGCATAAAGGCAGTATATAAGCTGAAGGGCTCTTTTAAGGATTTTCATCTGTCTGCTAATATAATAAAAAAGGCCCGAAATTTCATTCGGGCCTTCACCTTGTTTTTCAATAACCAGAAAACCTAAAGAAACTAGGCCTTTAGGGGATTTCTACCATATTTTTCATCATGTTGTGTTGAATCTAATCCTAATTCTTCATCTTCTTCAGTCACACGAAGTGGCATGATAATGCTAATAAATTTGAATATTAAAAATGATACTGTAAAGCTATACGCAACTACAATGAGCATTGCTTTTAATTGTGTAAAGAAAAATGCAGGGTTACCATAAAATAAACCATCATTACCACCAGCATTCACACCTTTTGATGCAAAAATACCAGTCATTAACATACCTACCATTCCGCCAATACCATGACAAGGAAATACATCTAAAGTATCGTCTACTCTTGATAATTTAAATGCATGGCTAGCGACATTAGAAATGATAGCGGCCACCAAACCAATAAATATACTTTGAGGAATACCTACAAAACCAGCAGCAGGCGTAATGGCTACTAAACCTACTACTGCACCAATACAGAATCCTAGTACAGAAGGTTTTTTCCCTCTCATTACATCAAAAAACATCCATGCTAAACCCGCTGCTGCAGCTGCAGTATTAGTAGTAGCGAATGCATTAATGGCTAAGCTATTGGCGCCTAATGCAGAACCTGCATTAAAACCAAACCAACCAAACCAAAGTAAGCCTGTACCAATTAATACATAAGGAATATTAGCTGGAGGAATTTCATGTTGTTCTAATTTAGATCGACGAGATTTTAATACAATGGCACCTGCTAGGGCAGCACAACCCGCACTAATATGTACGACTGTTCCACCAGCGAAATCTAAGGCGCCCATTTTAAATAAAAATCCTTGTGGATGCCAAGACCAATGTGCTAATGGTGCATATACTAATATAATAAACAGAACAATAAATAAAATATAAGCGGTGAACTTGATACGCTCTGCCACTGCACCTACTACAAGACCAGGTGTGATAATAGCAAACATTAATTGAAATAATGCAAACAATAATAATGGAATGGTCATAGCCGTACCACCTTGTAAACTAGGCGCTCCATTCACCACATCTTTGAAAAATAAATGCGTCATTGGATTACCTATAATACCGTTCATGCTTTCACCAAAGCTTAAGCTATAGCCAAAGCTTATCCAAATTACTGATACCACACCTGCTGATACCATGCTTTTGATCATGGTAGAAATAATGTTCTTACGGTGTACCATTCCGCCATAGAAAAAGGCAAGACCTGGGGTCATAATAAATACAAGCGCTGTAGCGACTAAAATCCAGGCTATATCTGCTCCGCTATAAGTAGAAGCGTCTCCCTGAAAGCTAGGAAGCTGTGGTTCAAATAAGGCAAATACTGCTACTATTAGTAAAACAATAAAAGGAGCGAATTTTTGTACAACTTGATTTTTCATGGATTAGAGGGTTTTAGTATTATAAAATATTATATATGTTATTTATGAAGTAAAAGTACATAAAATATATATTTAATAAACACTAATACATATATATAAATATTTATAATGTAATGTGAAAAAACATGAATTTAATCTAAAGCCTTACTGGCATTCACTTTTAGATAATTATCTTAGTTTGATTAAAAAGGGAGATGTGGAAAAAAACTGAATATCTTCAGTAATATCTTCAATTATGCTTGCTGAAAAAACAAACTGCTATCCTTTGATTCTAATAGGGAGGAGCCAGTTAAAAAGATATCTACTTTGCGGGCACATTCACGTCCTTCGCTAATGGCCCAAACCACTAAGGATTGCCCACGTCGCATATCTCCAGCGGTAAATACCTTGGCAATATTGGTTTGATAAGCTTGTTCTGTTGCTTTTACATTTCCTCTTTCGTCTAATTGAACGCCTAATTCATCAATGATACCAGCAGGGTCTGCATGTAAAAAGCCCATAGCTAGTAAAGCGAGTTCACACGGAATTTCTCTTTCAGTTCCTATTTTTTGTATAAATTTTGAAGGACTTCCGTCTGCACTGGCGCTCCACTCTAAATCTACAATTTGTAATGCTTTTAAATTTCCTTTTTCATCTCCAATGAAAGCCTTGGTAGCAACGCCCCAAATTCTTTCAGCCCCTTCCTCGTGAGAAGTAGTTGTTTTTAATAACATAGGGTAGGTAGGCCATGGCATATAATCGGCTCTTGCATCAGGAGGCTTAGGTAATAATTCAAATTGAGTAACCGATTTTGCATTATGTCTATTAGATGTTCCAACACAATCACTTCCAGTATCACCACCACCAATGACAATTACATTTTTTTGAGTAGCTAGTAAATCTTCTTCCTCTAATGGAATAGTGCTTACTCTTTGATTTTGTTGCTTTAAAAATTCCATGGCATAGTGCACGCCTTTTAAATTTCTGCCTGGAATGGTTAAATCTCTTGGTATGGTTGATCCACCTGCTAGTACCACGGCATGATAATCACGCATAATATCATTCACTCTTATATTCACCCCCACATTGGCATTACAAATAAAACGAACACCTTCTTCTTCTAATAAACTAATGCGTCTTTCAACTACATTTTTTTCTAATTTAAAATCGGGTATGCCAAAGCGTAATAAACCCCCTGGTTTTGGATCACGCTCATATACGGTTACTTCATGGCCTGCATAATTTAATTGTGCAGCAGTGGCTAGTCCGGCAGGGCCAGAGCCAATCACGGCTACCTTCTTACCAGTGCGAACCATAGGCTTACGCGGCGTTACAAAACCTTTTTCAAAAGCTATTTCAATAATATGTTTTTCAATTTCTTCAATGGTTACTGCGGGTTGGTTAATACCTAATACACAGGCACTCTCGCAAGGGGCCGGACAAATTCTTCCAGTAAACTCGGGAAAATTATTGGTAGATATTAAAATTTCATAAGCATCCTTCCACTCTTTATTGTACACTGCATCATTGAACTCAGGAATAATATTGCCTAAAGGACATCCATTGTGACAGAAGGGTACACCGCAATTCATACAACGCGCCGATTGTTCGTTTAACTTTTGCTCAGGTAGCAAGTTAATAAACTCGTTGTAGTTTTTCTTGCGCTCCGTTACTGATACTTTAGTAGGGAGTTCTCTCGTAAATTCTTTAAATCCAGTTGGTTTACCCATATTCTTTATTTACTAGCTACTAATTTTGATTTTTGTTTTGCTAATGCCTCTTTGTAATCAGAAGGGAACACTTTTACAAACTGTTTTAATTGATTATCAAAGTCAGCTAAAATAAATTTAGCCACCGCGCTTCCAGTTTTATCAAAATGCGCTTGAATTAGTTTTTTAAGTAAAGCTTCATCTTCTTTATCAGGCGCTTCTAATTCTACCATTTCTTTATTACACAAAACCTCAAAATTATTTTCAACATCATACACGAAAGCAATTCCTCCGCTCATACCTGCTCCAAAGTTTCTACCCGTTTTGCCTAATATTACAGCCACACCACCTGTCATGTATTCGCAACCATGATCACCAATACCTTCCACCACCACGGTGGCACCAGAATTACGCACAGCAAATCTTTCACCCGCCTTACCTCTTATATAGGCAATACCACTAGTGGCACCATAAAGGGCAACATTACCAATGATAATATTTTCTTCAGGTATATAGCTTACTTTTTTGTCGGGGTATATAATTAACTGCGCACCACTTAATCCTTTTCCAAAATAATCATTTGCATCTCCTTCTAATTCTAAGGTTACTCCTTTGGTATTGAAGGCGCCAAAACTTTGTCCTGCTGTTCCTTTAAAATTAAAATGAATAGTATCCTCAGGTAAACCTTCGGCTTTGTGTACTTTCGTTATTTCATTAGAAACAATGGTACCCGTGGTACGATCGGTATTTTTAATAGGGAAAGAAGCCTTTACTTTTTCTTTCTTTTCAATAGCAGGTTTCGCAGCTGCTAGTAATTGCCAATCTAAGACTTCACTCATTAAATGATCCTGCGCTTCTGTTTGATATAATCCTACACCTGCTTCTGCTGGCTCTTTATATAATACATCGCTTAAATCTAAATTCTTATACTTCCAATGATTAATATTTTCACGCATAGTTAAGGCGTCTACTTGACCTACCATTTCATTAATAGTACGGTAGCCTAATTCAGCCATAATTTCACGCAGCTCTTGGGTAATAAATTCAAAGAAGCGCACCACATGGTCGGGGTCGCCTTTAAAGCGTTTGCGTAATTCAGGATCTTGTGTTGCCACACCCACCGGACAAGTATTCATATGACATTTACGCATCATAATACATCCTTCTACTATTAATGCAGCAGTAGCCACGCCCCATTCTTCTGCACCTAATAAAGTAGCAATAGCTATATCGCGTCCCGTTTTCATTTGTCCATCGGCTTGCACTACCACACGACTTCTTAATTTATTTTTCACCAATGTTTGATGCGTTTCTGCTAGTCCTAATTCCCATGGTAAGCCTGCATGCTTAATAGAACTTAATGGAGAAGCGCCTGTGCCACCATCAAAACCTGCAATTAAAACCACATCGGCTTTTGCCTTCGTAACACCAGCAGCAATGGTACCCACACCTGCTTTAGAAACTAATTTTACATTAATTCTTGCAGCACGGTTCGCATTTTTTAAATCAAATATTAACTGTGATAAATCTTCGATAGAATAAATATCATGATGGGGTGGAGGAGAAATTAAACCTACACCAGGAGTGGCATGTCTTGTTTTACCAATCCAATCGTCTACTTTATATCCAGGTAATTGACCACCTTCACCAGGTTTTGCACCCTGTGCCATTTTTATTTGTAATTCATCTGCTTCAGATAAATAATAACTTGTTACACCAAATCTTGCACTGGCTACTTGTTTAATGGAGCTTCGCATAGAATCACCGTTCGGTAATTTTTCATAACGAATTTCATCTTCACCACCTTCACCCGTATTTGATTTTCCACCCAATCGATTCATGGCAATAGCAAGTGTAGTATGCGCCTCCCATGAAATAGATCCGAATGACATAGCTCCTGTTGCAAAGCGTCTGTAAATTGCGGAAGCTGGTTCTACTTCATCAATAGAAATAGAGGGGCGACTCGGTTTAAAATCAAATAAGCCTCTTAGTGTACAAGCTTTTTCTGTTTGATCATTCACTAGCTTTGAATATTTTTTAAAGCTAGGATAATCATTCATTTTAGTAGAGTGCTGTAATAAATGAATGGTTTGTGGATTGAATAAATGAAATTCACCACGACGCTTCCACTGATAAACTCCACCTTCTGTTAATCGGTCAATAGGAGATGATTTTTTAGCAAAGGCTAAATCATGCTTGGCTAAAATTTCTTTAGCAATTTCATCTAAGCCCATTCCATCTATACGAGAAGTAGCACCTGTAAAATGACGATTCACTACTTCTTTATTAATGCCAATAATTTCAAATATTTGTGCCCCTTGATAAGATTGTAAAGTAGAGATACCCATTTTAGAGAATACTTTATACAATCCTTCATTCACAGCTTTAATATAATTTTTCTTTAATTTTTCTGAGTCGTACTCCGATTTAATTTTATCGTGCAATTTCATATCACGAATAGTAGAGAGCGCCATATAGGGGTTAATAGCAGTGGCTCCGAAACCAATTAAGCAAGCATAATGATGAACTTCCCATACATCACCTGCTTCTACTATAATACCCACTTTACCTCTTAAGCCTTTTCTAATTAAGTGGTGATGCACACTCGCGCAAGCAAGAAGTGTTGGAATAGCAGCATGTTCAGAATCGATGGAGCGGTCTGTTAAAACAATAACTTCAAATCCATCTTCCACCGCGTCTACTGCATAGCGGCATAAACGATCTAATCCTTTTTTCAAAGAACCTTCTTTACCATCTGCTCTGAAATAACATTGTAAAGTTTTGGCTTGAAACACCCCTGTATCAATACTTCTAATTTTCTCTAATTCATGGTTGTTTAAAATGGGATGTTTTAAAGCAACGCAGTGACTTGCCATTGGGTCTTCTGTTAATAAATTTCCTTGGCTTCCCACAAAAGTAGCAAGTGACATCACCATTCTTTCACGAATAGGATCAATGGGCGGGTTAGTTACTTGAGCAAACAATTGCTTGAAGTAACTAGTAATATGTTGAGGTTGATCGCTTAATACGGCTAAAGGCGTATCGGTACCCATAGAACCAATAGGCTCTTTACCATCGGTGGCCATGGGTGTAATGATATTTTCTAAATCCTCTTTGGTATAACCAAATGCTTTTTGGTATTTAAAAATTTGATCGTGTTCTAAATGGGTGAATTGAATTCTGGGTTCAGGTAATTCTTCCAAACGAATTTTATATTTATTTAACCAATCGGCATAAGGTTGTTGCGCGCAAATACTTTGTTTTAAATCGGTATCGCTAATAATTTTACCCGCTTCCATATCTACCACAAACATTTTCCCTGGTTGTAAACGACCTTTTTCAATAATAGTAGAAGGGTCGATAGGTAATACACCTGTTTCAGAGGCCATGATTACACGGTCGTCATTGGTGACGCAGTAACGGGAAGGTCTTAATCCATTTCTATCTAATGTAGCACCAATAATTTTTCCATCTGTAAATGAAATAGATGCAGGACCATCCCAAGGCTCCATAAAGGCAGCATGAAATTCATAGAAAGCTTTTTTAATAGGGTCCATTAATTCATTGCCATCCCAAGCTTCTGGAATAAGCATCATCATTACATGGGGTAAAGAGCGACCCGATAAAGTAAGTAGTTCAATAACATTGTCTAAACAAGCAGAGTCTGATTGGCCATTGGTGACAACAGGTAAAATCATTTCTAATTCTTCCTTAGAAAAATAAGGAGAGAAAAAACTAGACTCATTAGATCTTAACCAATTTAAGTTTCCTTGTAAGGTGTTAATTTCTCCGTTATGTGCGATGTATCTGAAAGGCTGAGCCAATTTCCAAGAAGGAAAAGTATTGGTTGCAAAACGAGAGTGCACTAATCCAAAAGCAGAGACTACTCGCTTGTCGCTTAAGTCGGGAAAGTATTCTCTAACTTGATGACTTGTTAATTGACCCTTATATACAATGACTCTTTGAGATAAAGAGGCCATATAAAAACCAATGACTTCTTTTTTAATAGTGTTATTAATAGTATGAGAAGCGTAATTCTTTAAAACAAAAAGTTTTCTTTCAAAATCCTCTGGATTGCTGATATGATCTGGCTTTTTTAAAAACACTTGTTCCATCACTGGCTCTACCGATAAAGCAGAAGGGCCAATGGTATCTCTGTTAACCGGTACTTTTCTATAACCAATAATTTCAATGCCTAATTTTTCAGCAGCCCTTGCAAAAATTTCTTTACACTCAGTAACAATTGATTTATCTGATGGGAAAAATATAAATCCAACACCATATTCATTTAAGTCGGGTAGGTGAATGCCTTGTTGTAATAATTCATCAAAGAAAAATTCATGCGGAATTTGAATCATGATACCTGCTCCATCTCCTGTATTAATTTCACAACCGCAGGCACCGCGGTGTTCCATGTTTTCTAAAATAGTGAGACCATCAATGACATGCTGATGTGATTTTACACCTTTAATATTAGCAACAAAGCCAATACCACAAGCGTCGTGTTCATAAGCAGGATCATACAATCCTAATTGTTCTTTTTTCATCATTTCAACCAGTTATTTATAGGGAAGCCCTGTTCGGTTAGCGATTCGTTGAAAATTACGAAAAAACAAGGATTTTTTATAGCAGAACCACAATAAATTTATGAACCATTTAATATTGTTTAAAGAATTTAAATCAAATGCTTAAAATTCATTAAATAACGAACGTTAGCAATTAAATATGATCCACTCTTATTGAAGTTCCTAGATCGGGTGGTGCAAGCTTAGTTCCTTTAGGGAAAATACCAAATAGTGAACTTCCCGAACCACTCATGCTTGCATAAATAGCCCCTTGCTCGTATAAATTATTTTTGAATGCTTCTAATTGGGGGTGCGCTTTGAAAACAGGGGCTTCAAAATCATTTATTAATTCAGTCTTCCAAGTGCTCATTGGTTGCTTAATAATAGTTAAGATAGATTTTTCTTTTACACAAGGGCTTAATTGTTGAAATGCCCAAGACGTAGCAATATGAATGCCGGGGTGAATGAGTGCAATGGTATAATTGCTTAGGTCAATTGAAATGGGTGCTAGTATTTCTCCTCTTCCAGTAGCATGACAGGCTTCGTTAAAAATAAAAAAAGGACAATCGCTTCCTAAGCTTGCAGCGTAATCAAGTAATTGTTTTTGAGTTAATTTCAATTCGAATAATTGATTCAATAATATAAGTACCGTAGTTCCATCGGCAGACCCTCCGCCTAAGCCCGCGCCCATGGGAATATTTTTATGTAAGTGCATTTGAACACTACTCATTTGAGGAAAATCGGCTTTTAATAATTGGTAGGCTTTGACGCATAAATTATTAAATGCCTCACCTGGAATAGAAATACCGGTATGGGAAAATTTGAATAATTTTTCTGGAACTATTTCTACAATATCATGCAAGCCTACGGGGTAAAAAACAGTTTCTAATGCATGAAAACTATCTACTCTTTTTTCTAAGATAGATAAGCCTAAATTAATTTTGCAAGGAGAAAATTGAATCATTAGCTATGATTTCTTTTGCGCAGTTTTCTTATTGATTTCATCACGAATATCAATAGCGCGGATATAGTCTTCCTGTTCTAAAACTTCTTGTAATAATTTATTTAAATCAACCAAAGACATATTTGTTAAATCGTTGGCCACTGGTTCGGCAGCAACTTTAGTGGGCGTGATATTTTTTTCTGCGTTTTCGTTTTCTAAACCTGCTTGTTCCAAAATATTGGAGTACACATATATAGGGCAACCAAAACGAACAGCCAAGGCGAGTGCATCACTGGTTCTGCTATCAATTTCAATAGTATCATTCGCAGTAAAGCAAACTAGTTTAGAATAAAAAATACCTTCTTGTAAATCGCATATATACACTTCCTGCAATTGAATATCAAAGGCAGTCATAAAATTTTTCATTAAGTCGTGCGTGAGTGGGCGAGAAGGGTGCATATTTTCCAAAGCAACGGCTATGGCCTGGGCTTCGAAGCCACCAATGACAATGGGCAGTCGGCGCAGCCCGTTCACCTCTCCTAAAATAACTGCATAGGAGTTAGATTGGGTGATGCTATGGGATAAAGCCACTATTTCAAGTTCAATTTTCTGCATATTGCTGGTTTGCCATTCAAAGTTAATTAAAAATTGAATCTTTTAAGGCCTATTTTTAATAGAAGTATTAAATTGTGAATAATAAATAAATCTTATGAAACCCATACATTTAGACGATATTAAACCCGTTACATTGTGCGCTGGCTTTGATTCTAAGTTATTACACAGCAACTCTATGACATGGTCCTTTGTACATTCAAAAGCAGGGTATACTTTACCGGCGCATCAACATATACATGAGCAAGTAACGCATATTGTTAAGGGAGATTTTGAATTAACGGTGGAAGGGGTGCCCTATTTATTATCTGCAGGTGATTTATTTATCATTCCTTCTAATACGGTGCATTCAGGAAAAAGTATTACCGATTGCGATATTATAGATGTATTTAATCCTGTTAGAGAAGATTATGCTAAATTAAGTGCTTAGACCCAAAAATATAATCATGTATCCATTACAAAACAAAATTGCATTAGTAGGAGGCGCTTCACAAGGGCTTGGTGCAGCCTGCGCTATTGGTTTGGCGGCTGCAGGAGCCACAGTTATTGTTTATGCTAGAACAGAAGAAAAGCTAAAGCAAGTTGTCAATAATTTGCCTAAACCTTTAGCGCAAGAACATAGTTATTTAATCATCGACACTCAAAATTTAGTAGAGTCTAATAAAATAATTACCCAATTTTTAGAAAAAATAAAAACGGTTCATTTATTAGTGAATAATACCGGAGGTCCTGCTGCAGGTCCTTTATTTGAAACAAGTATAGATGATTTAAAATTGGCTTTTGAATCTCATGTATTGCATGCGCATCAAATGGTACAGCTAATTCTTCCGAGTATGCGTGCGGCTAATTTTGGTAGAATTGTTAATATACTTTCTGTTTCTATCAAAGAACCTATTGATGATTTAGGAATATCCAATACCATTCGCGCAGGTATGGCCAATTGGGCTAAAACTTTATCAAGAGAATTAGGTCAATGGGGCATAACAGTCAATAATGTATTGCCTGGTTTTACGAAAACGGAAAGATTAAAATATTTATTTTCTAATAGAGCAGAAAAAGCGGGTGTATCTATAGAAGCCATTTCAAAAAATATTGAAAATAGTATTCCCATTAAAAGATTAGGTGAACCTGAAGAGTTAGCTGCTGCCGTTTGTTTTTTATGCAGTGCAGAAGCTGGCTTTATTAATGGAATAAACTTGCCAGTGGATGGAGGTCAGTTAAGATCGCTCTAAATATGGCTACAAATATTGTTGTAAATAATTTATGTAAATAAACTAATTAGCTGTTTTCGATTTTAAAATTGCAGCAGTGAGTGCTGGTACTACTTCAAAGGCGTCTCCAATGACTCCGTAATCGGCCGCTTTAAAAAACGGTGCTTCTGGGTCTTTATTAATAACCACAATGGTCTTACTTCTATTCACTCCTGCTAAATGTTGAATGGCTCCTGAAATACCAATGGCTATATATAAGTTAGGCGCAATTTGAATACCCGTTTGACCCACATGTTCATGGTGAGGTCTCCAATCTGAGTCTGATACAGGGCGACTACAAGCGGTAGAAGCTCCAAGGGATTTAGCTAGGTCTAATAAAATACCCCAATGTTCAGGCCCTTTTAAACCACGGCCTCCACTTACAACTAAACTAGCTTCTGTTAATGGAATCTCACCTTCTATTTTTTCTACTTTAGTTATTTTAATTGAAGGGGCAGGTATTGGAATATTCATTTCTTCTACTGTTGCTGAACTATCATAAGCCACTACGCCAAAACTATTTTGATTAATCGCAATGACTTTAATGGGTGTTTCAATTTGAATAGAGGCAAAGGCTTTGCCAGAAAAAACTGTTTTAGTGACTACAAAACCATTTACTGTATTGGGTAAACTTGAGGCACCGCTTACTAAACCCGCCTCTAATTTTACAGCTACTGCTGGAGCAATGGCCCTACCATTTATATTATGTGCAAAAACGACTACAGTAGCGTTCACATTTTTAGCGGCATTGGCAATTAAGGTGGAATGTAATTTTACATCCAATGTATTCAAGCTTTCATTTTTAATATGATACACTTTTTGGGCACCATTTTTTCCTAGGTCTGCAAGATTATCTTGTACCGTGCCTAAAACCAAGGCAGCTAAATCGCAGCCTAATTGTTTTGCAAGCGCTGCGCCATAAGACATGGCTTCCAAGGAAGACTTTTTAATTTGTTGATCGGCTTGATCTATATATACTAGTACCATAGAATATTTTTTTAATGCTTTTAAATAACTTTTGCTTCTTCTTTTAATAATTTTACTAATTCATCCATATTGGCAGGGTCTACTAATTTCACACCCGACTTTGCTACTGGAATATCAAATTTTTTGATACTTGTAGTGGCGCTAGCTTCACTAGGTTCCACCACTTTCAATGGTTTAGTACGCGCTGCCATAATGCCTCTCATATTGGGTATTCTTTGTTCGGCCATTCCTTTTTGACAACTTATCACTACTGGTAAATTCACTTCGCAGGTTTCTTCTCCGCCCTCAATTTCTCTTCTCACGGTAGCTAAATTTCCATTGCAATCCAATTGGTTGGCCAAGGAAACAAAAGGCAAATCTAAAATTGCCGATAACATCGATCCAATGGAAGCGCTATTGTAATCAATGGTTTCTTTACCAGTAAAAATGAGTTCATAACTACCTTCTTTAGCAATGGCAGCAATTTGTTTGGCTACATAAAAAGAGTCATTGCTATTACTATTCACTCTAATGGCTTCATCACCACCTAATGCCAATGCTTTTCTAATAATTGGTTCTGCATCTGCTGTGCCCACGGTTACTAAATGAATAATAGTACTTGCGTCTTTCTCTTTTAATTCAATGGCTTTTACTAAAGCATACCATTCGTCATAAGGGTTGATAATCCACTGCACTCCATTTTCATCGAACTTTGTATTACCTTCGGTGAAGGCAATTTTAGCAGTCGTATCGGGTGTTTTACTAATACAAACTAAGATTTTCATGATCGCTAATTTTGTTAAATTGTTAGTTGTTTATGCAACTAACGCAAATATAAGTCAAGATGCAACGAATAGAAAGAATTATTGAATTTTTAAATCAACAACCTAGGGATAACTTTTTAAGACATGCCTTGGCAATGGAATATATTAAATTAGGGGAGGAGCAAAAAGCCCATGATTTACTGCTAGCCGTGCTTACTGACTCACCCGATTATATTGGATCCTATTATCATTTTGCCAAATGCCTAGAGCGAATGGGCCAGAAAGAAAAGGCGATTGAGTGGTATGAAAAAGGGATGGTGGCAGCGAAATTAGCCAAGGACAATCATGCGTATAATGAGTTGCAGGGTGCTTATGAAGAATTAATATATTAAATTCTTATTATATTAATTCCATGTTATAATTTCCTATAATAACCTTTGGGAAATCTTATCGTCAATTAATTGAAAAAAGTCTTCGGGCTTAAATGTTCTCCAAGCAGGTATTTCCATCAGTTCAATGTAGCGGTTAAGTTTTCTCAACAAAAAATCGTGTTGGGCACCTTGGTGAAAATTAATTAAAACGGCCCAGCCATTTTCATCCGATAATTCATCGTATAATTCTTCATAATAATCTTTGTCTCCACTATGAAAGTTAAAAACGCTTTCGGCAATCATAATAAATTTATAAATGCCTTCTTCCATTAATTTATCTAAGACTTCTCTTTTCAATTCCATGATATCGTTCTCTATGGCATCGTTCCACTCGCCAATCATTTCAATGATGGCAAATTGTAAGTCATAGTCTACAAAAAGAATTTTCAGGTACAAGGTTTTGCTGCCGAACTCATCCCACTGAGGATGTATAAAATAATTATATACGGCTTGAGAAAATTCAAACTCGCTATAAGTACGTCCAAAAAAAATAGATCTTGGATCTTCTTCTGCCATATATAAATGGCGCCAATGATAATGAGGTTCTATATCATGCATATACTTGCACTGCTATACTAAAGCTATTTATTTTTTTGATGAAAAGCTATAAGGCCTTGCATCGGAGATTTAACAATACTACCTAATTCAATTTCGTAGCTTAAGGCTAGTTGCTTAATAATATCCTTAAAGCCAAAGGCCACACTGCCTACAAAATGAATAGGGTATAACCAGGCTTCATTCATTTTATTAATATGAGCGTAGAAAAAATCGTTCAAGCCGTCTTCAATAATATTTTCAATCATATAATGTCCTCTGTTCTCTACCAAAAATTCGGTGAATATAGCAAGGTATCTATTAGGAGTGGCTTCTTTATACACGCTATTTAAAATTTCATCCTTAGAGGTATTAAATTTCTTTTCAAACCTTGACATTAAATCTTCGTCAAAGGTTTTATACAAATAATATTGAATTACTTTTTTGCCTAAATAAGCGCCACTGCCTTCATCACCTAATACATAACCTAAGCCAGGACTATTTTTGGTAATTTTTTTGCCATTATAAAATCCCGTATTAGAACCTGTGCCTAAAATACAGGCAACTCCTTTTGTATTTTGACAAGTAGCCCTTGCAGCAGCTACTAAATCGGTTTGAATATCCAGTTTCGCTTTGGTAAAAACAGCTTTTAATGCTTTCTTTAATTGAATAACATTTTGAGGATTGCTTAAGCCCGTACCATAAAAATAAACTGCATCAACGCTGTCTAATTTAATTTTATTTTTAAAAGTTTTTTCTACTATTGTTTGAATTTGCGCAGCGCTTAGAAAATAGGGGCTAATGCCTACACTTGTAAGGGTTGTTTTCTTATTGGAATTCACAATAGTCCATTGGCATTTTGTAGCGCCGCTATCAGCAATAATATAATTCTTAGCCATAGGTTATAATCTTGTGTGTGAAAATAGCCTTTTTAGTGTAATTTTAGCCCGAATAAAACTAGCATGCAAGAAAATAATAAATCAAATTGGTCCACCCCACTTTTTTATGCCTTTTTGGTAATAATGGGTGTGGTAATAGGGGTGTTTTTTAAAGGAAGTTTACCCTTAAATGTTTTTAGTTCAACAACGAAAGATCCTATGCAAGAAATCTTGCAGTTAATTCAATCTAAGTATGTCGACAAGTTAGATACCGATAGTGCTAGTAATCGTTTGGCTAATTATTATTTAGCGCAATTAGACCCGCACTCTGTTTATATACCCCCATCAGATTTAGTAGAAGTGAATGAGCAATTGCAACCCAATTTTAAAGGCATTGGTATTGAATTTATGCAGTTCAGAGATAGCATCTTTGTTTCTTATGTTATAAAAGAGGGGCCTGCTGCTAAAGCTGGGTTACAAATTGGAGATATATTATTAAAAGCAGATGATAG
>SHWX01000034.1 GCA_009693615.1 Chitinophagaceae bacterium | reverse complement strand
ATCTTGGCTTACTTTGGTTTAGGTCCAGTACTTGGATTCGCTACCACCCAAATCATTGGTATTTTACTTTCTTTATTCTGCGGAATTTTAGTATCTCGTTTAATTACCGATATCTACACAAGCAAAAACAGACACTTCGAATATTTCACAAAAATTTCAAGAGGTATCTTTAAGCATGCTGCTTTCAAATTTATTGAATTCAGAAAGTATGCTTATATGTTGTCTGCTGTAGTATTATTAATGGGTATTGCTAGTTTTTATAACGGATTTGACGAAGGTGTTGAATTTGCTGGAGGAAGAAGCTATACTATTAAGTTTAACAAAGCTGTGAATATTGAATCTGTAAGAGAGGACTTGAAAAAAGTATTCGGTGAGTCTCCTATTATTAAAACAGTAGATTCTAAGAACCAAATTAACATTACTACTTCATATAAAATTAAAGAGCAAGGCAATAATATTGACGAAGAAGTAGAAGCTTTATTATTTAAAGGACTAGAGAAACAATTACCTACAGGAACTTCTTTAAAAGAATTCGATTCTCAGTATAAGCAAAGTTCTCAAACAGTATTACCTACTATATCTGACGATTTAAAAGCAGGTGCTACGAAAGCAACCATCTTTGCCATAATGGCTATTTGTTTATATATCTTTATTCGTTTCCGTGATTGGAGATATTCTTTAGGAACTATTTTCTCTCTATTACACGATGTATTGGTTACTTTAATCGTATTTAGTTTCTTGAGAAGAGTGGTTCCTTTCCCATTAGAGATTGACCAACACTTTATTGCAGCAATATTAACTGTAATTGGTTTCTCCATGAACGATACCATAATTGTATATGACCGTATTCGTGAGGATAGCCAATTAATGAAAGGTGCAGACAATGCTTCTATTATTAATAAAGCCATTAACCAAACATTGAGTCGTACTATTATGACATCCTTAACTGTGTTCTTAACTATCTTAATCTTATTCATCTTTGGTGGAGAAGTAACAAGAGGTTTTGCATTCGCCATGTTAATTGGAGTTATCACTGGTACTTACTCTTCTATCTTTGTAGCGGCTCCAGTACTAGTTGACTTTGCAAAAACTCGTCCATTAGGCCGTGAAGAAAAAAAGAAATAATAAGACTTACTTATAAATAAAAAGCCCCTCGATAATTCGGGGGGCTTTTTTTATGCTACAATATTACTGCAGACTGAAATTTGTTTAAAATTAGATTGAAAACAATACTCATTCGAGCGAACTTTGTGAGCAAAGCGATCAGAGAGCGAGAATGATGTATTTTTTAAACTAATTTTAAACCGCAAATGAAGTACCGCATCCACAGGTACTAGACGCATTGGGATTTTTAAAAGTAAACCCACGGCTATTCAGACCACCTTGCCAATCTATCTCCATTCCATATACATAAATCTGATGCGATTTTTCCATGCAACAAGGAATACCCTCAATGGATAAAATTTCATCATCTGCTTTAGGAACATCAAAACCTAATACATAGGTCATGCCACTACATCCACCCCCTTTTACGCCCACTCTCAACCTTTGTTGTTGATCAAAGTCTGGCTCGGCCATTAATCGGTTAATCTCAGTAATGGCTCCTGCCGTAAAGGTAACCGGGGTTTTTAAGGCTATATTGGTATCTGAAGACATATTTGAATATTTATAGTACAAAAGTACAATATTAAGGGCATTTACAAGCCCCTCTATTTTGAATTTTCGTAAATTTAGCCATGCAAGAAGCGGAAAAAAAGACAGATAGTGGCATTGAAATAAAGAAGGTATATACCTGCAACGATTTACCTACCAATTTAAATGAAACATTATTACCAGGCGAGTTCCCTTATACAAGAGGCGTTCAATCCGATATGTATAGAGGAAAGTTATGGACAATGCGTCAATATGCTGGATTTTCTACCGCAGAAGAAAGTAATAAACGATATCATTTTTTATTATCTCAAGGGGTAATGGGTTTAAGTGTGGCCTTTGATTTACCTACACAAATTGGCTATGACGCCGACCACTCTTTAGCAGAAGGTGAAGTAGGTAAAGTGGGTGTATCTATTTGTTCAATAGAGGATATGGAAATTTTATTTAAGGATATTCCTTTAGATAAGATTAGTACTTCTATGACCATTAACTCTACTGGTTTTATTTTACTAGCTTTATATATTGTCTTGGCTAAAAAAAGAGGCATTGATTTAAAACAATTAGCAGGCACTATACAGAACGATATATTAAAAGAATATGCAGCAAGAGGCACTTATATCTACCCTCCTAAACAATCAATGCGTATTATCACCGATATCTTTGAATACTGTGGTCAGCATTTACCGAAATGGAATAGTATTAGTATTTCTGGATATCATATTAGAGAAGCGGGTAGTACAGCGGTGCAAGAAGTAGCCTTTACATTAAGCAATGGTAAGGCTTATGTGAAAGCCGCTATTGAAAAAGGTTTAGATATTAATGTATTTGGTAAAAGACTTTCTTTCTTTTTTAATGCACATAATAATTTATTTGAAGAAGTAGCCAAGTTCAGGGCCGCTAGAAAAATGTGGGCTACTATTATGAAAGACTTAGGAGCCACCGACGAAAAAGCTTTAATGCTTCGTTTTCATACACAAACAGGCGGAGCTACTTTAACGGCCCAACAACCTTTAAATAATATTAGTAGGGTTACCATACAGACTATTGCTGCAGTCTTAGGTGGCACACAAAGCTTACACACCAACGGTTTTGACGAAGCCTTGGGACTACCTACCCAAGAAGCAGCTAGTATTGCATTAAGAACACAACAAATAGTGGCTAATGAGTCGGGCATTAGCGATACAGCCGATCCTTTAGCAGGTTCTTATTTTATAGAAAGCCTTACCAATGAATTAGAGCAAAAAGCTTTAGCATTAATTAACCAAATTGATGAAATGGGTGGCGCTGTAAGTGCTATTGAAAATGGATTTATGCAAAATAAAATTGCAGAAAGCGCTTACGCTTATCAAAAAGCCATTGAATCCAAAGAAAAAATAATTGTAGGTGTGAATCAATTTGAATCTACTTATACCACTAATATTCCCGTATTTCAAATTGACGAAAGTATAAGAATACAACAAATTGAAAAACTAAAAGCTATAAAAAGTATTAGAGACAATACAAAAGTAGCTAATTGTTTAGAAGCGGTTAAGGCGGCGGCGGCTAGCACTGAAAATATTATGCCTTCAGTAATTGATGCTATTGAGAACTATTGTACATTAGGAGAAATAGCAGATGTATTAAGAGGTATTTATGGAGAGTATCAAGCTTAAAAAATTATAAAAGCCAAAATTAAAAATAAAAACCATGCGTAAAATTTTCCTTTCCTTACTCGTACTTGTAACTGTATCTAGTATAGCACAAGAATTACCTAAAAATTATGCTTCCTTATTAAAAGAAGTAGAACCTGAACTTATTGCTTGGAGAAGACATTTTCATGAATTTCCTGAACTATCTAATAGAGAAGTAAACACAGGAAAATACATTGCCGATTTTTTAAAAACCTTACCGAATCTTGAGGTAAGATACCCTGTTGCTAAAACGGGTGTGGTAGCGGTTTTAAAAGGAGGCAAACCAGGTGCAGTCATTGCCTTAAGAGCAGACATTGACGCCTTACCTGTGTATGAGAGAGTTGCCATCCCTTTTGCCTCTAAAGTAACTACCGAATTTAATGGCCAAAAAGTAAGTGTAATGCATGCTTGTGGACATGATTCACATACAGCTATGTTAATGGCTACTGCCAAAATGTTAAGTGCCATGCAAAAAGAAGTACCAGGTACCATTGTGTTTTTATTTCAACCTGCTGAAGAAGGCGCTCCAGAAAATGAAGAAGGTGGCGCACAACTTATGATTAAAGAAGGCGCATTAGACAATCCAAAAGTTGAAGCGGTATTTGGTATTCATATTTCTTCTCAAACACCCGTAGGCACTCTAAAATATAAATCAGGGGCTTTTATGGCTTCTTCTGATTGGTTCACCATTAAAGTAAATGGTAAAGGCAGCCATGGTTCACAACCTTGGGGTGGCGTAGATCCTATTGCGGCAAGTGCTCAAATAATTGAAGGTTTACAACATATTGTAAGTCGTCAAATGGATTTAACCACGGCACCACTAGTCATTACAGTAGGTACTATTAATAGTGGTGTTCGTTCTAATATTATTCCTGAAACAGCTGAGATGACAGGTACTATAAGAACCCTTGATAGCAAAATGCAAGAAGAAGTGCATCAGAGAATTAAACATACGGCTAAAACTATTGCAGAAAGTTCAGGCGCTACAGCAGATGTTACTATTGATACAAAAACTTTAGTCACTTATAACGACCCAGCCTTAGTGAAAAAAACTTTACCTTCTTTAATAAAAGCAGCAGGAGATGAAAATGTTTCTGAATCAACCTGGGTAACCGGCGCAGAAGATTTTTCATTTTTTGCAGCCAAGGCACCTAGTTTCTTTTTTAATTTAGGAGGTATGCCTAAAGGAACTGATCCTAAAAAAGCAGGCCCACATCATACTCCCGATTTTTATTTAGATGAGTCTGGATTTATTGTAGGTGTAAAAGCTTTCTGTCAACTAGTATTTGATTATGGAAAAACGAAGTAGTTATTAATTTCTAGCACCAAATAATAAGCTTCCTATTCTTACTACGTTACTACCCTTTTCAATGGCTAAAGCGTAATCACCACTCATGCCCATACTTAATGTATCAAAATGAACATTGTTTAATTGAGTAGCTGTTTGGTCGTATACATTTTTCAAAGTACTAAACTCATTTTCAACAATGGTTTTGTCTTCTGTAAAACTGGCCATACCCATAAGGCCTTTCACCACCACATTGCTATAATTAGAAAGTCGACCACTTGAAATAAATTCAGTTAAACTTGCTGCATCAAAACCAAATTTCGTTTCCTCTGTGGCAATATGTACTTGTAGTAAACAAGCAATCATTTTATTTTGCTTAATGGCTTGCTTATTAATTTCTGCTAGTAATTTTTCAGAATCGACCCCATGTATTAAATAAATAAAAGGGGCTATATATTTTACTTTATTGGATTGTAAATGTCCTATAAAATGCCAGTGAATATCGGAAGGCAAACTGGCTGCCTTATCTACTAATTCTTGTACATAATTTTCACCAAAATTTCTTTGACCTAATGCATACAATGCTTGAATGTCTTCATTAGGCTTGGTTTTACTGACAGCCACCAACTGCACATTTTTTCCTTGCAGTTGCTCTTTAATAGTATGATAGGCTTCAGTATTTACAGGCATAATTATTGGTTGCTTTATCTATCTTAACTATTAATAGTTTTTTTATTTAGTAATATTTCTGCCAATGACCATTTTTTGAATCTCACTAGTACCTTCATAAATTTGCGTAATTTTTGCATCACGCATTAACCTTTCTACATGGTATTCTTTTACAAATCCATAGCCTCCATGCACTTGAACGGCTTCTGTGGCTGCCCACATAGCAGTATCACTTGCATGTAGTTTAGCCATGGCTGCAGATGTAGTATAATCAAGGCCATTGTCTTTTTCCCAAGCTGCATGATAACAAAGTAATCTTGCCGATTGAATTCTGGTAGCCATTTCAGCTAATTTGAATTGTATGGCCTGATGCTCATGAATGGGTTTACCAAAAGACTTTCTTTGTTTGCTATAGGCCAAGGCTAATTCATAAGCGCCACTAGCAATACCTAATGCTTGTGCCGCAATACCTATTCTTCCTCCATTTAAAGTTTTCATAGCAAAGGTAAATCCAAAACCATCGGCCCCTATTCTATTTTCTTTAGGCACTTTTACATCCATAAAAGAAACAGCATGTGTATCACTTCCTCTAATGCCTAATTTATTTTCTTTAGCACCTACTAAAATACCTGCTGTATTTTTTTCAACAATAAAAGCATTGATACCCTTTGGGCCTTTAGAAGCATCTGTTTGTGCCATCACTAAATACACCGATGCAGTTGAACCATTGGTAATCCAATTCTTTACCCCATTTAATAAATAATGATCGCCTTTATCAATGGCTGAAGTATGTTGATGCGTGGCATCACTACCCGCTTCCGGCTCACTTAATAAAAAAGCACCAATATATAAAGCGCCGTCTTTTTTCCCCTGCGCTAAAGGCGTTAAATATTTTTTCTTTTGTTCTTCTGTAGCATAATATTCCAAACCCCAACATACCAAACTATTATTTACACTCATAGCCACAGATACACTTGCATCTACTTTACTAATTTCTTCCATGGCAATGACATAACTAATAGTATCCATTCCTGCTCCACCATACTCAGTGGAAGCCATCATACCTAAAAAGCCTAAATCAGCTAATTGCTCCATTTGTTCTTTGGGAAATTTCTGATGCTCATCTCTTTCAATGACACCAGGCAAACATTGTTGTTGCGCAAATTCACGAGCAGCTCTTTGAATCATTAACTGCTCCTCTGTTAAATTGAAATCCATACCTTATTTTTTTTGACAAAATTACACTAACAATTGTTAGTACGATAATTTATTTTGAATTAATTGATATAAAACCGACTTATCATTTTCTGTAATTATAGCCGTACTATCTTTTCTAAAATGTCGTTTGAAAGCTAGCAAGGCAGCTGTGGTATCCTTGATATCATAACCCACCATGGCCAAGGCAAAAGGAATGGAGATAGATTCAGGCAAAGTATATTTTGAATCTGGCTCATACCAAACCCCATAACCTTTTTGGGCTAATAAAACCCAAGGAAATTGAATATTAGGATCTACTTTACGTTTCGGTGCAATATCGGCATGACCAATGAAATTGGCATCAGGAATTTTGTAATTATCTTTTAACTCTGCTAATAATAATAATAAGCTATTAATTTGTGCGCTATCAAAAGGCTCAAAGCCATTATTGTCAAGTTCAATACCAATAGAGCTTGAATTAAGGTCGCTATTGTTACCCCATTTTGAAACACCTCCATGCCAGGCCCTCATATAATCATTCAACATATGGTGTATGGTGCCGTCCTTACAAATTACATAGTGCGCACTTACCTTGGTTCTTTCCAAAGTAAAGGTTTTTAAAGTTTGCTCACAAGAATTTTGTGCAGTATGATGAATGACTACAAAATTAGGTTTACGTAAATCAAAATTAGTGGTACCCACCCAGGCTTCCGCCTTGGGTAATTGATTAATAGTTTGAAGACTAGGATTTTCTTTTAATAAGGTAACCAAGTCTTTAGTATGCTTTTTATAGATTCTATTAGTTGTAGCATACGGAAAATGATTACATGCCGTAATGGTAGTCATAGCAATGAAACCAATAAGTCCAATGACGAAGGAAGTTCTTTTTATAAATAGCATTTGTTTTGATTATTAATGAAGTCTCTAATTATAAATTCTTATTCACTATACTAGGCTCTTGTTGGCTTAGACAATGAAAACTACCTAGTCCCCAAATAATATCGGTAGAGTCAATACCCACTACTTCTCTAGTGGTAAAACAAGACTGAATTATTTGCATGGCCTTATCATCCGCATCACATTTAAAAGTAGGCACTATAATATGCCCATTACTAATATAAAAATTAGCATAAGAAGCAGGAAGGCTTTGTCCTTCATAAATTACTTCCGCTGGCATAGGTAGTTCCACAATATTTAATTGCTTGCCATTCAATAAACGCATTTGCTTTAGTTCTTTTAAATTCTGCTGTAATATTTCATGGTTCGCTGAAAGCGCATTAGTTTCTACCACTGTAATAACGGTATCCTCATTTACAAAACGAACCGTATCGTCTATATGTCCATCGGTGTCATCTCCTATAATCCCATCACTTACCCACAATACTTGGTCTATGCCATAATAGTCGCTCAAATACTTTTCAATTTGATCTTGATTTAAATGTGGGTTTCTATTGGAATTTAACAAACAAGATTTCGATGTCATCACTGTTCCTGCACCATTGAAATCGACTGAGCCCCCTTCCATAATAATACCTGGATGAAATACCGGTAAACCCAAAGCCTCCCCAATACGCGTTGGAATCACATCATCTAAATCATAAGGCGGATATTTACCACCCCATGCATTAATGTTCCAGTCTATAATTACTTTAGGATCTACTGCATTATCTCTTATCAAAAAAGCAGGACCATGATCGCGGCACCAAGCATCGTTGGTTGGATGCATATAAAACTGAACACGTTCTAAATTTGCGCCTGCTAATTGCAACATCTTTTGAGCAGAGTTACGCATTTTCTCATCTACCACATTAATACAAACTCTTTCTGTTAGAGAAACAATTTTTACAAATTCTGTGTAGGAAGGATAAATACTGGCAATTTTACCAGGCCAACTTTCTTCTTTATGAGGCCAACTTAACCAAATGGCGTCATGGGGAGCAAATTCTGCGGGGAAATAATAGCCTAAAGATTTTGGAGTGGCGTTGGTCATATTAAAATAGTGTCTACTTAATTTTTTATAATTCAGCTCTTTTGTTAATTATTCAGCCTCTTCGTCTAAATATCTTTTAGTAATAGGACCATAAGAATCAATTCTACGGTCACGAAGGAATGGCCAATGTGTTCTATAGCTATCCGATTTTTCTGTATCAATATCAATGACAGCTACTTCTTCTTTATCATGAGATGCTTCGTATAATAAAGTTCCAAAGGGATTACTTACAAAACTTCCACCCCAGAATTTCATTAGACCCTCTTGCTCTAGTCCTACTCTGTTCACACTAATAACGGGCACTCCATTCGCTACAGCATGACTACGTTGTATAGTTTGCCAAGCATTGTACTGTTCTTTATTTGTGGCTTCGTCTTGTGCAGTCGCCCAACCAATAGCGGTTGGATAAAATAACATTTCAGCACCCATTAAACTAGTAATTCTTGCAGCTTCTGGATACCATTGATCCCAACAAATTAAAACACCAATAGTGGCAAATTTTGTTTTGAAAACTTTATAGCCTAAGTCGCCTGGTGTAAAATAAAATTTTTCAAAATAAGCAGGATCATCGGGAATATGCATTTTACGATACTTGCCTAAATAGGTACCATCTGCATCTAAAACTGCTGTAGTGTTATGGTATAAACCTTCTGCTCTTTTTTCAAATAAAGAAGCAATAATAACCACGCCTAATTCTTTCGCTAAAGCTGCTAGTGTATTACTGGTTTCACCTGGAATAGGTTCAGCTAATTTAAAATTATCATAAGATTCTACATCACAAAAATAAAGAGAGGTAAATAATTCTTGTAAGCAAATAATGTTTGCCCCTTTTTTCGCAGCCCCTCTTACTTTTTCAATTGCTTTTAAAGTGTTGGCAGACTTAGACGTCTCACAGCTCATTTGCACTAATCCTACTTTAACAATGGCCATAATTTTAAATTATAAAGGGTTAAAATATTTCTATGTTGTCTTTTGAATGATTGCCTCAAAACTACGAATACCTAATAACTTTTGGGTAATAAAACCTTCTGCGTAATCCACTCCTATTTGATGTCCTAATTCTTTGGCCCTTCCTTTCACAAATTCCAAAAATGCATTACCTGAAATAAAGGTTTCTGGTTCAGAAGAATTGGGATCGTAAAATTGAGAACTATGTGCAAGTATGGCTTCCATTTTCTTGTCCATGAAAGCACTAATATCTATTACAAAATTGGGAGTTAGATATCGTGATTGTATATAATGAAATACTTGAGTGGGTCTCCAAGGGGCTTGCACGACTCCGTTATGCGTAGTTTGAATTTTAGCGAGGCCGGATAAAAATGCGGCGTCCACTACTAACCTAGAAGCGCGACCATGATCCGGATGACGGTCCTCTGGTGCATTGCAAAAAATAATAGAAGGTTGATACTTTCTAATAGTTTCAATAATGGCAAATTGATTTTCTTTATTGTTCTGAAAAAAACCATCGGACATTCCTAAATTTTCTCTCACACCAATGCCCATTACTTGAGAAGCTAATTGCGCTTCCTTTAATCTTTGTGAAGTGGTACCTCTTGTTCCTAACTCTCCTTTGGTTAAATCAACGATGCCTACTTTTTTTCCTTCAGACACTGCCAATAACAAAGTCCCCGCAGCTCCCAACTCCACATCATCGGGGTGGGCTCCAAAAGCAAGTATATCTAGTGTTTGCATAATTGATAATTTACATTACAAAGGTAAGTACTCAAAAGTCTTTTTTGACAAAAAACCCTCTCTTACTTGCGTAAGAAAGGGTTTGAATAAGTATAAAAAAGAATATTTTTTAATGGTCTCTCTTTTATTGCTTCTTAGCGTAACGCTTGTTGAATTTATCAATACGACCAGCGGTGTCAACCAACATGTTTTTACCAGTGTAAAAAGGATGTGAAGTGTTAGAAATCTCCAATTTAATAACTGGATACTCTTTACCGTCTTCAAACAATACTGTTTCCTTGGTTTGTGCAGTTGATTTGCCTAAGAATTGCATACCGTTACTCATGTCCTTGAACACTACAAAACGATACGCTTCTGGATGGATACCTTCTCTCATAATTATGATTTTTAAGGATGCACGGGTTTTGCCGTACAATTTATTTAATAGGACGCAAATTTAGCCTAAACCTAGGTTGTGGCCAAATTTTAAAGGCTTAAAGGGGTAAAATACCCTTATTTCATATTGATATACTGTAAAGGAAGGCCTAGGTTGCCCGCCCTGCAAGCAGCTATAACATCTTGTAAATCATCAATTTTCTTGCCTGTAACACGTACAATATCGTCCATAATGGCCGCCTGCACCTTTAGACCACTCTCTTTGATGAGTTTGACCACCTTTTTAGCATCTTCCTGTTTTAGGCCATTTTTCACAGAAACGTCCTTTTTGAAGATTTTACCACTAGGAAAGGCCTCTTTCGAGAAATCAAAGGCCGAGGCATCTATGCCTTGTTTCATTGATCTACTTAATAATACATCTACTATTTGCTGAATTTTCATTTCAGAATCTGATTCTAATTTCAACATATAATCTTTCTTATTTAAATCAATCACAACATGATTGCCTTTAAAATCGAAACGATTGGTGATTTCTTTTTTCACAATGTTTACTGCATTATCCAATGTTTGAATATCTACAGAGCTAGCAATATCAAATGACGGCATACAATTTATTTAAGGTTTAACAATAGTTTTAGGGAACCAACGTTTTGACTGAATCAAAAATACAATTCCTATAAGCATTAAAAAGGTGGAAATTAGTTCTGCTTGCGTAGGCTGAAAAGGAAGTGACATGTATTTATTGTTCACTCTAATTTTTTCAATAAAAAATCGCTCCCCGCCTGCAAATATTAAATAGATACCAGTAAGTATACCTGGTTGCGTAATTTTTTTTCTAAACGACCACATGATAGCGAATAAGGCAAACATGATGATTATTTCATACAAGGTAGTTGGAAAAACAGCAGTAGGAAGTTCGTTACAATAATTTCCAACACATCCATTAATAGGCACCCCTTCATTCAAAACATTATGCGCATAGGTAGAAGACCAGGTCCAATCAGGTAACCAGTCGAAAGGCTTGGGTGCTAAATTTACAATACCCCAATCGCCATCACCACTAATATGACATCCTATTCTTCCAGCTGCATAAGCAAATAGCATAGTGGGCGCCATAGCATCTGCAAAATGAATGACTCTAATATTATGTTTTCTGATGTATACAATGACACCAATGGTTGCTAAAATTAATCCCCCATAAAAAGTTAATCCACTGAATGAAATAAGCGACCCAATAGGATCTTTTACTAAGTCATCAATGTTTTCTAAATTATGAAAAATTTTGGCCCCTAAAAAACCCCATAAGGCAGCTTGCAATACTACTTCACCTACTCTATCATGCGGCCATACAGTAAAGGTCCTGGTTTCAGGCTTTGCTAATTTTTCTTTGTTTTTTTCTCTCCATTTTACATAAACCATTAAACCACCTATTAGTAAACCTGCTAGCATATTTCCTTCTAAGGATAAAATAAAGGCCTGCGTGTTATTTAAAGCATTTTCGATGGTAAAGGCTCCAACTATCTTATAACCAAATAGATAGCCAAAAATAAAATTGGTAATTAAATCAGCGGTTGAAGCCGGTGCGCCCACAATAATCTTCTCTTCTTTAGATGTAAATTCACCTAAGGCCTCCTTTCTTTTTAATTCAAGGTATAGGACATAACCAGAAGCCACAAAAGCGATAGCTACAAAAAAACCAAATGAATTGATAAGCTTTAATCCGTTTAGTTTAATACCCATTAAGTCATCGACTAAATAATATAAATTGGGATACATAGTTTGATATAAATAAGGTAATGCAATGTACGAAAAAAAAAGGCCACACTAGAAAGTGCGGCCGTGTTTACTAACCCATCTAAAAACAAAAAGCGTTTATCAATATTTTTGAATTAATTACAATGTTCTTGAAACACTGAAATTAAGTGCTGTGCGATTACTTGAGCAGGTCGGCCTTCAATTTGGTGTCTTTCCACCATATTCACTAACTGACCATCTTTAAATAATAAAATTGCTGGAGAAGAAGGAGGATAAGGTAAGTGTAATTCTCTTACTTTATTAATCGCTTCTATGTCAAATCCTGCAAAACTAGTTGTGATACGATCTGGTTTTTGAGTTGCATTGGCTACTGCCATTAAAACACCTGGTCTACAAGCACCAGCAGCACAACCACAAACCGAATTAATCACAATTAATGTTGTACCTTCTATATTAACTGCATTTTCCACTTCAGCTGCTGTTGTTAAATCTTCAAAACCATTATCAACTAATTCAGCCTTCATGGGTAATACAAACTCTTCAGGGTACATAACATCTACTATTTGAGTCAAAATTAGGTGATTTGGAAATCTCTTACAAATTTGTTTTCAAGACTTTTAGGCAGTTAATAATAAGATAATATGCCATAATTGCTTGAAAATAGAGTAAAATCGTAAAAATTAATAGATTTCGAGACTATATTCGAGACTATCTTAAATAACCCAGTATCTTAAGCATAGATTTAGCAGTTTGTTCTTTTGCATATACCCAATCGACTAGCTTCCCGGTTTTAGCATCTTTTTCTACAATCACATGCTTCGGAGAAGGTATCAAGCAATGCTTAATGCCACCATAGCCGCTAATTTGATCTTGATAAGCACCAGTATGGAAAAACCCTACATATAAAGATTCATTATTCTCTTCGGCCTTGTCTTCTAATAAGTCATTTTTCAATTTAGGTAAGAATACCTCATTGATATGTTCTTCTGAATCATAATAATCATGACTATCGCAAGTAAGCCCTCCTAATACCACACGTTGGTAATCATTCTCCCATTTATTTACCGGCAACATCAAAAACTTTTCACCAATACCCCAGGTATCAGGTAAAGTAGTAATAAATGAAGAATCAATCATATACCAACACTCTCTATCGTTTTGTTTTTTCTCTGCTAATACCTTGTAAATATGCGCCATACTCTCTCCCACTGTATAGCTTCCAAATTCAGTATAAATATTTGGCATTGGCACTTTTGCTTTTTTACATGCCTTCTTAATATTGGATACAATTTCATTAATAATGAATTGATAATCATATTCAAAACCTAATGAATGCTTAATAGGGAAACCTCCTCCAATATTAATAGAGTCTAATTCAGGACATATTTTTTTAAGCTGGCAATACAAGTTGATGATCTTGTTTAATTCAGACCAATAATAGATATCATCTTTAATACCCTTGTTTAAAAAGATATGCAACATTTTTAATTGAAACTTATCTTCATACCCCTCAATCTCATCTACATAAAATTCAAGAATATCCTTTGCCCTAATACCTAAACGTGAAGTATAGAAAGGAAAACTAGGCTCTTCTTCTGAAGCGACTCTAATACCTAATTTAAAAGGCTCTTTAGTATTACGCTTATAAAATTGTAACTCTTCTTTATTATCTAAAACAGGTATTACATTTTTGAAACCTGTATTAATTAATTTAGAAATTCTACTCATGTACAATTTCTGCTTGTAGCCATTGCAAATAATAAAAATATCTTTATTAATTTTTCTACGCTTATACAATTGGTTAATAATATCAATGTCGTAAGCAAAAGAAGTTTCTAAATGTACATTGTGAGACAAAGCCTCTTCCACAATAAATGAAAAGTGTGAGCTCTTGGTGCAATAACAATAAAAGTAATCTCCCTCGTATTTATGTTTTTTAAAAGCAGCAGCAAACATTTGCTTTGCTTTTTTAATTTGCATGCCAATTTTAGGCATGTAAGTTAACTTTAATGGAGTGCCATGTTTTTCAATGATGGCTTTTAAATCAAGTCCATTAAATTGTAAATAACCATTATCATCCACATCGAAACCTTCTTGGGGAAAATGAAAGGTTTGATTAACCAACGAGGTGTAGGTATTGTTCATTTTTAAACAGGGTTGTTAGCTTGTTATTTTTAGAGCACAAAAATAGTTATTTGCTCGGATATTGGGGGCGGAAATTTTGGGCGGAAACAAAAAATCCCGCCTCGACTATGTCGGAGCAGGATTTTTAAAAAATTTGAGAATGGAACTACTTCACCGATTGAACCAAGGCTTTGAAGCTTGCTGGCTCGTTCATTGCTAAGTCTGCTAAAACCTTACGGTTTAAATCAGATCCTTTCTTTGATAAAAGGTTAATGAATTCGCTGTAAGTAAGCCCTTCTTCACGCACTGCTGCATTAATACGCGC
>SHWX01000033.1 GCA_009693615.1 Chitinophagaceae bacterium | reverse complement strand
CAAAGAAAACAGTGGTTTGAAGAAATTTATAAAGACCAACCCCAAGTAGAAGTGGCTATTTATGATGGACTCACTGTAAAGTTTTGTCAATCTATTGGGGCTAAATTTATTTTAAGAGGCATTCGCTATGTAAGCGATTTTGAATATGAAAAAACAATTGCTGATGCGAATCGCACTATGGATAGACATATTGAAACTATCTTTTTAACAGGAGAGCCTAAATATACTTCTGTAGCATCTACTATTGTAAGAGATATTATTAGAAACAGGGGAGATGCTTCTCCATTCTTACCAGAAGCCGTTATTAAAAGTTTGAATAAGTAAAGAATTTACTGATTAATTTTTAATCGGTATGCTTCTATTACTTCCAGTATGGATGGATAAGTTTGTTCTAAACAATGTTTAGCGGTAGCCAAAGAATGCCACTCAATTTTTTCTATATCTTCTGAACTTTGTGGTTTGCCTTTTTGCATATCTGCAATAGTCATATGAAACCAATAAGTGCGTTTTACTACTTCCTCTTGTAAATATTTATCAAAATAAAGATGATTCGTGAATTTTAATAATTCATGTAACTTGATATTTTGAATACCGGTTTCTTCCTCGACTTCTCTAATGGCACAAGATTGTATAGTTTCACCCTCATCTAATTTTCCCTTGGGTAAATCCCAGAAACCCCTTCTAAATATCCATAAAATTTCTCCTTGGGCATTTGTTACCAGGCCACCAGCTGCTATTATTTGTTTGGGCATAAAAATGTGTATAGTATTTAGTAAGTCCTGAAGTGAATCTAGCAATTTGACTTTAAATTTGCCAATAGAAATTATTCCTATGACAAATCAGAAAGCCGTTGCCGAAAAACTACTTCAAGTAGGTGCTGTAAAATTAAGCCCAAATAATCCATTTACATGGGCAAGTGGCTGGAAAAGTCCCATTTATTGCGATAATAGAAAGGTTTTATCTTTTCCTTATGTAAGAGATTTTATTAAAAGTGAAATGTGCAATGTCATTTTTGAAAAGTTTGAAGGGGCTGATATGTTAGCAGGTGTGGCTACCGCAGGAATTCCTTGGGGTGCGATGGCAGCAGATCAATTGAAACTACCTTATATATACGTTAGACCTAAACCCAAAGAACATGGACTAGGCAATCAAATTGAAGGAGCTTATGCCACAACAAATAAAATTTTAGTCATTGAAGATTTAATCTCTACAGGAAAAAGTAGTTTACAAGTAGTAGATGTTTTAAGAAATGCAGGATTGGAAGTGGTGGGTATGGTTTCCATATTTAATTATGGATTTGCATTAGCGGACGAAGCCTTTAAAGCAGCAGGCGTTCCATATTATTCTTTAACCAATTATGCAAGCTTAATTGACTTAGCAGTCGAGAAGGGGGAAGTGGATAGCAAAACCCAAGAAACATTAATGCAGTGGAGAGAAAGTCCAAGTACTTGGAATATTTAAATAATTAAAACAAGTTATTTTAAAATGGCCTCTCTTAAATTTAATTTTTGATTCGTCTCAAAATTAATAGGAATAGTTTTAGTGAACATACCCTTTGAAATAGTCGCATTTCCTTTAATCCCAATTTTCATAGGCTTGTTTAATAAAATATCAATACTATTTTTTAATAAAGAGCTTAGTTCTATTTCCATAGTAGCAGGCAATATAAATTCTGCATTGGCTGGAATGGTAAAGTTGGTATCTAATTTATATTGGGTAAATAACTGATCATTGATAAATACATTACAATCTAATTTATTGAGCACTAGTCCAAAACGATTGGGATTTTGATAAGCAAATTCTGCTTTAAAACTATTCTTACCAAAACTTGCTTTCTCAATTTTGATTGATTGAACCCCTTTAAAAACTAGTGGACTAGGCTCGGCGCAGGCTGAAAAAAATAAAATAACAGCTAATAAAAGGTAAGCAGTAGGCTTCATAAAAGATTTCTCTAAAATTATTAAAAAATTATTAGTTAATTGGAGAATGTAAAAATATATTTACATAAGTTTTTGTTAAGACATGATGCTAAGCGATTATCAATATTTTGGACCTATTTGCTTTATAGAATTAGTCTATAAACAAAATCAGCTATGTTTTGACAAAGAAGCTGCTTTTACCAAGATGAGTTTTAAAAATAGAATGGTCATTTTAAGTGCACAAGGGCCATTGAATTTAACTATCCCCATACTAGGTGGAAGAGAGCAGAAGACTGCCATTAAGGATATTCTCATTGCTTATGATGCACCTTGGCAAGCACAGCATTTCAAAGCCATTAAAACATGTTATAAAAGAGCACCATATTTTGAATACTATGAAGCCGATCTCGAAAAGCTTTACGCAACAAAAAAAGAATACTTAGTTGATTTTTTAGAAGACTGTCATCAATTTTTAAAAAAATCTATTAAGGGTAAATGGGAATTGACAGATGGCAAAAAAAATATAATTGACAATTCAAATAAATTAGAAAAAGTTTCAGCGGATCTTGAAATAAATAATATACAAAAAACAATGCTCCCATGGCAACCCAATAATTATGCTCAGTTTACTATTCAGCATCCCTATTTGCAGGTATTTGAATCAAGTAAGGGCTTTATTCCTAACCTAAGTATACTAGACTGGCTGTTTTGCGAAGGAGGAAAAGAAATTAGTAAACAATTAAGCGAGCCTTTAAAGTAGAAAAAGAAGTGGTCGTATCTTCAGGTTGGGTATGTTTTTGCAAAAATTCAGCAGTCCACTTTTCAAATTGTTGCATTTGTTCCCACTCTTTACTATTTACCACATAATCCATAGCTTCTTTTTCATTGGTCGCCTTGGATAAACGATCATTCAACAATTCTCTTTTTAATTGGTAATTGGTAAAAATGGCTCGCATTAATAATTTCTCCGCCACTTCAAATTCAACAGCTTCTTGATTCTCCTCATAACTAGCAAATTGATTCTCTACGGCTCTTTTTTTTATCCACTGCACAGTTTTTTTCACCATCTCATCATAAGACTTATTTATCAAATTAGAAGGACGACCAACATCATTCCAATTCACCGACAAGGTATTTTCTTCAGTATTTTTTTCAAGCAGGCGTTTATGTTTATGAATGGAGGTGTAAATATGTGTTGGCTTCTTTATTTCAACGCTACTAGGATTCAACTCAGTGCTACTAGGAAGTTTTATGTACACAAAGGAGACCTTTGGCTCTAGCTTGGTCTCCAACTTAGTTTGGGTATTATTAAATGGAATAAAAAATAATGAGCAAGCTATGAATGTAGCCAAGATAAGTTGTGTAGAATGAATAAAATTAAATCGCTTGGTTTTTGTCAAAGTTTTCACCCTGTATAAAAGCTCATTAGGTATGTTTAAAATTCCCAATGTCCACTTACTTGTATTTTGAATAGCTGCGTCCTTTGAATGCATTCCAGTTGCAATTTTATATAGCGTATTCAAATAATCTAACTTTTCAACGCTTGCGTTCATTACATAATTATCACAGGCTATTTCTCTTTGTAGGCTTATCTCTTTATTCAATAAATAAGAGAAGGGGTTAAAGAATAAAATTACTTGAACAAGGCTAGTAATTATATTAATAAGATAATCGTTTCTAAGTATATGCGCCCATTCATGTAAAATAATACTCTCTATTTCTTTCACCGTTAATTGATTCACCAAGGCAATGGGCAAAAGTATAATGGGTTCTATCCAGCCAAAACTAATAGGGGTGTCGATTGTAGTTGAAATGCCTAGTTTTACTTTTTTACCTTTTGATGCATTAGGTAAACTATAAATAAAAGAAGTATACTTAGGGGAGTCAGAAAAATTGGAAGTTTTTATTAAACCCGATAATTGATAGAATTGAAATACCGTCTTAAGTATGAGTACTATTAGAACTATACAATAAACAAATCCAATAATTAAAAGCCACCCAATAGGAGCCTTCATGGATAAAGAACTTATACCTGTATTCACGAAATCTAAACTGGTATTTACTATTTCTGAACCGAGCTTAGGATAAAATAGTAAACTTATAAATTGAACTAAGCCCAAGCATTGAAAAAAACTTGCCATACTAAATAAATGAGAAGCCTGAAGGGGAAGTATCTCTTTTTCCTGTAAACTTTTCGCTACCTGATATACCAAAAATAATATAGCTAAGAAACCTATATTATTTATAATAGCTAATGGTATATTGGTTAAGAAATGCATAAATGCTTATTTACGTTCTAATTTTTGAATCATGGATTTAATATCGGCTAAATCGCTATCAGAAGGCTTTTGTCTTCCTAAGGCTTGTAAAACTAATTGTGAAGTGCTACCACTAAATAAGGTTTGAATTATTTTACCTACAAACTGCTCTTGCGCTTTTTCTCTTTTTAAACTAGGGGTGTAAATATGTGTTTTAGAGCTAACATTTCTTGTAACGAGTCCTTTCTCGTTCATAATTTGCATAAGCTTTAGGGTAGTGGTATAACCCACTTCCTTTGTTTTTTGTACAACTTCATGCACTTCTCTCACAGTGGCATTTTCTTTTTCCCATAAAATACTAAGGATATCTAATTCACTTTCGGTAGGTCTGCTAGTCTTATTCATATTTATACGATTGTATTCGTAAGCAATCTACGAAATTATAGGAACTTCCAAAAAAATCCCCCCGAAAATATCGGAGGGATTTTGTTAATTTTTTATAAAACTAAGGCTGTAATAGGGTTATAAATAGGCCTAAAGACCTCATTTTTAATTTTTACTCTTAAGATAAATAGAGAATTTAGCATTCTGCTCTGCGGTTAAGGCCTTGCCATTTACCGTGATCTTACCATCGGTAATTTGAATCTTAACATTGTCTATTGGAGCAATACCTTCTTCTTGTAAAGCTTGTAACAATGTTTTTGTATTTGCAGATAGCGTCATAGTTGGTTCTGTATCGTTTATGACTTTAGCACCAATAGTTGTATCGCTATTAATAACTGAAATCTCAACAGTTTGTGTTTTAACCTCCATTGCTTTAGTTGGATGCAATTGCGCTAAACTTGGAGCAATAACCAATGATACAATTGACATTAATTTAATTAAGATATTCATTGAAGGACCAGACGTATCTTTAAATGGATCGCCAACTGTGTCTCCTGTTACAGAAGCTTTATGTGGTTCAGATTTTTTATAGAACATCTCACCATTTATTTCAACACCTTTTTCAAAAGATTTTTTAGCGTTATCCCAAGCACCACCTGCATTGTTTTGGAATATACCCATTAACACACCACTTACAGTAGCACCTGCTAAGAAACCACCTAAGGCTTCAGGGCCCATTGTAAATCCAATTAAAATAGGAGAGATGATAGTGATTGCTCCAGGTAACATCATCTTCTTTAAAGAAGCTTCTGTAGAGATAGCCACACATTTTTCATATTCTGGTTTACCAGTACCTTCCATAATTCCTGGAATGGTGCGAAACTGACGACGCACTTCTTCTACCATGGCCATTGCCGCTTCACCTACAGCGCGAATAGCTAATGAAGAAAATATAAATGGTATCATGCCACCTACAAATAAAGCAGCTAAAACATCGGCTTTATAAATATCAATATGTTGATTGTCTGGCATAGCCACACCTACGAAGGCAGCAAATAATGCTAATGAAGTTAATGCAGCAGAAGCTATCGCAAAACCTTTACCACTTGCAGCAGTCGTGTTTCCAACGGCATCTAAAATATCTGTCTTCTCACGCACTTCAGCAGGTAGTTCACTCATCTCTGCAATACCACCCGCGTTATCTGCGATAGGACCAAATGCATCAATGGCTAATTGCATAGCAGTTGTTGCCATCATACCTGCAGCAGCAATGGCTACTCCATATAAACCTGCGCAATAAGAAGCTCCAAAAATGCCAGCAGCTAAAACAATAATAGGCATGAAAGTAGATTCCATACCAACCGCTAAACCACCAATAATATTTGTTGCGTGTCCAGTGCTAGATTGTTTAATAATACTCATTACTGGACGCTTGCCCATCGCGGTATAATATTCAGTAATGATACTCATTAAAGTACCTACTATTAAACCAACCGCTATTGCACCTATTACACCATTTCTTGTAAAATCAATACCACGTAGTGACATGTTTTCAGGAAGAATATAGCCCACTAAAAAATAACAAGCAATGGCTGTTAAAATCATAGAACCATAGTTACCCATGTTCAATGCTTTTTGAACAGTAGCTGTATTTAAACCAGCGTTCTCACTTATTCTTACAAAGAAAGTACCAATGATGGATAATAATATACCAACACCTGCAATCATCATAGGTAATAAAATAGGAGATAAACCATCAAAGGCATCTACTAATTTTCCACCACCCACTGCAGTTACTTCTTGTCCTAATACCATGGTGGCTAAAACAGTAGCAACATAAGAACCGAATAAATCGGCGCCCATACCAGCCACATCACCTACATTATCTCCTACGTTATCTGCAATGGTTGCAGGGTTACGAGGATCATCTTCAGGAATACCTGCTTCTACTTTACCTACTAAGTCAGCGCCCACGTCTGCAGCCTTGGTATAAATACCACCACCCACACGTGCAAATAAAGCAATTGATTCAGCACCTAAAGAAAAGCCAGTTAATACTTCAATGGTTCTTAGCATTTCAGAAGGGTCGCCATTTACGAAAAATAGTTGCTTCAATACTAAAAACAAACCACCTAATCCTAATACAGCTAATCCAGATACGCCTAAGCCCATCACAGATCCGCCAGTAAAGGAAACTTTTAATGCTTGCGCTAAACTTGTTTTAGCTGCTTGAGCAGTTCTTACGTTTGCTTTAGTTGCTACTTTCATTCCAATATAACCAGCAGTGGCACTAAATACAGCACCAATTACAAATGCGACAGCAATACTCCAGTGACTTTCTGCATTTTTAGTAGCCATAAACCCTAATAATAGGGCTACAATTACCACAAAATAGCCTAGGATTTTCCACTCCGCTTTTAAGAAAGCCATTGCACCTTCAGCGATGTAAGTGCTAATTTCTTTCATACGTTCATTACCTGCATCTTGTTTAGATACCCAATTGAATTTCAAGAGTGTATACAATAAACCCACAATACCCATTGCCGGAACGGCATAAAATAGAAGATCTTTCATAGCGATACTTATTCTTTTGTTTTCTGTTTAATTTCTTTTAAGGTCTGCAAAAATAGGGGGTAAAAGTCAAAAAAGGGCAAAAAAAGGCAACTTTACTCCACCAATGAGGTGGTATCCACTTTGCCTGTGAAAACAGACGCAATATCCTTGCCTTTGTAGATAGACCTATTGAACTTATTGCCCAAAATAATGATAGTCGCCGATTCGCTAATTAAGCGAGTAAACACTGTATTATTACCATGCCACCAACCATTATGATAAACAAGTCTTTCTTCGTTAGGTTTAGCCAAAATACGCCAGCCTAATCCGTAGTTATGGTGATACTTATTAATAGGACTCTGCGGTTGATAAGCCATTTCTAAAGTACTTTCTTTTACATAACTGCCTTCCGTTAAAGCCTTATCCCATAAATACATATCTCTTGCTGTACTATACACGTTTTTATCTCCATAAATGCAATCGTACTTTTCAATTTTATAAGGAACCATGCGTGCATTATAAGAAGGCGTGTACTTGTCAATACTTTTGGCACTAAATACGTAAGTGTTTTCCATTTTCAGTGGCTTAAAAATAGTTTCAGCCATATAAGTAGGAAAGTCTTGACCTGTAATTTTTTCAATAATTAAAGCCAATACTACAAAATTAGTATTGCAATATTTGAATACTCTATTGGGCATAGCAGCTGGTGCTGGGCGCTTGGTCACCATATAGTCTAGTACATCTTGATTATTATACAAGCCTTGCCTGAAAGGGGTTTCAGCCTTTATTAGTTTTAGTTTCTTCACCCAACGGCCTCTTTTGTTTTTGACTTTTACAGTTTTATACTTATTGGGTTCCATGAAATAAGTATAATCGGGTAGGCCACTACGATGAGATAACAATTGCTCTATCGTCACTTCTTTATAAGGAAAGTTGGCAAAGTATTTAGTAACAGGGGCTTTCAAATCTAATTTCTCTTGCTCCCATAATTTCAAGGCCGCCATGCCCGTAAATGTTTTTGAAATAGAAGCTAAATGAATAGGGGTTTCAGGAATGATGGCAGTCTTATCTGAAAAATTAGAATAGCCTTTGTAATCTTCGAAAATAACTTCGCCGTTTTTTGCTATCAAAATTTGACCACTAAAACCCTTATTACCCAATATAGTTTCATATTTAGCTTTTACTTCTTTTATTAAACGCTCTTTTTCATCATTATTAAGGACGGTAGTAGCTGAAATATTTAAAAATCGAGGGCCTTGACCCGTGCCGCAGGCAATGCTTAAAAAGAAAAAAACTAGTAAGAGGGTGAATCGCATGAACATCTGTTAGTTTTATAAGGTGGCCATAACCATTTATAGCTACTAAATTAACGATATAAACACATAATTTATTGTTAATGAATACTAAACAGTTAATTTTTTTTAACTTTGCGTCATGAGTAATTTTGATGCCACTAGCTATCCTAAGGATAAAATAAAGGTCTTGTTCCTTGAAAACATAAGTGATAAGGCGGTTCAGTATTTTAAAGACCAAGGATATACAGATGTTAAAAAGGTATCGGGAGCTTTGAGCGAGGAGGAATTAATCAAGATTATAAAGGACGTGCACATTTTAGGCATTCGTTCTAAAACCTTTATTTCTAAAAAAGTATTAGAGAGTGCAAAAAAATTACAAGCCATTGGATGTTTTTGCATTGGCATTAACCAAGTAGATTTAAAAGCATGTAAGCAAAAAGGGGTAGCCGTATTTAATGCACCTTATAGTAATACAAGAAGTGTTGCCGAATTAGTGATTGGCGCTTCTATTATGCTCATTAGAAAAATTATAGATAAAAATACAGCGGCACATAAAGGCATTTGGAATAAAGAAGCCAAAGGAAGTTTTGAACTAAGAGGAAAAACAATGGGCATTATTGGTTATGGTAATATTGGTACGCAGTTAAGTATTATGGCAGAAGCCATGGGTATGAAAATTCAATTTTTTGATATTGAAACTAAACTGCCTTTAGGTAATGCCAAGCCTGCAAAATCTATAAAAGATATTGTAAGTAGTTCTGATATTATTTCTATGCATGTTCCTGAAACCAGTCAAACAAAAAATTTAATTAGCAAGTCGGTTATAAGTCAATTCAAACAAGGGGCTATTTTAATAAACTATGCGCGTGGCGAAGTAGTTGATTTAGATGCCTTAAGTAAAGCTATTGTTCATAAAAAAATAGCAGGGGCTGCTATTGATGTATTTCCTATAGAGCCTGAAAAAAATGGAGATGTTTTCACCACTCCGCTACAAGGCTTATCCAACGTGATTCTTACGCCACATATTGGTGGATCCACTGAAGAAGCACAAGAAAATATTGGAGAAGATGTAAGTATAAAATTATATCAATATTTAGAGCGTGGTGTTTCTTATGGTTCACATACCATACCATCAATTAGTTTACCTCCAGTTGAAAATGCACATCGTATTTTACATATTCATAATAATGTACCGGGTGTATTGAGTGCGATTAATACAGTGATGTCTAAAAATAAAATAAATATTGTGGGACAATATTTAAAAACTAATGATGAAATTGGCTATGTGGTATTAGATGTCGATTCTAAATTATCTAAAACTGCCATTGCACTATTAAAAGAAGTCAAACATACTATTAGAGCGCGTATGTTGTATTAGTGGCTTTTATAATTGTTCTAACATTTTTTTAATCTCTTCTGTGTCTACTCCGGTAGCTTGCATGTTTTCCTTCATCGAATCTTTTGTATACAACATTTTACTTGCTTGCATTTGACGCGCACTACTATGTATTTCTTTAGCTCCTGTTGCTTGAATAATTTCTTTGATATTATTAGAACGCACACCAGAACCTGGCATTATAATAATTCTATCACCCGCTTGTTCCACTAATTTTTTTAATAAGGGTAGGGCATCTGCCGCATTGGGTACTTGACCACTTGTTAAAATTCGCTTACAACCTGTTTCAATAATTTCTTCTAAGGCAATGAGTGGATCATTGCATCTATCAAAGGCTCTATGAAAACTTATTTGCATGGAAGACCCCGCTATATCTACAAGTTCTTTGGTTCGATTTGTATCAATGCTTCCATCTGCATTCAATAATCCTATAACAGCTCCTAAATAACCTAGTTCTTTTACAATAAGTAAATCGGCCTTCATTACTTCAAACTCCGATCTTGAATAAAAAAAATCACCTCCTCTAGGACGTATGATAGGAAATACTGGTTGAGTAGTATAAGACCTTAAAGTTTTTAAACTTCCATAAGAAGGAGTCGTACCCCCTTCTTGAGGGTTTTCACAAAATTCAATTCTATGGGCACCTGTTTTTAAAGCAGTGACAGCAGCCTCCACCGTAAATACAGCAATCTCAAGTTTTGTAGACATATAATTAATCTAAAGAAGAAGATTCAAATAATTTATTACCCTCCTTGGTATGTACTGCAAAGTTAAAGCCTTTATGTAATGCGTAAGCACCTGCTTCGCCTTTTTTATTCAGCGCGATAAAACATATTTGAATATCTTTTGCCTTTTCTTTTTTTATTCTTCTTATTCTTTCCACTACAAATTTACAAGCCTCCTCAGGTGATTTACCTTGTCTCATCTGTTCCACTACGGCACTGGCGCCTGCTACACGAATGACGTCTTCTCCTTGTCCAGTAGCTACCACAGCGCCAACTTCATTGTCTACATATAAGCCAGCGCCAATAATAGGAGAGTCGCCTAAACGGCCTCTCATTTTAAAACCTGCACCACTAGTGGTACAACTACCACTTAAGTTTCCAAAACTATCTAAGGCAATCATTCCAATAGTATCATGATTCCATTCTCCATTACTTAGTTTATGTGGTGCCATTAAGGAAGGATCTAATTGACTCGTTGCTTGTTTTCTTTCAATATTAATAACTGGTTTGTACTCCGATTTTTTTAACCAATTTTCATAAGATGATTTTGCATCTTTTGATAAGGTAGCTGGTTCTAAAGTAAAACCTTCCGAGAGGGCAAATTGTTGAGCGCCTTCACCCACTAGCATTACATGAGGTGTTTTTTCCATCACTCTTCTTGCAACCGATATAGGATGCTTAATACGTTCTAAAAAAGCAACGCTTCCACAATTAAATTCATGATCCATGATAGAGGCATCTAAAGTCACATGACCATCTCTATCGGGATTACCGCTTAAACCTACACAGCAGTTAATTTCATCCTCAGTTACTTTCACTCCATTTTCTACGGCATCTAAAGCCTTTCCACCCGTACCAATTATTTTCCAAGCTGCAAGGTTAGCGGCCAAGCCTGCATCCCAAGTAGCAACTACTACAGGATTCACCACTAGATTCATATTGCTAATTGTATTCGAGCCGCCAGTAATTTCTTGTACCGTTTTAGGTATAAAACCAGTAATGGTAAAACTTGAAATACCTAAACCACTAAGATTCAAAAACTTTCTTCGATCCATACTCATATACATTCATTTATATTAACATCAAGGTACGAACAATGCGCATATTTTTTGTACTTTTAAGTATAAAATTTATATGCAAGAAATTTTTTCATTATATGGTTGGCAGGTAGATAGTTACGCACCTATTCAACAAGGCTTAATAAATAGTACTTATTCTATTCAAACCAACAAGGGTGCCTATATCTTGCAATGTATTAATCACAGTGTTTTCAAAAGCCCAACTGCAATTGACGAGAATATCAACGCAATTTCAAAGTATTTACTAAAAAATCATCCTCAATATTTATTCACTCATTTAGTACCCACATTAAATGGAAATACTTTAGTGCAGTGGGAGGGTGCCTATTACAGGGCCTTTCATAAAATAGAGGGCTATGCTTTAAGTGTTTTAGATAATGAAAACCAAGTGGAGCAAGCCGCTATGCAATTTGCAGGTTTTACTTCCATACTTAAAAATTTTGAAGCCAGTCAATTAAAAGATAGCCTTCCCGATTTTCATAATTTAAATTTAAGATACCATCAGTTTTCAGAGGCTATTATAAAAGGAAATGCACAAAGAATTGCTGAAACCAAAGAAGCTATTTCATTTTTAGCAGCTCATAAAAACTATGTCGATATATACAGCGCATTTATACATCATGCCGAGGTTAAAAAAAGAGTAACCCATCACGATACTAAAATTAGCAATGTATTATTTCAAAAAAATAACGGCATAGAAAAAGCCATTTGCGTGATTGATTTAGACACTGTAATGGGTGGCTATTTTATAAGTGATATAGGGGATATGTGCCGCACTTGTTTGTGCGCCGTTTCAGAAGAAGAAAAAGATTTAAATAAAGTAGTGGTGGACGCCGCTAAGTGGAAGGCCCTAGAAAAAGGGTATTTATATTTTATGCAAGATGAATTATCGTCTTTTGAAAGGGACCACTTTTTCTATGGCGGACAATTTATGATTTACATGCAGGCCCTCCGTTTTTTAACGGACCATTTAAACAATGATTTATACTACGGTGCCAAGTATGAGGGCCAAAACTTAGTGCGCACGCTCAATCAAATACGATTATTAGAGCAGTATAATAAACTGAACTAGCTAGGCTAAATAGAGTAGGGGTCGATTATTAATACTCTTCATTAATAATCTTCATTCATTGCAAAACTATTCTTTCTATTTTTCCATTTGCCTCTTGTAAAGTCTGGTATTAATTGCATCTGTCCATTTTCAGCAATCGATTTTTCAGAAAGCGGTGTAATGGCATACCAAGTAGCTAAGTCATATACATCTAACTCGAAAGGAACCTTTCTTTTAATACACTCTACAAAGGCATTCACTACAAAAAAGTCCATACCACCATGTCCAGCACCTTCGGCATCCGCCTCATATTTTTTCCATAATGGATGATCGTGCTGCTTTAAGTAGGCTTCTGGGTTTTCCCATTGGTGTGCTTTGGGAGAAACGCCTTCTATATATATATGTCCCGCTTTGAACTGCCCTGAACTATAGTCCTGCCATAAACCCTGAACTCCTTGAACCCTGAACCCTAAATTATATGGACGAGGTGAATTGGTGTCGTGGGTAAGTAGCATGGTCTCCCCATTAGCCGTTTGTAAGGTAGTCGTAACTATGTCTCCTAATTTAAATTTTAATTTCGCATTAGGGTGATTATCACCACCTTTAGGGTGCTCAACTATATATTTATGTAAACCTCTTGCCTTTGTAGCAACCGATGATAACCTTGTTAAAAGGTTCCCTCTATTAATATCTGACATCATAGCTATAGGACCTAAACCATGGGTTGGATATAGCTCTCCGTTTCTATATAAGGAGTGATTGGTTCTCCATGCAGCCTCACTAAAGCCTTTACCTTCTCCAAACTCAACACCAGAAGCACTATCAGAGGAATTTGGGCTATTGAATTTTACCCCTCTTAAATCGTGCTCATAGCCACCTTGTAAGTGTAATAATTCACCAAATAAGCCTTTTTTGACCATATTATAGACAGCTAGCACATCTCTACGGTAACATACATTCTCTAAACACATAACTGGAATACCTGATTTTTCACTGGCATTGACAATATCCCAGCAATCGGATAGCTTAATAGCTCCGCAAACCTCTACACCTGGAATAATACCATTTTTAATAGATTCTAAGGCCTGTGAAATATGCCATTCCCAAGGGGTAGCAATGATAACTGCATCAATATCATGTCTTTGCAAAAGGTTTTTATAGTCTTCATTGCCATTTTTAAACTCTACAGCAGCTGGTCTGCCGGTATCTTTAAGTATCTTTTGGGCATCGGCTAACATTCTAGGGTCTGGGTCGGCAAAAGAGACAATAACAGTGTCTTTTCGTTGGCAAAGCATCTCTAAATGGCTCTGGCCTCTATAACCTGTACCTATAATTCCTATACGTACTTTATCCATTTTAGCAGTTGATTGTGCCTTTATAAACTGAGGACTAAGCCCCAAAGCAATAGAGGATAATCCTGCATTTTGTACAAACTTTCTACGACTTAGATTCATTGTATTTAGAGTTATATTTTGAGTGAGCTTAATAATCCTATACAAAATACTAATTTATACTGAATATTAAACCTAATTAATTACTACTAGATAGCTTATTGGATAGACTTAAATGCTCTATAATAGTAGATAGTTTAGTGCTGGATTAATGCTAATTGAGCTCTACCATACCTTTTCTAATACTATTGATATACAGTCATTTGACCCATTTAAACCTATATATTGTGCTTATAATTAACATTATGTTAAATAAACTATTATTAAATATGAGGCCTACTATCTATTAGTTTGGAATATGGAAACCATAACTTTACTCCATCATCATTATAAAATCAATAAAATATATTAACAATATGAAAAAGACCATCTCCTGTTTAATTGCTTTAACCATCTTATGTCAACTAAATAATCTAAATGCACAAACTAATACTCAAACAGCAACCACCTATGTGGGCGATCAAAAAATGGTCAACCAGATGGTATGGGTGTTTTGACAGATACCTCAGGCAGTATGTTTAAAGGCAGCTTTAAAAAAGGCAAAAAAGAAGGTTATGGCGAATTAACCTATAAAACAATATATGATAGAGATACTACCCTGGTTGGCTATTGGAAAAAAGACCAATATATTGGAATTTATGAATATCCCTATAAAGTTATTAGTAAGTCTTACATGATAAGTAATGC
>SHWX01000032.1 GCA_009693615.1 Chitinophagaceae bacterium | reverse complement strand
CTTTTATTTAAGTACCATTCAGCTAAGTGAATAATTGGTTTGTGTTTTTCCTGCTATTCGCCGACAAGTAATAAAACAATAAGCATGTAGAAGACCAATGGTAACATTGTTTGGACAGGGGTTCGACTCCCCTCGACTCCACAAAAAAAACCTCACCAGTAAATAGGTGAGGTTTTTTTTATTGAATCTTATATTATTTCTATTAAAGAAAATTTATTTTTTAAATATACTTTTCTCTTTAGCCATTTTTTCAATAGCCTCCACCGTGCGAGGAGATCCTGCAGATAAATTTTTATTACCCGTTTCAGTAATTAAAATATCATCTTCAATTCTAACACCAATACTCCACCATTTTTTATCGCAATTACTTCCTGGTGGAATGTAAATGCCTGGCTCCACTGTTAAGACCACGCCTGGTAATAAAGTACGCGGTCCCATATCATGCACATCTAATCCTAAATGATGTGAAGTGCCATGCGGAAAATATTTTCTGGCCTCTGCTTCATTAGCAGCAATACCTAATTTTATTAATCCCTCATTCACCACTTTTCTTGCAGCTGCATCTGCTACACCGAAAGGTGCACCAGGCACACAGGCAGCAATACCTGCATCTTGTGCTTTCAATACTAATTCATAAATAATTTTTTGTGCTTCTGTAAACTTTCCACCAGCAGGAACGGTTCTAGTCACATCTGCACTGTAGCCATGGTATTCTGCAGCGCAATCGCTTAATAACATTTCACCGTCATTAATAGTTTTTAAGTTTGTAACATAGTGCAGTACGCATGCATTTTCTGCAGCCCCATTAATACTAGGGTAGCCAGGGTATTCAGAACCATTGGCTTTAAAATGATATTCCATAATGGCCTGTGCTTGGTATTCAGTCATACCAGGCTTAATGGCACGCATTACATCGTTATGTCCTTCACAGCTAATGGCAGCGGCCTTCGCAATTAAAGCAATTTCTTCTGGTTGTTTAATACCTCTAAGATTGCTTAATATCATTTGAGTGCTTCTTGTAGCAATAGGTTTGTTTTGTTTATTGATTATACTATCTACAATAGAAGCCATACGAGCAAGTGGGTCCTCAGCTCTTTTATATTTTGAAAAAATGCCCTCGCCACGATAAGCAGTAAAAACAGAATCAATACTGTTAAAATCAACGGTATTCGCTGTGAACTGGTCGTTAATGAAAACATTATCCATTTTATATTTGGCTTTCACACCTTCTGCGCCCAAAATTTTTCCTGTCCATAATTCTTTTTGCGGGTCTCTATTTTTTACAAAAATAAATTCAGTACCTGTTTTATTTAAAATAGTAACGGGTTGTTTAAATAATAATAATAACGCATCTGATTCTTCTAATCCTGTAAAGTAGTAGAAGTTTTTATTTTGTGCATATTGAAAATCGACATCGTTCGTTCTTACGCGCACTTGAGATGCGAAGAAAATACCCACACCATTTGCTGATATTTTTTCTTTAAAAGCAGCACGACGACCTGCATGAAATTCAGGGCTTAAATAGTCGTTAGGGTACTGCGTAGTTTGCTGAGCAACAGTTAATAAGGGGGCTACTATGATAAGTAACCAATAAAGGATTCTTTTTGAATTCATTAGTATAAATTTTACATCTTAAAGCTAATTGTTTTTTGAGAATATAAAAAGAAAAGATAAGCGCCACTTATCATAATTTAAATAAATAGTGGGTATTCTTAGCTATATTTTCTTACATTTAGTTAAGATTAATTTACATTATACATTTAATTATAAAAGATATGAAAAAGTATTGCTTCTTAGTATTAGTAGGGCTAATTGCCTTTGTTTCCAATAATCAAGTAATGGCGCAGGAAATTAAAGCAGCGCCTATTGAAGGCAGATGGGATTTAACAGTGGATTTTAATGGTGGCAAGGCCGCTTCATGGTTAGAAGTAAGACATTCAGGCCCCAAAACCTTAACAGGACATTTTGTTTGGGAATCGGGTAGTGCGCGTCCTATTTCAGAAGTATTTTTCAAAGAAGGAAAAGTAAAATTTCAGATCCCAACTCAATTTGATGCGAGTGATAAAGAAATGTTTTTTGAAGCGACCATTAAGGATGATAAATTAGAAGGAACCATTCTTAGTCCTTTAGGTAAAACTTTCACCTTTACAGGTGTGAGAGCACCTAGACTTATTTCAAATAAAAAACCAGTTTGGGGAAAGCCAATACCATTATTTAATGGAAAAAATATAGACGGATGGCAGGCCTTGGGTAAAAACCAATGGGTGGCAGAGAAGGGTGTTTTAAAAAGCCCTCAATCAGGTGCAAATATTAGAACTGTGCAAACATTTAACGATTTTAAATTGCATATTGAATTTCGTTATCCTAAAGAGAGTAATAGTGGTGTTTATTTAAGAGGCAGGTATGAAGTGCAAGTAGAAGATAGCAAAGGAAAAGAACCTTTAAGTACTTATTTAGGAGGTGTCTACGGATTTATAGATCCTTTATTTAATATGGCTAAAGAAGCAGGCGAGTGGCAGTCTTATGATATTACTTTAGTGGGTAGATTGGTGACTGTTGTTTTAAATGGTACCACCATCATATACAATCAACAAATTCCAGGTATTACAGGTGGCGCCTTAGATAGCAATGAAGGTGAACCAGGACCCATTATGATGCAAGGTGACCATGGTCCGATTGAATACAGGAACATTATTATTACACCAGCTATAAAATAATTATCGTTCGAAAACTACTTCTTCATAAGGTAATCTGAATCGAGGGCCCCAAACACCTTGGTCAGTGCCTTTACCCACGCCAATAATCATATTTATTTCAGCATCCGCTGGAAGATTCAATGCTTTTTTTACTCTTACTTGATCGAAGCCTTCCATCGGGCAAGATTCAAATCCTTCTGCTGCAATGGACAACATGAATGTTTGCGCTGCTAAGGCACAAGATTTATGCACGGTAATTCTTTGATCGGCTTTCCCGCCAAAACGAATAAATGGTTTTGAAATGCCCATAAAAAAACTAATACATCTTCTTACGAAAGCGAAAACCCCGAAAATATCAGATCTATAGGCAAGTGGCATTAATTTACCGTAGTAGTCTAATCCTCTTTTCTCTAGTTTGGAAGGTTCCCCTTTGATGTTTGCCCTTAACCTTTCATAATTCCATTTCGCTCTTTGAGGCCATAAATCTTTTCTAGTTACAAAAACTACAATTTGCTTGGCTGTTTTAGCAGCAGACTGGCCTAAGCATAAAGCCTCGTATTTTTTTCTTTCGGCCTCGTTTTTAATCCAATAAAATTCCCATAGCTGCATATTGCTGCTATTAGGAGCAAGAATAGCACGCTCTAAACTTTTTTTAATCACTTCATCCGGCACTTCCACCAGTGGATCAAATTTTCGGTTCGATCGACGACGATCAATTATTGCTTGAAATTCGCTTGAATACATTTAATTAGAGTTATTTTAATTAATTTTGACAGTCGCTTCCATAGAAGCTGACTGCAAATAAACCAAACTTTTTCTATCTATGCTAAAAAAAATTGCCATTGGCCTTGCAATAATCATAATTGTATTAGGCGGTCTATCTTTTACCCCACAATTTGCTCATTTAAAAAACTTTGCCTCATGGGGTGTGCATACTATTCATGATTATAAAACCCATCCCACACGCTTGGTAGCTAGTGGGGGTAAGCCTCAGTACTGGCCTTTGGACTCTAGTTATAATAAAATGGTTATTTCAGATTCACTATTAGCCATCATGGACGCTAATGACACACATGCTTTTTTAGTCATTCAAGATGGTAAATTAATTTATGAAAAGTATTGGGATGGTTATACACCCACTACTTTAAGTGGTTCTTTTTCTGCTGCTAAAAGTATGATCTCTTTATTAATTGGTATTGCGTTAGATGAAGGAAAAATAAAATCAATAGAAGAGCCAGTAGGTAATTATGTACCTCATTTTAAAACAAGCGGTTTAGAAAAAGTGCGTATTAAAGATTTACTAACCATGAGCTCTGGTACCAATTATTATGAATTTGATAAAGGCTATTTTAGTTTGAATGCTTATAGCTATTATGGAGATGACGAAGAATATATGGTTAGTAAAATGAAATACCAAGAACCGGCTGGTGTGCATTGGGACTATCGTAGTGGAGATACCCAAGTATTGGGACTTATTGTTGAAAAAGTATTTGGTCAAAATATTTCAACGCTTGTTTCAGAAAGATTTATGCAACCCATGGGTGCAGAAGCAGATGCTTTATGGCTTTTAGACGGAGCTCAAAAACATGAAAAAGCTTTTTGTTGTTTCAATGGGGTAGCGCGCGACTATGCAAGATTTGGACAACTGGTATTACAAAATGGCAAATGGGGCGAGAAACAAATTGTTTCAAGTAACTATGTTCAAGCAGCTACAACGCCAGCTACTTATTTAAAGGATGCTTATGAAAATGAAAACCCAGTCGATTTTTATGGCTATCAATACTGGATGTTCAAAGAACAAGGACATGATATAGTAGCACAAAACGGATTGTTTGGGCAATATGTTTACATTATTCGTGATAAAAATGCGATAGTGGTTCGCTTAGGGGAATCTAAGACGGTGAAACCTGTACATCACCATCAGCCAGAAATTTTTACTTATGCAGCAGCGGCACTTTCTATTTTAAAATAAAGAACTAATTTAATGTTCTAGAAGAGGTCCATTGCTTTTGCGAAATAAGTTAAAGTGCCAGGAAGGGCTAGCCAGAAAAATTCTCTATAGAAAACAATTAGTGTAATTAAAATTACAGTCCAAGTAAAAAAAAGTATCCAATATTTTTTTGTGTTTTTTTGCGCTTCCATTCTATTAATTTATAAATTTTTAATTGAGGCTTAGTTGCTGGCGCAAATATACCATTTTATTTTTTATTTAGTTTTTTAGGGATAAGAATATTGTAGGTCTACTTTCCAGCCCTCGGGTGTAGAAATGACCATCATTTTTTGAGCAATTTTGTCCAATGAATTTTGATAGTCAAAAATACTATGGGTGGAGTCCATACTGCGAATTTCATTAATTTGAATGGATGCCTGTCTTAATTGCTGTCTTCCTTCCTTATCTAATAAAAAATAATGGGCGGAAAGGGTATCGAAAATGGCTTTATTTTGGGGGCTTTCTAGTAAATAAAGTTTGGCCTTACTAAAATCGCCCTGCATGTAATTTTCTATAAAATACCTGCCACCGTCAAGGGCATTGTCGGCCTTGGCCTCATTGGCCTCAGTTCCGCAGGCGCTAAATAAGCATAATAATATACTCGATAATATAGTCGATAGATAAATGGACGCTTTTATTTTCTTAAACATAACCAAAGTTAATCCATAATTGGCATCTTGCATGCTTTTGGCTAAATTTGCACTAGCTCAAAAAATTTTCATGACAAAATTAAGCTTGGTAGAGGAAATTATAAAAAAGCAGTCTTATTTATGTGTAGGCTTAGATTCAGATTGCGAGAAACTTCCCAAGGGCTTTTCTAAGGATGCAAAAGGGGTGCTGGACTTTAATAAAGCCATTATTGATGCCACGGCTGCTCATTGCGTTAGTTATAAAATTAATACTGCTTTTTATGAATCCATGGGTGTGAAAGGTTGGCAGGCCATGGAAGAAACTTTAGCGCATATACCTAGTTCACATTTTACGATAGCAGATTCAAAGAGAGGCGATATAGGAAACACCTCTGCACATTATGCAAAAACATTTTTTGAAGTTTTACCATTTGATGCCATTACAGTAGCCCCTTATATGGGCAAGGATAGCTTAGATGCTTTCTTAACCTATAAAAATAAATTTACTATTGTGTTGGGACTCACTTCTAATGAAGGCAGTCAAAATTTTCAACAACAAAAATTAAGTAGCGGAGAATTTTTATACGAATCGGTATTAAAGCAAGTTGCTACTTGGGGAACACCTGAACAAATTATGTTTGTAGTAGGAGCTACCAAAGCAGAAGCGCTTGAAAATATTCGTTCCATTATTCCGCATCATTTTTTATTAGTACCTGGAGTAGGTGCACAAGGGGGAAGTTTAGCCGAAGTTACTAAGTATGGTAAAAACGAATCGGTGGGTTTATTAGTAAATGCGAGTAGGGCAATTATTTTCGCAAGTACTGAAAAAGACTTTGCTGAAAAAGCAAATTTGGCGGCTCAAGCATATGCATCTGAAATGAAAGGGCTACTTTAAAAGACCTACTTCAATAGCTGTACATTCTCTCCTTCTGTCTTTGCAATAAATATAGTGGCAGCACTATTGCCAATGATATTGGTAATGGCCCTGGCCTCACTCATAAATTTATCGATACCTAATAAAAACGCAAGTCCTTCAATAGGAATTTTTTGCAAAGTAGCCAGGGTAGAGGCAAGTACAATAAATCCACTTCCTGTAACACCCGCAGCCCCTTTTGAAGTAAGCATTAAAATAAAAATCATGGTAATTAGTTCGGAGGTACTTAATTGAACATTGTAAAGCTGTGCAATAAAAATAACAGCCATGGATAAGTAAATGGAAGTGCCATCTAAATTAAATGAATAACCAGTGGGTACTACTAAACCTACCACGGATTTTGAACAGCCCATCTTTTCCAATTTATTCATAAGCGAAGGCATCGCTGGTTCTGAAGAAGAAGTCGCAAATACAATTAATAATTCTTCTTTGATATTTTTTATAAGCTGCCAAATAGATAAATTATAATATTTCAATAAAAGACCAAGTATCACAAAAATAAATAGGACCATGGTTAAATACATAGTGCCCATTAATTTACCCAGTGGAATTAAACCAGCTAAACCATACTTACCTACCGCAAAGGCCATACCGCCAAATGCAGCAATGGGTGCTAAATACATTACATACTTTAAACCTATAAAAACATAATGTGTTAGCCTGCCTAAAGCATGTATGTATTTTTCTTTTTTATTTAAGAAATTCAAGATTAATCCTACTATAATGGCTAACACTAATATTTGTAAATTGGCATTGTCTTTTATAATACTCCAAATATGAAAATCGGGAGAGGCTGTATATTTAGAAGGGTCTTGCATTTGAATACCTTCTTTATTAATGGAGCCTGGCTTTAACCAAAGCGCAACAAGGACACCAATGGCTAATGAAAGGGTGCTTACTACTTCAAAATACACCAAGGATTTTAATCCAATGCGCCCTACTTTTTTTAAATCCCCCATGCTGGAAATACCAAGGGTAACTGTTAAAAAAATAATGGGGAAAGTAAATATTTTAATAATGCTAATAAAGTACTTAGAAAGGGGTTCAAGCTGAAGGGCAAGGCTAGGTGAATAAAGCCCTACTAAGACACCCGTAATGATGGCTATTAATACGTAAAAACTTAAATGGGTGACAATTTTTCGCATAAGAATTAATGTTATTGTAAATATACTTTTTTACTGCTGTTTTAGTTATCTTTGCACCTGATTGTTTTAATTAAAACTTATTTTTATGGCAGTTAGAACCGATTTATTTGAGTCTCCTGATTATTTTCAATTAGATGAATTATTATCTGAGGAACATTTAATGGTTAGAAAGGCGGTGAGAGACTATGTCAAAAAAGAAATTTCACCCATTATAGAAGACTATGCACAACGTGCCGAATTCCCCACACAAATTATTAAACAATTAGGGGACATGGGCTGTTTTGGTCCAACAGTGCCTGTTGAATATGGCGGTGGTGGTTTGGATTATATCAGTTATGGTATCATGATGCAGGAATTAGAAAGAGGGGATAGTGGTGTAAGAAGTACTGCAAGTGTGCAAGGTTCGCTAGTAATGTTTCCTATTCATGCTTATGGCAGTGAGGCGCAAAAGAAAAAATATTTACCTAAACTAGCTTCTGGTGAATGGTTAGGTTGCTTTGGATTAACGGAGCCTGATCATGGTTCTGATCCTTCTAGTATGCTTACCAATATTAAAGATGCGGGTGACCACTATATTTTGAATGGCGCTAAAATGTGGATTAGCAATTCCCCATTTGCACAAGTGGCGGTGGTATGGGCAAAGAATGAAGCAGGAGATATAGTAGGTGTAATTGTAGAAAGAGGCATGGAAGGATTTACCACACCCACCACACACGGTAAATGGAGTTTACGTGCAAGTGCAACAGGAGAATTGGTTTTTGATAATGTGAAAGTGCCTAAAGAAAATATTTTACCGAATGTTAAAGGATTAAAAGGACCATTGAGTTGTTTGAATAAGGCAAGATTTGGTATCGCATGGGGCACAATTGGTGCTGCAATGGATTGTTATGATACTGCATTAAGATATAGTAAGGAGCGTATTCAATTTGGTAGACCTATTGGCGGATTCCAATTACAACAAAAGAAATTGGCAGAAATGGTGACTGAAATCACCAAGGCGCAATTAATGGTTTGGCGTTTGGGCGTATTGATGAATGAAGGTCGTGCCACTGCTGCTCAAATTAGTATGGCTAAAAGAAATAGTTGTGAAATGGCCACTAATATTACCAGAGATGCTAGACAAATGTTAGGCGGAATGGGCATTACGGGTGAGTACTCAGTTATGAGACATATGATGAATTTAGAAAGTGTTATTACCTACGAAGGCACACATGATATTCATTTATTAATTACAGGAATGGATATAACAGGGTTCAACGCATTTACATAGAATTGTTCAATAAAGAAAAACTGGGAAATGGCTGCCGATAAAATATTTTTAATTGGGATGATGGGTTCGGGCAAATCCTATTGGACAAAAAAAATGGCTAAGTGGAATAAATGTGTGGGTTATGATTTAGATGCCTTGATTGAAATGAATGAAGAAAAAACAATTGCTGAAATTTTTAATGAAGACGGTGAAGATTATTTTAGAAAAACAGAAGCAAAAATTTTAAGGTGGTTTAAAGAGAAGAAAAAATTTGTTATTGCTACAGGAGGCGGTGCGCCTTGTTTTCATGATAATATGCATTGGATGAAAAAAGAAGGCATTGTCATTTGGTTGGATGAATCGGTAGAAGTATTAGTAAAAAGGTTGTCACCTGAAAAACAACAACGCCCCTTAATTGCTGCATTAAGCGATACTCAAATTACTAGTTTTATTGAAGATAAATTAGTGGAAAGGCATTCGTTTTACCAACAAGCTAATTACCGATTAACCAGCGATCAAGTCAATGAAGTTGGATTGAAAAAACTAATTGCAAAACATGCATCGTAAAATAATAATCTGGGGTTTACTATTTTCTTTATTGGCCCTGGCATTGGGTGCTTTTGGAGCACATGCCTTAAAAGCCTTCGTCAGCCAAGATAAATTACAAATATTTGAAACAGGGGTAAGGTATCAATTCATGCATGCATTGGCATTAATTGGGTTATCACTTTATGGCAGTTTGCAAGAACTAAAACAAAGAGTACAAAAAGGCCTGGGTTGGTCAGCTCATTTTTTTATTGTGGGTACTTTCTTATTTAGTGGGTCCTTGTACGCATTAACTTTTCTTTCTTTAACGACAAATCCATTGGCTCGTTTGCTGGGTCCTATCACGCCCTTGGGTGGACTTTGTTTAATACTAGGTTGGGCATTTTGGATAAGGGCCGTTTATTTAGATAAAGTGGATAAGTAGGCCCTGCTATTTTCAATTTTACACATTTGTTCAAATTCCTTTTTCGTCCTATACAGATAACTTATATTTGTTATCATGGCAAATACCCTAAAAAGTAAAAAACAACCCAAAATTAGCGAGGAGAATTTAAACCCCGATAAAGAAGCAGATGTATCGGTGACCGAAATGGTGAAAGATGAAAGAACCTCCAAGATTATGGGGGGAATTAGTTTATTAATGACCTTATTTCTTTTTGTGGCTTTCACTTCCTATTTATTTACTTGGCAGGACGACCAGGACATGGTCCAATTATGGCGCACGCATTTATTTTCTATCAACGATTTAAAAGTAAATAATTTAATGGGCTATATAGGTGCTTTTGTAGCCTATCAAGTAATGTTCAATGGGTTTGGTTTAGCCGCTTATTTATTTTGTTCCTTCTTTTTTGTTTTAGGGGTGAATTTATTTTTTACTAAAACTATTTTTAGTTTATGGCGCAATATTAGGTATGTAATTTTAGGCTTACTCGTCATAAGTACTTGCTTAGCCTTTGTTACAGCAGGTGCTCATTTTTCATGGGGAGGAGCGCTAGGGGAATATAGCAGTAGTTGGTTAATTAAATGGGTGGGAAGTTTTGGAACTAGCGCTTTATTGCTAGTTGCGGGCTTTAGTTATTTTATTTGGAGGTTTAATCCCATTTTCAATGTACCAAGTTTTAATTTTCTAGTGCCGAAGAAAAAAGATACTACATACGAAGGCGATGATATTGTAGATACAGATGAAACCGCAGTAAAACAAGAATGGGATTTGAACGCAGCAGAGGGGCCGAATTTAGGAGCTAATAAATTAAATAACGAGTCTTTTGATGAATTAAGTTTGGAATCTGAAAAAGTAGAAGAGCCGCAAGCATTATCTGCAGCTCTAACGCCTACACTTATAGATACAGAGGAGCCTGTCATTGTGAATGAAGTTATTGAAACGCCTGCGCCTGCTGTTGAAAAAATAAATATTGAAGATTTTAACGGAGAATTATTAGAGGACCTTGATTTAGAAATTAAACCTGTTGCCAAAGAAGTTATAGTTCCTGTAGGAAGTATTACTACTGCCTATGATGCCACTTTGGATTTAAAAAATTACAAGTATCCCACTATTAATTTATTGGAAACCCATGGCTCTGAAAAAATCGTACAAGACCCTGAAGAATTAGAGACGCATAAAAATCAAATTATTGCGACACTAAAAAATTATGATATTGCCATTCAGCGAATTGCTGCCACAGTTGGGCCTACTGTGACTTTATATGAAATTGTGCCAGCACCAGGTGTGCGTATTAGTAGAATTAAAAATTTAGAAGACGATATTGCTTTAAGTTTGGCTGCATTGGGTATTCGTATTATTGCACCCATTCCAGGAAAAGGAACTATTGGTATTGAAGTGCCAAATATTAGAAAGTCGGTAGTGAGTATGAAAACTTTACTGGCGAGTGAGAAATTTCAAAATAGTAAATTCTCTTTACCTATTGCTATTGGTAAAAAAATTGACAATGAAAACTTCATTGTTGACTTAGCAAGTATGCCTCACTTATTAATGGCAGGGGCAACTGGTCAAGGGAAGTCGGTGGGCTTGAATGCTATCTTAGTTTCTTTATTATATAAGAAGCATCCATCGCAATTAAAATTTGTTTTAGTAGATCCCAAGAAAGTAGAATTAAGTTTATACCGTGTCATTGAAAAACATTTCTTAGCAAAACTACCTGGAGAACAAGATGCCATTATTACAGATACTAAAAAAGTAATCAATACACTCAACGCCTTATGTATTGAGATGGATAACAGATACGATTTATTAAAAGAAGCAGGTTGTAGAAATATTAAAGAGTACAATGATAAATTTACAGCGCGTCGTTTGAATCCAGAAAAGGGTCATCAATTTTTACCCTTTATTCTTTTAGTGGTGGATGAGTTTGCCGATTTAATAATGACTGCAGGTAAAGAAGTGGAAATGCCTATTGCACGTTTAGCGCAGTTAGCAAGAGCGGTGGGTATACATTTAATTATTGCTACCCAAAGACCAAGTGTGAATATTATTACAGGAACCATTAAAGCGAATTTCCCTGCGCGTATTGCTTTTAAAGTATCCAGTAAAATAGATAGTAGAACTATTTTAGATGCAGGTGGTGCCGAGCAATTAATTGGTAAAGGAGATATGCTGGTCAGTTATAACGGAGAAATTACGCGTTTGCAATGTGCTTTTGTTGATACTCCAGAAGTAGACCGCGTTTGTTCTTTTATTGCGGATCAGAAAGGCTACCCTCAAGCTTTTTTATTACCTGAGTATGTGGATGAAAAAGAAATGGATGCAGGTAATTTTGATTCTGGAGCAAGAGATGTTTTATTTGAAGAAGCTGCCAGACTTATTGTAAGTGCTCAAATGGGTTCCACTTCCTTAATACAAAGAAGAATGAAATTAGGGTATAATAGAGCCGGTAGGGTAATGGATCAATTAGAGTCGGCAGGTTTGGTGGGTCCAAGTCAGGGTTCTAAGCCTAGAGAGGTTTTATACAAAACGGAGGCCGATTTAAATACCTTTTTAAAGAATCTCGACTAATAGCAATTTTGGTATGCCAGCTGGCCTTAGTCGTTTGTTTCTAACCTTAGTCATTTGTTTAAAAATTGGCTTAATATTATCATCCACTTAAGCAACCATTCTTTATTTTTGTCGAAACATCCATGTTTTAATTATTAGCTAATTATGAGAATCCCCTTCATTCTTCTTGCATTTTTTGCCTGTTTATCGACATTTGCCCAAAAGGACCCATCCGCTAAGGCTATTTTAGACCAAATTGGAGCAAAGGTGAAGGATTCCAAGGGTATACTAGTAAGTATACAAATGGTTTCCAAAAATAGTCAGGGTAAGTCATTGGGGACCAAGCAGATAAGTTTGAAGATGAAGGCAGATAAGTATTATCTAAAACAAGGGTTGATGGAAATACTTTGTGATGGTAAAATTATATACAATTTTGACGGGGTAAATACCATTTCAAAGTCCAGTGTAGAAGAGGCTGATCAAACCCTAAGTCCACAAAAATTATTAGCAGGTAACTATGATAAAGACTTCAATTACAGTCTTTTAGGTCAAACAGCTTCGAATGCTACCATTGAGCTAATTCCCCTAGATAAGCGTAAGAGTTTTCAAAAAGTAACCCTAGTCATTGACAAGATAAAAACGGCCCTTTCTTCGGCCTCCATATTGGATAAAAGTAATAATAGCACACTTGTAAAAGTGTTGTCTATCAATTATAAAGTTGTTTTAGCCGATAATTTATTCCTATTTAATAGGGCCAAATACCCTAAAAACGTGGAAATTTTTGATTGATTTATGTCTTTTTACACGTATCTTCGCAGCCGAAATAAAAAATAAAACCGTAGTTAATAGTTAACTACAAAAAAAGAAGTTTTACAATGGCTATATTAACATCAGAAAAGAAAGCAAACATTTTTGCTGAATTTGGCGGAAAGGCAACTAACACAGGTTCCATTGAAGGACAAGTTGCTTTATTGACCGAGCGTATTGCGCACATTTCAGGTCACCTGAAAGCAAACCACAAAGACCATTCAACTCAAAGAGGGTTAATGCAATTAGTGGGTCAGCGTAAGCGTTTATTGGTTTATTTACAAAAACATAACCTAATTGGTTACCGCGCTCTAATTGAAAAATTAGGCTTAAGAAAATAATCAACAAAAACAAATTATAGGCTGTCCCAACTGTACAACACGGTTGGGATTAGTCGTTTATATACTATCGATTCTAATAAAGAAAAGATTTAAAAAAAATTAAAATGATAACACAACCTAAATCAGTCAAGTTTGAAATAAATCCAGGACAAGAGGTATTTATTGAAACAGGTAAATTAGCACGTCAAGCAGATGGTGCTGTTACAGTAAGACAAGGCAATTGTATTTTACTCGCCACCGTTGTTGCCAATAAGGACCCTAAAGAAGGACAAGACTTTTTTCCTTTAAGCGTAGACTACCAAGAAAAATTTGCATCGGCAGGTCGTATTCCTGGTTCTTTTTTCAAAAGAGAAGCGCGTTTAAACGATTATGAAATATTAACCAGCCGTTTAATTGACCGTGCACTACGTCCTTTATTCCCTGAAGATTATTTATGTGATGTACAAGTATTAATCTCTTTGATATCAAGTGATGTAAATGTAATGCCCGATTCATTAGCCTGTTTAGCTGCATCAGCTGCATTGGCCGTTTCTAATATTCCTATTAAAGAAATTATTTCTGAAGTACGTATTGGTCGTATCAAAGGAGAATTTATTATCAATCCTTCAAAAGCACAATTAGCTATTTCTGATTTTGAATTTTTAATTGCTGCTACTGATAAGAATTTGATGATGGTAGAAGGAGAGGCAAAAGAATGTTCTGAAGAAGAATTAGTTCAATGTTTAGAAATTGCACATGAAGCTATTCGCAAACAAATTAAAGCACAAGCGGAGTTAAGAAAAGTTGTAGGCATTTCAGAAGTGCGTGATTATAAAAAACCAGAACAAGATATTGCCATTAAAGATAAAGTATATGCATTCGCCAAAGCGAAAGTAACTGCCATTGCTGAAATGGGTTCTGCTAAGCATGAAAGAAGTGATGCATTCTCTGCTTTGAAAAAAGAAATCATTGAACATTTAGGTACTGAAATTACCGACTTGCAAAAGAAATTAGCAGGTAAGTATTACGAGGACTTAAAATGGGAATTAGTAAGAGATATGATGGTGGACAAACGTATTCGTTTAGATGGTCGTAAGTTAGATCAAGTGCGTCCTTTAGCAATGGAAGTAGATCCACTTCCAACACCACATGGTTCTTCTTTATTTACAAGAGGAGAAACGCAATCTTTAACCACTGTTACATTAGGTACCAAGTTAGATGAGTTAATGCAAGAGACAGCAGCAAGTGCTGAATACACTAAATTTTTCTTACACTATAATTTCCCTCCATTCTCTACAGGAGAAGTGAAGATGATCCGTGGTGTAGGTCGTCGTGAAGTAGGACATGGTAATTTAGCCATGCGTTCTTTAAAACAAATGTTACCAGACACTACTACTTTCCCTTACACATTAAGAGTTGTTTCAGATGTATTAGAATCAAATGGTTCTTCTTCTATGGCAACAGTTTGTGCGGGTTCATTAGCATTGATGGATGCAGGAGTACCCATGCCTAAGCACGTGAGTGGTGTAG
>SHWX01000031.1 GCA_009693615.1 Chitinophagaceae bacterium | reverse complement strand
AAATTTCTTGAAGTCCTAATTTGGTTTGATTTTCGCAGTAAGAAAATTGGTCAACCACTATGTCTATCCCTAGTATAAATACAAACAGAACAAAGAAGAAAAATAGCAATATAGATATTAGTTCTATGATGTATGGAAAAATTCCACCACAAGCAAGAGAATTAGAAGAGGCGGTGCTAGGTGCCATACTCTTAGATAAAAGTGCATTCGATACCATTAGCGAAATTTTAAAGCCAGAATGTTTTTATGTAGAAGGACATCAACTTATTTTTAGTGCTATGCAAGGCTTGCAACAAAAGAACATGCCTATTGACATGCTCACCATGGTGGAAGAATTAAAAATGCGCGAGCAGTTAGATATGATTGGTGGCGCTTACTATGTTTCTAAATTAACCAATGTAGTTGTTTCTACTGCCAATATTGAAGCGCATGGTAGAATTGTTTTACAAAAATTCATTCAAAGAGAATTAATAAGAATTAGTGGCGAAGTGATTGCGAACGCTTATGAAGATAGCACCGATGTTTTTGATTTACTAGATGATAGCGAAACAAAAATGTTTAATATCACCAATAACTATTTGAAGAAAAATTTCGTGGATATTGGAGACGCCTTAGCACATGCTGTAACGCGTATCGATCAATTAAGAATTAAGAAAGACGAGATATCGGGTGTACCTAGCGGATTCACCTCACTTGATAGAATTACTTACGGATGGCAACCAACGGATTTAATTATTTTAGCAGCCCGTCCTTCTGTGGGTAAAACCGCTTTTGCTTTAAACTTGGCGCGTAATGCAGCATTACATCCTACTAAACCACAGGCCGTTGGATTTTTTAGTTTAGAGATGAGTGCATCTCAATTAGTACAACGTATTTTAAGTGCAGAGAGTGAAATTAAAATGGAAAAAATTTCAAGAGGTAAATTAGAAGAATACGAATACCAACAACTACATAGCAAGGGTATTAAAAAATTAGAACAAGCCCCTATTTATATTGACGACACCGCGGCATTAAATATTTTTGAATTTAGAGCCAAGGCAAGAAGGCTGGTGAACAAACACCAAGTGAAAATGATCATCATTGACTACTTGCAATTAATGAGTGGCTCTGGTGATAGAAACTCCAACCGTGAACAAGAAATTAGTAATATCTCAAGAAGTTTAAAAGCCTTAGCGAAGGAATTGAATATTCCTATTATTGCACTTTCTCAATTAAGTCGTGCGGTTGAAACAAGAAAAGAAAGCAAGATGCCTCAGTTGAGTGATTTACGTGAATCGGGTGCGATTGAGCAAGATGCGGATATGGTTATGTTTATTTACCGTCCTGAATACTATGAGGTAATGAGCAATGAAATGGGAGAAAGTACACAGGGTGAAACACATATTAGAATTGCCAAGCATAGAAATGGTCGTTTAGATTTAATTAAACTAAGAGCGAATTTAGATATTCAAAGATTTGAAGAATGGGAAGGTGATGCAGGTATTCCAGGACTTGCAAGCAACTATAAACCTTTGCAACCAAGTTTAAATAGTGGTGGCACACCAGATGGCGGTAAGTTCTTTATTCAAGGAAGTAAAATGAATGAAGGAGAATTTGATGAAGGCATTAATGACGACCAACCGTTTTAAATAAGTCGAAACTATGTCGATACCTTATTTTTACGAGCCTAGTATTGTAGCGGGTCAAACTAGTTTTACCTTAAATGAAATAAGCAGCAAGCATTGCGTTCAAGTACTTAGAATGCAAGAAAATCAAAGAGTAGATATTACTAATGGGTTGGGCTATTTATTTGAAGCTACCATTCTAAGCGCGCATAAAAAAAATACGATTATTCAAATACAATCAGAAAAATACATTGCTCCTGCTGCTCAAAAAATTACTTTAGGCATTGGACTTCTAAAAAACCTTACAAGATTAGAATGGCTATTAGAAAAAGTAACGGAGATGGGTATTTACGAAATTATGCCGCTCATTTGCGAGCATACTTTATTTGAAAAATTTAAATTGGAAAGATTTCAAAATATTTTACAATCGGCCATGATACAAAGTCAGCAGGCTTGGCTTCCTTTATTAGGAACGCCCGTTAAATTTAAAGAGGCAATTCAAGATCAAAAACAAGCGCAGAAATTAATAGCGCACTGCGAAGCAGGTGATAAATTAGATATTAAAAAAATAGAGGCAGCTTCAGACTGTCTATTGTTAATTGGCCCTGAAGGCGATTTTAGTACTGCCGAAATTGAATTAGCCACGGCGCATCATTACCAAGCCATTCATTTAGGACCTAACAGACTTAGAACAGAAACCGCTGCCTTATTTGCACTAAGTGTCTTAAAAAAATTCTAATTTCAATCAATGAATATGGCTGCAAGCATTATTGAAGTAAATACACCCCTATTAGAAAAAGAATTTCTTCTAATTAATGCTTCTTTAAATAAAAGCAACCCTCATTATATTAGGCCCTTAGATAATGAAGTGAATCAAGTATTTGATCGAAGCCATAATAAATTATTTAAAGGGGGTGACGCTAAAAGATGGATAGCCCAAAACGAAGAAGGTATTTGTATTGGACGCATTGCTGCTTTTTATTACGAGAGCTATAAAAATAAAGGCACAGAATATCCTGTGGGTTGTGTAGGTTTTTTTGATTGCCCTAATGACCAAGCAATAGCTAATTTACTTTTTTCAACCGCCCAAGCATGGCTATGCGAAAACGGCATGGAGGCTATGGATGGCCCTATAAATTTTGGAGATAGAGATAAATGGTGGGGGCTAATGGTCAAAGGATTTGACAAAGAGCCCATGTATGGTATGTCTTTCAACCCAAGCTATTACGAAACACTTATAACGAATTATGGTTTTCAGAATTATTATAACCAATATTATTACCAAAAGGATTTACGAGAACCCCTTCCTCCAAGATTTGAAGAGCGATATCAAAAATTTAAAGCCAAACCCGATTATTCGGCCCTGCATTTAGATAAAAAAAAATTAGAAAAATTTGCAAAGGACTTTGTGCATATTTATAATAGTGCTTGGGCTCAACATGGAGAAGAAAAAGCCATTACACTTGATCAAATATTAAAACTATTTAAAACTTTGAAAGCCGTGATGGATGAAAGAGCTATTTGGTTTGCTTATTATAAGCAAGAACCCATTGCTATGTTCATTAATATTCCAGACGTGAATCAATACTTTAAATATTTTAATGGGAAATTGGGGCTCATTCAAAAACTACATTTGCTTTGGATGAAATTTAGAGGAAGCAATAATAAATTAACAGGTTTGGCTTTTGGAGTAGTGCCTAAATACCAAGCCTTAGGCATTGATAGTTATTTAATTAATTGCTGCTATATCATGCTGCATAAAATAAAATTGTATAGCGGTTACGAAATGGGCTGGGCTGCGGACTGGAATCCCAAAATGGTCAATATTTATAAAAGTTTAGACGCTCAACCTAGCAGAGAAATGGTCACTTTTAGACATATTTTTAACCCCAGCGTCCACCCTTTTGAAAGACATCCTCCCATGGATTATAGTGCAAAATAAGGGCGCGCAATAAGGACCTAAAAGGGCCTTTAACAATTAGGGGATAAGATTTATTTCCCCGGTGAATACTTTTGATTTTGAATGTGTATATTGCGCGTCAACTATGGATAATTTCGTCGTTTCAGCAAGAAAATATAGGCCCCAAAACTTTAATACAGTGGTGGGACAGGCTCCTATTACTACCACTTTAAAGAATGCCATTTTAAACAATCATTTGGCGCATGCCTTTTTGTTTTGTGGACCAAGAGGAGTGGGTAAAACTACTTGCGCGCGTATTTTAGCCAAAACCATTAACTGTACCAGTATTACCAAGGAAGGAGAAGCTTGTAATACTTGTGAGTCATGTGTTTCTTTTGAGAAAGGGGCAAGTTTAAATATTCATGAACTAGATGCGGCTTCTAATAATTCAGTGGATGATATTAGAACCTTAGTAGAACAAGTGCGTTTTGCACCACAAGCAGGTAAATACAAAGTATATATAGTAGATGAGGTACACATGTTAAGTACCAGTGCCTTCAATGCTTTTTTGAAAACATTGGAAGAGCCACCACCCTATGCTATTTTTATTTTAGCGACTACTGAAAAACATAAAATTCTTCCTACTATTTTAAGTCGTTGTCAAATTTTTGATTTCAGACGCATTACTTCTAATGATACCGTTGCACATTTAGAAGAAATTATTGGCAAAGAAAATATCAAGGCTGAAAAAAATGCATTGCAATTGATTGCGCAAAAAAGTGAAGGTTGTATGCGTGATGCATTAAGTATTTTAGATAAAATTGTAAGTTTTTCTAATGGGGCTTTGACTTATGAAAATACTTTAGAGCATTTAAATATTTTAGACGAGGCTTATTTTTTTAAATTACTAGAACACCTTACTAAACAGGACCTCACCCAGGCCATGTTATTGTATGATGAAATTAATCAAAAAGGATTTGAGGGCGATATGGTTTTATACGGACTTGCTAGCTTTATCAGAAACTTATTAGTATGTAAGGACCCTGCAAGTGCTAAATTATTAGAATCTATTGAAGGATGGAGAGAGCAATACATTAGTGTTGCCAAAGAAATAAGCACTCCTTATTTAGTAAGTGCGCTTAATTTATTAAATGAAGCCGAGATACAATTTAAAATGGCCCGCAATAAAAGACTGCATGTAGAAATGGCCATTATCAAACTTAATTTTTTACAACAAGCTATTGAACTAAGCATGGAAGACAGCCAAGTTGTAAAAAAAAAACTAGTTGATAGTCACTACCCTATTCGATTAAAAAAAATTATTACTTTAAGTAATTCGGTGGTCACTGCTGGGGCTAAATTAATTATAGAACAGAAGCCTGTAGTTTCAAAAGCAGCTGTTGCCAAAACTACTCAAGCAACGGAACCTATAGCTGCAGCAGCTGAACCCATAACAGCAGCAGCGCAATTGCCCAAAGAAGAAAAAGGCAGCAATAAAAATTTACTCGCGGTACTTCAAAATAAATACGGAGAAAAATACAAGATTGAAGAAGTCATCGATTCTATTGCATTAAATATGGATGATTTAAAAAAATGTTGGGATGATTTCACCCTTACTTTAGAAACAGCTTTAAAACATTCTGCGGCCAGCACTTTTAAATTAGCGCAACTAGACATAGAAAATGAAACTCATTTTACCATTACCGTCCCTGCCTTAACGGCGCAAAAATTTGTGGAACAAGAGCGTATAAATGTTTTAGAAAGAGTATGGGAGCATTTTCATAATCGTGCCATTCAATTTAGTATACTAGTAGCCACTAGCGAAAAAGAAGACGTGCCCTTACATTTAAGTTTGAATAGCAAACAAAAATACGAACGCATTGCAGCAATGTATCCTTTGGTGCAGGAATTAAAAATAAAGTTAAATTTAGAGATTTACTATTAAAGTATTACTACTAAAGCTTTACTACTAAGGCTTTACTACTAGAATTTTACTACTAGAATTTTATTACTATAGCCTTACCTTTTGGTATCCCTTTTGTTTTAAGTATTGGAATATTTTTTGGCGGTGATCGCCCTGTATAATAATTTCTCCATCCTTCACCGAGCCCCCTGTACCGCAATGATTTTTTAAAGCCTTGCTTAATTCACTCATCGCATCTACTGAGCCTTCAAAACCGTATACAATGGTCACTGTTTTTCCCGCTCTGTGCTTGGTCTCTAAAACAACCCTGAGTAATTGATCCGCAGGAGCCAAAGTATTAATTGACTCTTCTTCCTGAGGAAGCATATAATCTGGATTAGTGCTATACACTAAAGGGGAACTATTTTGACTAGAAGTATTTGATTTGCCTTTTTTGCTCATTTTTTAGGTATTATAACAGTATAAAGTTTGTAGTCTGCCTAGTATTTTGAAACTTTGTGGTACAAATTAATAAAAACAAAGTTAAGGCTAAAAATAAAGGAACCATTATGTCTAAAAAAGTAATCTTAGTAATCATGGATGGATGGGGACTTGGGCTTGTGCCTGCTGCAGATGCTATTCAACAAGCAAAAGTACCCTTCGTAACAAGCTTATATAAGCATTATCCTAATACTACATTGGTTACTTGTGGTGAGGCGGTTGGCCTGCCCGATGGACAAATGGGCAATAGCGAAGTAGGTCATTTAAACTTAGGGGCTGGACGTATTGTATATCAAGAACTACAAAGAATTAATGTTGCCATTAAAACAGGTGAGCTAGCTAGCAACCCTACTTTACTTGCCTCTATTGACTATGCAAAACAAAATAATAAACCTTTACATTTATTAGGATTAGTAAGTGATGGCGGCGTGCATTCTCATACAAGTCATTTGAAAGCTATTTGTGATTTATGTAAAACCAAGGAATTAAGCGCTGTTTATATACATGCCTTTACCGACGGCAGAGATACCGATCCTAAAAGTGGATTATGTTATATAGAAGATCTTGAGAATCATTTAAAAAATTCAGCAGGAAAAATAGCGAGTATTAGTGGAAGATACTATGCCATGGATAGAGATAAAAGATGGGAAAGAGTTCAACTAGCTTATAATGCACTAATAAAAGCAGAAGGCCCAACAGCGAGTGCCGCTATGGATGCGATTAAAGCAAACTATGCCAACCATATTACAGATGAATTTATAAAACCTACCGTCTTAACAGAAAACGGCGCTGCTATTGCTACTATTAAAGACGGCGATGCAGTACTTTGTTTTAATTTCAGAACCGATCGTTGTAGAGAAATTACAGAAGTACTTAGTCAAAAGGATTTTCCAGACTTCGGTATGAAAAAATTGGATTTACATTATACTACTATTACAAAATACAATGAGACTTTTAAAAATATAAATATCATATTTGAAAATGATAATTTACAAAATACCTTGGGCGAGGTTTTAGCAAAGCATCATAAAAAACAAATTAGAATTGCGGAGACGGAGAAATATCCGCATGTAAGTTTTTTCTTTAGTGGGGGCAGGGAATTACCTTTTGGAGGTGAAACAAGAATTATGGCTGCTTCTCCTAAAGTAGCTACCTATGATTTGCAACCCGAAATGAGTGCTGCTGAATTAACCGAGAAATTATTGCCGGAATTAAAAGCAGGTAACCCTGATTTTGTTTGTTTGAATTTTGCCAATGCCGATATGGTAGGACATACAGGTGTATTTACTGCAGTAATGAAAGCAGTGGAAACAGTAGATGCCTGCGTTGAAAAAATTGTAACTGCCGGTTTAGAACATGGATACACTATTTTTTTAACAGCAGATCATGGCAATGCCGATTATATGATTAATGAAGATGGAAGCCCTAATACAGCACATTCACTCAATTTAGTACCCTTCTTTATTATAGACAAGCAGTGGAAAGGCAGCATCAAAGCTGGTAAATTAGGCGATTTAGCCCCTACTATCTTAAAAATAATGGGCTTGGAAATACCTGTTGAGATGACCGGCGATGTTTTGATTTAAGAAAATTTTTAGTAATTTTTTCTTTAATCGATAGTCAAGTCATAGAATAGTGATAGAAGAATTACTATATTGTCGAACTTATCAAAGAAAAAATAGCCAGCGTCTTAAAAAATTTAAAATAAGTCAAAAAAAATATTATGATCAAGAAAATACTTATTGGACTACTCGTTATTTTAGTAGCCATTCAGTTTATTCGCCCCGCAAAAAATAATTCAGCAGATATCACTAAGGATATTTCTACATTGTATCCAATGCCCGATAGCGTTAAAGTTATTGTTGACAAAGCTTGCGTAGACTGCCATACCAATAATACAAAATACCCTTTTTACGCAACCATTCAACCTATTAGCTTTTGGTTAGCAGATCATGTGAACGATGGTAAGCGCCATTTTAATTTTAATGAATTTGCAGGTTATAGAGTAGCCAAACAAAATCACAAATTAGAAGAAGTGATTGAACAAATTAAAGAAGGTGAAATGCCACTACCTTCTTATACGATCATTCATACAGAGGCAAAATTAACAGAAGCAGAAAAAGAGACTTTAACAAAATGGTGTCAAAATATTATGGATACATTAAAAGCTAATTATCCTGCCGATAGCCTAGTATTAAAAAAATCAACCCAAACACAAGCCGCTACTAAATAAGGTTTCTAAAGTATGAAAATTGTAAAAGCAACTTATTTGATTTCTAGTCCAAGTTTCGATCAATGCCCTTCATTGAAAGCGCCAGAATATGCCTTTATTGGAAGAAGTAATGTGGGTAAGTCCTCCATTATTAATGCAATTTGTTTACAAAAGAATTTAGCTAAAACTTCAGGCACGCCCGGGAAAACCCAGCTCATTAACCATTTTGAGATTGTAAGTAATAGTGTAGCTAAAGGAAAACAAGATAAATGGTATATTGTAGATTTACCCGGCTATGGATTTGCAAAAGTGTCTCAAAGTAGTAGAAGAAGGTGGGAGCAAATGATAGAAAACTATTTAAGAAAAAGAGAAAATTTAAACCGTGTATTTGTTTTAATTGACAGCAGACATGCTCCCCAAAAAATTGATTTAGAATTTGTAGAACAATTATTCAAATGGGAAATTCCCTTCACTATTATATTCACTAAATCAGATAAAGAGAAACCTGGAGTAGTGGCAAGAAATGTAAAATCGTTTTTTGATGCATTAAATGAAATACTTCCTTTTTTACCACAAGGCTTTGTAACGAGTGCCGAAAAAAGAACAGGGGTGGAGGAGGTAGTAGCCTGTATAGACCAATACAATAAACTAGACGCTGAAGGGCTTTAATTCACTGCTTTATCTGCACAGCAACTGCTTGCAAAGGCTTCCGGTTTTGCTTTAAAGGCAAAACCCATTCCTAATATATAACCCATGGCTTCTTTTAAAGCGTCATTGCTTTTAAATTGCGGATTCGTATTAATATCGGCATGCACTTCCATTTCAATATTATATTCAATGAATAAATCGCAAAGCTCATAAGCAATTTCAATACTTTTAGCCACTTCTAATAACATTCTTTCTTTCAAATGATATTTTTGTGTGGTTTTATCATTATGGATATACATGAAACCTCCGTTATGCTCTCTTAAAAAAACAATTACCGTTGCAAATTCTGTAACATTGGCTTTTACTTGACTATCTGTACCAATACATACTTTTAGTCTTGTCTTTTTTTCTGACTCAGCAATGATTGTTTGTTTTACAGCCTCTTTAATAGGAAGTATAATTTTTTCTCCATTAAATTTTCTCCATAACATAGATTCAAAATTATAGGTGGTATAGTATAAGTTGCCTAATTGACTAGCTAAATTAGGATATTAGATTTGAATGTGCCATTTAATAGATGTTGCAGTTTTCAACAGCAGGTGGATAAGCCCACCTTTTAGCAAAAAGCCACCTATATTTATTACCTTTGATCACTTAATAGATAGCCCATTATGAAGATTTTATTCCAATATATTAAACCCTTTAAAGGCCTTGTTTTACTAGCTTTTATTTTAGCAGGTATTAACCAAACCTTTTCTTTATTCGACCCCATGATTTTTGGTAACCTAATTGATGAATTTGCCAAAAACCCCATCGTGGATGCAGCAGGTCAACAAAGAACACAGTCCGATTTTTTAAGGGGCGTTAGCAATATGTTGTTATTACTAGTTGGTACAGCCATGGTAAGTAGAATTGCCAAGGCCTTTCAAGATTATACAGTGAATGTCATTATTCAAAAATTTGGTGCCGCCTTATTTACCGATGGATTAAAACATTCCATGCAACTTCCTTATCAAGCCTTTGAAGACCAAAGAAGTGGAGAAACCTTGTCTATCTTAACCAAGGCAAGAGCCGATTGTGAAAAATTTATTAGCTATGTAGTAAATGTATTATTTGGCATCATTGTAAGCGTCATCTTTGTATCAATATATGCCACCAGATTGCATTGGTCCATTATTCCTATATATATTGGAGGCGCAAGCCTTATTGCCTATGTTACCAATTTATTAAGCAAGAAAATTAAGGTCATACAAAAAAATATTGTTAAAGAAACTACTTCTTTAGCAGGTACCACCACTGAAAGCTTACGCAATATTGAATTAATTAAAAGTTTGGGCTTAACCACACAAGAAATTCAAAGATTAAATAATAATACATATAAAATTTTAGCACTCGAATTAAAAAAAGTAAAAAATGTTCGCTCCCTTAGTTTTATCCAAGGCACCATGGTGAACTTTTTAAGACAGGTTATTACTTTTACTTTAATGTGGCTCATTTTCAAGCAAATACTTACTGTGGGTCAGTTAATCTCTTTGCAGTTTTATAGCTTTTTTATATTTGGTCCGCTACAAGAAATTGGAAGTATTATTTTAAGTTATAGAGAAACAGAAGCTTCTTTAAATAATTTCGAAGCCTTGATGAAAAAGCCTATCGAACAAACCCCTAGCAACCCTATTGCTGTTGGCGACATTCAACAATTAGCCTTCCATCAAGTAGGCTTTCAACATCAAACTGCTAATTTTAAAGCCATTGACAATATTAGCTTTGAAGCAAAGAAGGGCGAAACCATTGCCTTTGTGGGTCCTTCAGGGGCAGGCAAAAGTACCTTGGTAAAATTATTAGTAGGATTATATGAACCACAAGAGGGAGAAATATTAGTCAATGATGTGCATTCAAAAAATATTGATATGACGGGACTTCGCAATCAAATTAGTTTTGTTACCCAAGACACTCAATTATTTGCAGGTACGATCAGAGAAAATTTAGCCTTTGTAGCACCGAATGCTACAGAAGAAGATATGTTAGTGGCCCTTACCAAGGCAAGCTGTTCCAATATTTTAGACAAAGGAGGTAGTGGACTAGCTACTTTAATTGGTGAAGGCGGTTTAAAATTAAGTGGTGGAGAAAAACAAAGATTATCAATTGCCAGGGCCTTATTAAGACATCCTCATTTATTAATATTTGATGAAGCCACTTCTTCTTTAGATAGTATCACAGAAGAATCTATTACCGATACCATTAGACAGCTATCGGCAGAAAGAGAGCAAATTACTATTATGATTGCGCATAGATTGTCTACCATTATTCATGCGACCAGAATTTATGTATTAGAGAAAGGGCAAGTCATTGAAAAAGGAACCCACGATTCATTGTTATTGGAGAAGGGCTTATACTATGCCATGTGGAGACAACAAATTGGAGAAAGAAGAATGTCTAATTAGATAGTATTTTTTGACCACAGCGGCTAATATGGAAAAAGAGCAGTTTAAGGAAATTCAGTCAAGTATACCCCATGAACCGGGCATCTATCAATATTTTGATGGCAAGGGGGCTTTATTATATGTAGGCAAGGCTAAAGACCTAAGAAAAAGGGTAAGCTCCTATTTTTTCTCCCATCAAGAAAATCAGAAAACAATTGAACTAGTTGAGAAAATCAAGGATATCCAATTTACCATGGTGAATTCGGAACACGATGCCTTTATTCTCGAAAATGAACTTATTAAAAATTATCAGCCCAAGTACAATATTAATTTAAAGGACGATAAAACCTACCCTTATATTATTATCAAAAATGAGTCCTTCCCTAGGGTCTATATTACTAGAAGAAAAATAAAAGATGGCTCTACTTATATAGGTCCTTTTACACATGCACTTGCCGTAAGAGAATTAATGAATCATATTAAACAAACCATTCCTTTAAGAACCTGTACCCTTCCACTTACTAAAAAAAATATTGAATTAGGCAAGTTTAAAGTTTGTTTGGAATATCATATTGGTAATTGTTTGGGGCCATGTCAAAATTTTCAGTCAGAAGCTGCCTATAATGAATCTATAGAGCAAGTACAAAATTTATTGAAAGGTAATATTAAGCCTGTGGTTCAAGAATTGCAAACAAAAATGCAAGAGCAGGCCGCTGCTATGCAATTTGAAAAAGCAGGATTGACCAAAAGAAAAATAGAAGAGCTAGAAACCTACCAAACTAAATCTGTAGTATATACAAAACATCAACACCCCATGGATGTTTTTAGCATTGCACACAATGAAGACCAAGCCTACGTGAGTTATTTAATGGTGCAAGAAGGTAGAATTATACAAACACATATACTACCCTTAACGGTGCCCTTAGAAGAAAACAAAGAAGCTATTTTGTCCTTTGCTATTCATTATTTCAGAACGAATCTTAGCTCTGATGCCAAAGAAATTATTTTACCGATTGAATTAGAAGATACATTACCAGGTGTAAAATATACTATTCCCTTACAAGGAGATAAAGAACAACTTTTAGCCTTGTCTCAAAAAAATGCCAACTATGCTTTAAAGGATTGGGAGTATAAACAAAAACTAGTACAAGTGAATCCTATCAAGGATGATAGCGTTTTACAGGAACTTAAAGAGCAACTTCATTTGGGCGCTATCCCCGTGCATATTGAATGTTTTGATAACTCTAATATACAAGGCGCCTTCCCTGTGTCGGCCATGGTTTGTTTTAAAAATGGACAGCCAAGTAAATCGGACTACCGTAAATTTAATATTAAAACAGTGGTGGGCATTAATGATTTTGCCAGCATGAAAGAATCGGTATTTAGAAGGTATAAATCGGTGCTAGCAAAACAGCAGGTACTTCCTCAACTTATTATTATTGATGGTGGCAAGGGTCAGTTAAATGCTGCCATTGAAGCACTAACAGAACTTGGCATTCAACAAAGTGTAACCACTGTAGGACTTGCAAAAAATTTAGAAGAAATTTTCTTTGTAGGAGACAAGGACTCTATGAAATTAAACTGGCAGTCCGATGCACACCGACTCATTAGAAATATAAGAGATGAAGTACACCGTTTTGGTATACAGTTTCATAGAAGCAAGAGGTCTAAAGGGGCACTTGAAAATAGCTTGGACCAAATTGAAGGCATTGGACCTAAAACCAAGGACTTATTATTGATTTATTTTAAATCGGTACAAAAAATAAAGGAAGCCAAGCTTGAATTGCTTTCAGAAATTATTGGGCCTAGTAAGGCGAAAATTTTAAAAGTTGCTTTTGAAAAAAAAGAGGATTCAATCGATGATTAAACTTAGAATTAATACACCCATCTGTCTTGCTCGTAATCGAAGATTCTTTGTCTAATTTTCTCTCCTTCTAACAATCTTTTAGTAGGATCTTTATATAAGGCATTCAACATCTTATCATTGTAGTTATCAAGTGTAGACTTTACAACATAGCCATTGAAGTACCTACTTTCAAAAAGCTCTTCCCAAGTAATTCTATTAGAAATGTTTTTAGGATTATATACTTCGTTCTTCGCTAGTGTAGCTCTTAATTCTGGATAGTAGATCCAAAATAAGGTACGCTTAATAGGTTTATTATTAATCACAATAGTAGCAACAGGCGCAATACCAATGATTCTGCAATACATTCTGCTAGTTCTATTATCAAAAATAAACTGCTCTTTTAATCTAAAAGTATAAATAGAATCCGGATTAGGAGCAAGCTTAGTATTGTATATAATACTAGTATCAAATACATTGGGATTATTAATATTTTGCACTAACTGCGTATCTAAGCTTCCTTTTAACATAGCATTCACCTCATCAATACCCAATGGTTTGGTGAAACGATCATCTCCCCCTTCTGCAGAAAAAGGTACCACACCATCTTTTTCAATAGCCCTTAATAAAAGAGCAAAAAAGCGTTGGTCTCCATTATCATCATAGGCTTGGTATATAAAAGGACGATTAATTTTTTCTCTGCCATCAATTTCTTCCCAAACAAACTCACTAAACAAGGCGTCCTCTTCTCTTAAATTTTCATAAGCCATAGGTGTTCTTTGTTGAGTAGCCTTTCTTACATTATTCTCTGTAAAGAAACCATAATTAGGTCTTAAACTTTTTCTATTATTTGCATTAAAACCGCCTACCATGGTGGTGTCAACAGTTTTAGTAGATTTTATATTGGTATCAATAGCAACCGTGGAAACCACTACTGGCGCTACTTCAACTGGTTTTACTGCAATAGTATCCTTGGTAGCAGGTGTTGCTTTTTTCTTATAGTTAAACTGCGCTTGAGCGCTATTTACAATGGTTAGTGCTAGCACTAAAAACAAAGTATAGAATATTAATTTTTTCATGTCTTATATTTTTTACTTTTTTTACAATTTTATTGCAAGATAAAAGTAATGGTTTGATCTAATTTTCTAGTACCCCCTCCTGGCTCTGTTACTTTAATTTCACCAATGGTCACCGTGGTGCCTGGCTGACATCTTCTAATTAAAGACTGTGCACCTCCTGCAAAAGCAGCTCCATTGACTTCGGCTACTTCTGGTTCGTCAAAACCTTTGCCAGTAGCAATAACAATAAATGAAACTACATTAAATCTAATACCGTCAAATACAAAGTCTCTTAAATCTGCAATCACCCCTTGTTGCACTCTAAATTTATTCGCAGTCATATTACCACCTGCGCTTCCACCAATAATCGCAATAGGATCTGGAACACGCTTAACAGGTATATTAATTTTTTGAGCTGATTTACCATCATTCACATTCACCATTACATTACCAAGTTGGGTGCACTTCACAATAAATTGTCCAGCACCCGCTTTACTAACGGTTGCACCATTACCTTCTACTGTTACGTTTATTTTTTCAGCACCGCCACCACCTGTTACACTCAATGGATTATCTAGGCCTTTATAAAATACTCTTGTTTTATCTGTTGACACTACCAAGCCTGAGGGTGTACCCACTGTATACCTGACATCCTTTTCCACTAAAGCTGTTTCTCCATTAGGCTTTAAAAAAGAAATTCTTACTCTTTTCGAATTAAGACCTGGTGCCCCTGCAGTTGATTTATAAATTGCAGAACCATCTGCGGTAATTGGTAAGTTCACGCCATCAATAGAAATAGAAGGCTTCGCTGCACTACTAAAAGCACCTACACCAGCAGTAATCACTAATTCTTCCCCTTGCATTAAGTATTGAGAATTTGAAGCAGCAAAGGCATTGAACTGATCATATATTAATTCTACTTCTCCAATTTCTTTATGGCAAAATTCCGCTAC
>SHWX01000030.1 GCA_009693615.1 Chitinophagaceae bacterium | reverse complement strand
TAAAGAATTCATCTTACGCCAGCATTCTACTTTTCTAAATTTAAAAGCTAATTGGAACAGAAAATAATAGTACGTGTTGCCCATAGTGGCGACGCTTCTTTTGCAAATGACATTACCGATGAAATGGAATCTTCGGCTAAAGCGCGTGGTACGGGTATTGCTAAGCGTAGCCCAGACTATGTGGCTAAAAAAATAAACGAAGGTAAATCCGTGATTGCCTATACCGAAGACGGCACTTGGGTAGGATTTTGTTATATAGAAGCTTGGCAGCATGGACAGTTTGTTGCCAATAGTGGTTTAATTGTAGCACCTGCTTTTCGTAAAACAGGGATTGCTAAAAAAATTAAGCAAACTATTTTTCAATTATCAAGAGAACAATATCCAACGGCTAAAATATTTGGATTAACCACTGGCTTGGCGGTGATGAAAATTAACAGTGAATTAGGCTATGAGCCAGTGACCTATAGTGAACTTACAGATGATGAAGAGTTTTGGGCAGGTTGCAAGAGCTGCGTGAACTATGATATATTAATGAGTAAGGATAGAAAGAATTGTATGTGTACCGCCATGTTATATGAGCCGAAACAAGCACATACTATTGAAGAAGTGGCGGCGGATTTCAATAACAATTCAAAATTGTACGAACGCTTTATGAAAATTAAGCAAAGCAAATTATTAAACTGGTTCAGAAAATAATTAAGAAAATGGAAAAAGTAGTTTTAGGTTTTAGCGGCGGATTAGACACCACTTATTGCGTTAAATATTTAACCGAAGACAAAGCATTAGAAGTGCATAGTTTAGTGGTGAATACGGGCGGCTTTACAGAAGAAGAATTAAAAAAAATTGAAGCACATGCTTATGCCTTAGGTGTGAAATCGCATACAAGCGTGGATGCAGTGAAAGGCTATTACGATAGTATTATTAAGTATTTAATTTATGGGAATGTTTTAAAAAACAATACCTATCCTTTAAGTGTAAGTGCAGAGCGTTTAAGTCAGGCCTTGCATATTGCAGCGCATGTAAAAACAATAGGGGCGAATAAAGTAGCACACGGAAGCACGGGCGCTGGAAATGATCAAGTGCGTTTTGATATGATTTTTCAAATCATGATTCCAGGGGTTGAAATTTTAACACCTATTCGTGATTTACAATTAAGTAGAGAAGCAGAAATTACTTATTTGAAAGAAAAAGGTGTGCAAATGAATTTTGAAAAAGCGGCCTATTCTATTAATAAAGGTTTATGGGGTACCAGTGTAGGAGGTAAAGAAACCTTGCATTCAAAAGGAATTTTGCCTGAATTGGCATGGCCAACACCTATGACCAAAGAAGGGCAGCAGGAAGAGATGAGCATTGATTTTGAAAAAGGAGAAATTAAATCGGTTAATAATAAAACATTTAGTCATCCTACTGAAGCCATTCAGTATATACAATCTATTGCTGGTGCTTATGGCATTGGTAGAGATATTCATGTGGGTGATACTATTATTGGTATTAAAGGCCGTGTGGGTTTTGAAGCAGCAGGGCCCATGGTTATTTTAAAAGCGCATCATGCTTTAGAAAAACATGTTTTAACAAAATGGCAATTATCATGGAAAGATCAGCTAGCTCAGTTCTATGGCAACTGGTTGCATGAGGGTCAAATACTAGATCCAGTTATGCGTGATATCGAAGCTTATTTTACTAGTGCACAAGAACAAGTAACAGGGAATGTGTCCATCCAACTTCATCCTTATCGTTTTCAAATTATAGGTATTGAATCGGCCAACGATTTAATGAGTGCCAAGTTTGGAAAATATGGAGAAATGAATACAGGTTGGACAGGTAATGATGTAAGAGGGTTCACCAAAATATTTGGTAACCAAGTAAGTATTTTTCATCAAATAAAAGAATCGAATAAAAAGTAAATAGTAAAATTAATAATAAAGTAAACTATAAAATAAACGATAAACTAAATTACAAGTAGCGTATTATCGATTAAATATAAAATAACTAAGATGCAAAAAGTAAATATTGGTATTGTGGGTGGAGCAGGGTATACAGGTGGTGAACTACTGCGTGTATTATTACGCCATGCACAGGTAGAAATTAATTTTGTGCATAGTACTAGTAGCGCCGGTCAATTAGTAAGTTCAGTTCATACCGATTTGCTAGGCGATACCGACTTAGTTTTCACAAATAGTCTTCAAGACAATATTGATATTTTATTTTTATGTCTAGGGCATGGAGAAGCGGTGAAGTTTTTAGCATCGAATACTATTTCACCTACAATAAAAATTATTGATCTATCACAAGACTTTAGATTAACCACTACTTCCAAGCAAGGAGATAGAAATTTTGTATACGGTTTACCAGAATTAAATAAAGCAGCTATTCAAAGCGCTCATAATATTGCGAATCCGGGTTGCTTTGCTACCGCTATTCAATTAGGCCTATTACCCTTGGCTGCAAAAGGGTTATTAAAAGAGGTGTATGCTACTGGTATTACAGGTTCCACAGGTGCGGGCCAAGGTTTATCTAATACAGGTCATTTTAGCTGGAGAGCTAATAATATCCAGCCTTATAAAACTTTAGAGCATCAACATTTAGATGAAATACAAGAAAGCTTGCATCAATTGCAAGGCAATACCAATACATCGGTTCACTTTGTACCCTGGAGAGGCGATTTTACCAGAGGTATTTTTGTAAGTAGTATTTTGGAAACTTCATTAGGTTTAGATGAACTAAATAAAATGTATACTCATTTTTATACGGGCCATCCATTTACGCATCCTTCCTTAAGCCCCATTGACTTAAAACAAGTAGTGAACACGAATAAATGTTTAATTCATATAGAACAAAAAGAAAATAAAATAGTGATACATACAGCTATAGATAATTTATTAAAAGGCGCAGTGGGTCAGGCAGTGCAGAATATGAATTTGATGATGGGCTTAGAAGAAACAGCAGGCATTCAATTAAAAGCGAGTAATTTTTAAAATAAATAAAATGTCTTTATTTCAAGTATATCCTTTACAACCTATTGCCATTACCAGGGCCTTAGGATCTCATGTCTGGGACGATAAGGGTACCGAATATTTAGATATGTATGGAGGTCATGCAGTTATTAGTATTGGCCACACGCATCCTCATTGGGTAAAAAGAATTGAAGTGCAGTTAAATGCAATGGCTTTTTATTCTAATTCAGTAATCATGCCTATTCAAGAAGAATTGGCAGCTGCCTTAAATAAAATTAGTGGCAAGCAGGACTATCAATTGTTTTTATGCAATAGTGGCGCAGAGGCGAATGAAAATGCTTTAAAATTAGCTTCCTTTCATACGGGTAGAAAAAAAATAATTTCGTTTTCAAAAGCATTTCATGGAAGAACTTCCTTAGCAGTGGCTGCTACCGATAATCCAAGTATTATAGCGCCTGTGAATGAAACCGATAATATTATTTTCTTACCATTTAACGATGTTGAAGCATTAACGCAATATTTCGCCAAACAAGGTGCTGAAATTGCAGGCGTTATTATTGAAGGTATTCAAGGAGTAGCAGGTATTTATGAGGCCACCAATATTTTTTTACAAACCATTCGTGCCCTATGTGATAAGCATGGTGCAGTATATATAGCCGATAGTGTGCAATGTGGATATGGCCGTTCAGGTAAATTCTTTGCTCATGACTATGCAGGAGTTAACGCCGATATTTATTCAATGGCCAAGGGCATGGGCAATGGCTTTCCTATTGGAGGCATATTAATAGCACCCTCTATAAAAGCAAAATACGGTTTATTAGGTACTACTTTTGGAGGTAATCCATTAGCCTGTGCAGCTGCACTTGCAGTATTAGAAGTAATGGAGAAAGAAAATTTAATGGAAGCTGCTACTCAAAAAGGAAAATATTTAATGGAGGCATTGCGCAACATGAAAGGTGTAAAGGTGGTAAGAGGTAATGGCTTAATGATAGGATTTGAAATGGAAACAGGACTAGAAGAGGTACGTAAAGTTTTGTTGAATGATTATAAAGTATTTACAGGAGAAGCGAAGCCGAATGTGATTCGTTTATTGCCTTCTTTATGTATAAGTAATGCTGAGATAGATTTATTTTTAAAAGCATTAACAGAGGCTAGTGCTCAAATTTCAAATAAAACCAATTAAAGTTTTAATATGAAACAATTTATATCAGTAAAGGATGTGCAGGATATTAATGCTTTAGTAGCAAAAGCGCTTTCCTATAAAAAATTACCTTTTAGTGATAAAAAATTGGGTGCAGATAAACGTATTGGACTACTTTTTTTAAATCCAAGTTTAAGAACAAGATTAAGTACTCAAGTAGCTGCGCAAAACTTAGGCATGGAGCCCATTGTGTTTAATGTTGATAAAGAGGGTTGGGCTTTAGAATTTGCAGAAGGGGCCATTATGAATGGATCCACAGTGGAACACATTAAAGATGCAGCACCTATATTAGGTAATTATTTTGATATACTTTGTATTCGTACTTTCCCTGGCTTAGTAGATAAGCAAGCAGACTATAGTGAAAATATTATTAATCAATTTATTAAGTATGCAGGTATTCCTGTAGTAAGTTTAGAGTCGGCCACTTTACATCCACTACAATCTTTGACAGATATTATCACTATTCAAGAATCGATAGCATCTAATTCAAATAGCAAGAATAAAAAACCTAAAGTAGTTTTAACATGGGCTCCACATATTAAAGCTATTCCACAATGTGTGGCGAATAGTTTTAGTGAATGGATGGGCGCATGGGGAGAAGCCGATTTTGTGATTACACATCCTGAAGGCTATGCGCTATCTACTGAATTTACGAAAGGCGCTACTATAGAACATAACCAAGACCAAGCTTTGAAAGACGCCGATTTTGTGTATGTAAAAAACTGGAGCAGCTATGAAGACTATGGTAAAGTATTAAGTACAGACGCTAGTTGGATGATGACGAATAAAAAATTAGCACTAACCAATAATACGAAAGTGATGCACTGCTTACCAGTAAGAAGAAATATAGAATTAAGTGATGAAATTTTAGATGGTCCCAATAGTTTGGTGACTAAAGAAGCTTCCAATAGAGTTTGGGCAGCTCAGGCGGTCTTAGCTGAAATTTTAAAAACCATTTATATTTAATATAATTCGATAAAAAACTTGTTAAATAATTTTATGGAATCATTATATGTTATTAAAATAGGAGGTAATATAGTTGACAATCCTGCATTGTTAACTACTTGCTTGCAGGCTTTTTCGAAAGTAAAGGGGCAAGCTATTTTAGTGCATGGTGGTGGCAAAATGGCTACTAGTATGGCTCAGTCAATGGGTGTTGAACAAACAATGATAGAAGGTAGAAGAATTACAGATGAAGCCACATTGAAAATAGTCACCATGGTGTATGCGGGTTATATCAATAAAAATATAGTTGCCCAGTTGCAAGCCTTGGGTGTGAATGCCATGGGTTTATCTGGGGTAGACGGTAATTTAATTCAAGCACATAAAAGAAATAATACGATTGTTGATTATGGTTTTGTAGGAGATATAGATACAGTAAATACTCATTTGCTTTTACAATTACTTTCAACGAATATTAAATTAGTAGTGGCGCCCATTACCCATGATGGTAAGGGGCAGCTATTGAATACAAATGCCGATACCATTGCACAAAGCCTCGCTACTGCACTGGCCACTAAATATAATGTGCATTTAATGTATGGTTTTGAAAAGGAAGGCGTACTGAAAGATATCAATGACCCTAGTTCAGTCATTGCGCGAATGGATAAACCGTTTTACACTACACTTAAAGATCAAAAAATCATTTTTGAAGGAATGATCCCCAAAATAGACAACGCGTTCGAAGCCCTTGATAATGGTGTGCAATCTGTTATCATTGGAAAGGCTGAAAAAATGAATGAATTAATAAATGGTACCGCAGGTACAACAATCACTAAATAATGTCAGAAGCACCTACTATACATAATACAAATACCAGCGTCTTACAAAAAGACGCTATTGATTTATTAAAAAAATTAATCGCTATACCTTCTTTTAGTAAAGAAGAAGATAAAACAGCCTTATTGCTGACTCATTTTTTTACAGATAGAAATATAAAAGTAAACACTATTAAAAATAATATTTGGGTAGCTAATTTGCATTTCGATGCGAACAAGCCTTCTATATTATTGAATTCGCATCACGATACGGTGAAGCCTAATAAAGGCTATACGAATGAACCCTTTAGCCCTATTGAAAAGGAGGGTAAATTATTCGGGCTAGGGTCTAATGATGCAGGTGGTTGTTTAGTAAGTTTAATGGCTTGCTTTTTACATTTTTATGCATTACCTAATTTGGGGTACAATATAATTTTTGTAGCATCTGCTGAAGAAGAAATTTCTGGCCATGATGGTATTGAATTGGTTATTGCTCAATTACCAAAAATTGATTTTGGTATTGTAGGGGAGCCCACCAAAATGGAAATGGCTATTGCAGAAAGAGGCCTACTGGTTTTAGATGTAGTAGCCACTGGTAAAGCTGGTCATGCTGCAAGAGAAGAGGGTGAAAGCGCTTTGTATAAAATATTACCAGCTATTGAATGGTTTAAAAATTACCAGTTTGAAAAAGTATCTGATTTATTAGGTAAGGTAAAAATGAGCGTTACAGTAATAGAAACTGATAACAAGCAACATAATGTAGTGCCTTCCACTTGTAAAATGGTAGTAGATGTTCGTGTGAATGAGCTTTATAGTTTTGAAGAGGTTTTAAAAACGATTCAAGAAAATATAAAAGGGGAGGTGAAGCCAAGAAGTTTAAGAATGCGCTCCACTAGTATTGGGCTTGATCATGTATTAGTAAAAGCAGGCAAGGATTTAGGCAAAGGCTATTATGGGTCTGTGACTACATCGGATAAGGCATTAATGCGTTTTCCTAGCTTAAAAATGGGTCCTGGCGATTCTGCTAGATCTCATACAGCCGATGAATTTATTTATATAAAAGAAATAGAAGAAGGAATTGTTGATTATATTCAATTACTTGAAAAAATAGTTTAACCATGAGCAAGCTTTGGCAAAAAAATAATAAGGTATCTGAACTAGTAGAAAAATTTACCATTGGCAATGATCAGGCGATGGATATGTATTTAGCACCCTTTGATATACTAGGTTCTATTGCGCATACCACCATGTTAGCTGAAGTAGGCTTATTAAGTTCAGCAGAACAAATAGCTATTAAAAAAGCCTTGGTGGCCATTTATGAAAAAATACAAGCAGGAACTTTTTCATTAGACCCTGGAGTAGAAGACATACATTCTCAAGTAGAAATATTATTAACAGCTTCTTTAGGAGATACAGGTAAAAAAATACATAGCGCTAGAAGTAGAAATGATCAAGTGCTAGTTGATATCAAATTATTTTTACGCGCTGAGATAATAAGTTTAACAGAATCGGTTCATTCATTTTTCAAAGTACTGCAAGCAAAAAGCGAAGTACATAAAAATGATTTATTGCCAGGCTATACGCATTTACAATTAGCCATGCCATCTTCCTTTGGTTTATGGCTAGGTGCTTATGCAGAAAGTTTAGTAGACGATATCACAGTATTACAAGCGGCTTATAAAGTAGTGAATAAAAATCCATTGGGATCAGCTGCGGGCTATGGTTCTTCCTTTCCAATTAATAGAACAAGAACTACTGAATTATTAGGTTTTGAATCTTTGAACTACAATGTAGTATATGCGCAAATGGGACGAGGTAAGGCAGAAAGAATAACGGCCATGGCCATGGCTAATATTGCAGATACTTTGTCTAAACTTAGTATGGACGCTTCTTTATTCATGAATCAAAATTTTGGTTTCATTCAATTCCCTGAAGAGTTAACAACTGGTTCAAGTATAATGCCGCATAAAAAAAATCCAGATGTATTTGAATTAATAAGATCTCATTGTAATAGAATTAAAGCCTTGCCCAATGAAATGATGATGATGACCACCAATTTACCTTCAGGCTATCACCGCGATGTACAATTATTAAAAGAACATTTATTTCCTGCTTTCGCAGAGCTCAAAAATTGCTTAGAAATGGCTTCTTTAATGATACAAAATATGGAAGTCAAAAAAGACATATTAGAAGACCCTAAATACCAATATTTATTTAGCGTAGAAGAAGTAAACAAATTGGTCTTAACGGGTGTGCCTTTTAGAGATGCCTATAAGCAAGTGGCTGCCTCTATTGAAGGGGGTAAATTCACTTATTCTACTGCCTTAGCGCATACCCATGAAGGCAGTATGGGTAATTTAGGTACTGCTATTATTGGGGAGAAAATGAAAGCAGTACTGGCTGAAATGGGCTATGAAAAAGTAACGCAAAGAATTGCTGAATTATTAAATACATAGTGTATTTTTGCACCCGCATCTATCTTTTAAATTGTATAAAGAGTATAATGAAAAAACAAATTTTAGTCTTGGCTGCCATTTCTTTAATGCAATTAGCGCAAGCACAAACAAGTGCAAAACCAGCAACAACTGCCATAAAATCAGTGAGCAGTGTTAAGGCTGTTCCAGTTAAAACATTGAAAGTAGGAAATGCGAAATTACCAATGAGCGTTACACCGCCTTTAGTCATTAAGAATGTTAAAGACAGTGCTTCTTATGCATTAGGATATAGAATTGCCCAAAGCTTAAATGGGCAAGGATTACAAAAAATAAATTTAGCCGTTTTCAATAAAGGATTATTGGCTGGCTTTGAAGGAAAATCTATCATCATCGATAGTATATTAGATAATTGTATAAAAACATACCAAGAAACAATGAGTGCAGAAAAATCAGCCGCTAACAAGTTAGCAGGACAAGAATTTTTAGTAAAGAATGCTAAAAAACCAGGTGTCGTTAGTTTACCTAACGGTATTCAGTACGAAATTTTAGTAGCCGGCAAGGACACTACTAAGCCTACCATAAAAGACAAAGTAAGATGTCATTACCATGGCACTACAATAGACGGAACTGTATTTGATAGTTCTGTTCAAAGAGGAGAACCCATTACTTTCCCATTAAATGGCGTGATTAAAGGATGGCAAGAGTCTTTACCTTTAATGTCTATAGGAAGCAAGTGGAGATTATATATTCCCTCTGAATTAGCTTACGGCGATCGTCAAGCGGGCCCTATGATTGGGCCAGGCTCTACTTTAATATTTGAAGTAGAATTATTAGGTATAGAATAAGCTTTCAATAAGTTTTTTAATAATAGGGGCTTAATAGTAAATCATCTACTCATTAAGTCCCTATTTATAATTAAGATAAATATGCATCCTATGAAAAAATATCTAGCAGCCTTCTTTTTTTCTGTAGTCTTTTTTGCTTGTTCTCCAAACAATGTAACAATTGATTCCTCTATTGTAAAAATAATGGACAGCGCAGGGGTGGTGGGTAGCTTTGCTTTATTAGAAAATGGAACAGGTAAATTTACCATTGCTGGTTTATCTCATTATAAAGACACAGCTTCTTCTCCTTTAAGCAGTTTTTTCATTCTACCTAGTTTAATCGCTTTAGATAAAGGTATTATCAATCAGAACCAAGCCTCTTGGGTATCGATGGATTCTACCCCTTATTATCAAAATATAATTACACAATTGGGAAGACAAGAAATTTTAAAAACTATCGATTCTATAAAATATGGCAAAGGACTGGTGAGTGCTAATATGAATGAATTTTGGAAGGACGGGTCACTTACAATTACTGCAGATGAACAATTAGGGTTAATGAAAAGGGCCTTTTTTAAAGAATTACCATTTCAAAAACGTTCTCAAGAAATTTTCAAAAAGATGATCTTGAAAGAAGATAATAGCAATTATAAATTATCCTATCTCACTGCTGCCGATTCAACGACAAATAATACATGGGTGATAGGCTATGAAGAAGAAAATACGCATATTTACTTCTTTGTTTTACACACTACGAGCAAGACAACAGCAGCTACTAACAATTCGGTTGCCCTTTTAAAGAAAATACTATTACAACAGGGTTTTCTACAAGGGCTACGTTAATATTTTAGGTATTACTTCAATTAAATAATTATCTTTACGGTAGTTAATTATGGAACAGTATTGCAATTCTATTACATCTTATAGTCGTTTGCTTACACGCGAAGTAAAAGTGGGCAATCTCATCATTGGAGGAGGTCATCCTATTAGGGTGCAAACCATGACTACTACCGACACCATGGCCACTGAAAAAACTGTTGAACAAGTTATTCGTTGTATTCAAGCAGGCGCAGAATTAGTAAGAATTACAGCCCCTAGTAAAACAGAAGCAGAAAATTTAGCGGCCATTAAAGCCTCGCTAAAAGAAAAAGGATATACCACTCCTATTGTTGCCGATATTCATTTCACTCCGAATGCTGCAGAAATTGCTGCCACCATAATAGAAAAAGTAAGAGTGAATCCGGGAAATTATGTGGACAAGAAAAAATTTGAACAAATTGAGTATACGGATCAAGAATACATAGAAGAAATTGAGCGTATACGAGAAAGATTTACCCCCTTAGTACTTATTTGTAAAGAACATGGAACGGCTATGCGTATTGGAACCAATCATGGTTCTTTAAGCGACCGTATTATGAGTAGGTATGGTGATACTGCCATTGGTATGGTGGAAAGTGCCATGGAATTTTTGCGTATTGCAAGAAGCTTGGACTATCATCAGATTATTTTAAGTATGAAATCTAGTAATCCGCTGGTAATGGTACAAGCCTATCGATTACTCATTCAACAAATGCAAGCTGAATTCAATGAATGCTATCCTTTGCATTTAGGTGTTACTGAAGCAGGAGATGGGGAAGATGGTAGAATTAAAAGTGCTATAGGTATTGGTAGTTTATTAGAAGATGGCATTGGAGATACCATTAGAGTAAGCTTAACCGAGGATCCAGAATTAGAAATCCCTGTTTGTAGAGACCTAGTAAAAAGATATCCAGCCAATAGAATCAAAGGCGCTGATATGATTGTGCCTATTGCCCAATTACCTTATAGCCCATTTGAATATAAAAGAAGAGAAACGGTTCAAGTAACTACCATTGGAAGTAAATCGGTACCAGTGGTAGTGGCCGATTATAAAAATAAAAAAGATTTATTACCATCTGATTTAAATGCGATTGGATATATATACGATGAAGCCATAGACAAGTGGACCATTACCGATGCGGCTGCCGACTTTATTTATAGCCCTAATGAATTATTATCTTTTGATTTACCTGGAACATTACGCGTTATAACAAGCCCTGCTCTTTGGGAGATGGCAAGCGATACTCAAAAGTATTTACCCTTATTTAATTTTAAAACCTATTTCCAGGCAACTAAAAAAAGTGATAGCATCAACTTCGTAGAAGTAGATTGTTATGGAAGTAAAAATGGCATTAGAGATGAGCAATTACTATCTATTGCAAAGGATCCTACAGTGGTATTTTGTTTAAGTAGTACATTATCACACGCCATGCCTGCAGTAAGAAGAATGATGATGCGCATGATGGAATTAAAAATTCAATCCCCTGTAATATTAGTAACAGATAGTGCATGGCAAAGTACAGACGAACATTTAATACATTTTGCGACTGAAGCTGGAGCCCTTTTATTAGATGGTTTTGGAGATGGCATTTGCATTCGCATACAGGGTAAACAAACAGAAGCATCGGCTAATGAAAATGAAGCTGGCGATGAGTCCGGTAAGGTTTCTGGTAGAAATTATTTTACGAATCATTCTACTGAGCAATTTTTGAATTCAACGGCTTTTGGTATTTTACAAGCTACGCGCACTAGAATTTCTAAAACAGAATATATATCTTGTCCAAGCTGTGGTAGAACCTTGTTTGAATTACAAGAAACCACTGCTAAAATTAGAGCCGTGACCAGTCATTTAAAAGGACTAAAAATTGCTATCATGGGCTGTATTGTCAATGGACCTGGAGAAATGGCCGATGCCGATTTTGGTTATGTGGGAAGTGGAGTAGGTAAGATAACTTTATACAAAGGAAAAGAAGTGATGAAGCGTAATATAGATTCTGCAGTGGCGGTGGATGAACTCATACTTCTTTTAAAAGAACATAATGCCTGGATAGACCTAGTCTAATTTGCTTGACTTTTTTTCTTTTTAATTTTAATCATGTATCTATTTATTTATATTTTAGTTTATTTATTTTCTCTTTTACCTTGGAGACTACTTTATTTTATAAGCGATATCATTGCTTTATTATTACAACATGTTTTCAAATATAGACTAGCTATTGTACAACAAAATTTAGCTATTGCCTTTCCTCAAAAAACTATAAAAGAAAGACAGCAAATTGCCAATGAATTTTATCAGCAGTTCACCGATTCTTTTGTTGAAACTTTTAAGCTTATTTCCATTTCTGATAAAAATTTCGACAAAAGGTTTACCTCTAATGTAGAAGTATTAAATAAGCTGCATGCAACGGGCCAGTCTGTTCAAATTATGGCAGGGCATTTTTTTAATTGGGAATTTGCGAACTGGGGAGTGGGTAAATATAGCAAGTACGCTTTCATTGCAGTGTATATGCCATTGAGTAATCCTTATTTTAATAAAATTATTTTAAAATTAAGAATGCGTTTTGGTAGCATTATGATTCCAGCTACTAATTTTAAATCACAGTTTCATAAATATGCTACCCAGGGTAATTATGCCATGGCATTAGCTGCAGATCAAAATCCAGGTAATCCTTTATCGGCCTATTGGGTACCTTTTTTTGGAAGACTAACGCCTTTTGTAAAAGGTCCAGAAAAGGGTGCTCTTTTAAATAATACTGCCCAGGTATTTGTACATTTTTACCGTGTGAAAAGAGGGTATTATCATTCAGAATATGAAGTCATGACGACTTCTCCTAATTACTTTAAAGACGGACAGTTGACTGCATTATTTGTAAAAACTTTAGAAGAGAAAATTAAAGCGAAACCGGCTAATTATTTATGGAGTCATCGAAGATGGAGATATGAATATGATGCGAAGCTGCATGAGAAACTTTTAGTTCAATAAAATATCATCATCACTAACGGGCTTTACCTTAGTGACTTCGAAGCTAAATTTTTCTTTCAAACTTTGTACTGCCTCCCAGCCGCCTACAACTATTCTTATATTATGTATACCTTGTTTTTTTAAAAGACTCGCAGCTAATGTGCTATTTTCTCCATTTTCTGTAAGTATGTAAATATTAAAATGTTCGTCTAGTTCAGACATAGAACCAGGGTCACCCATATCAGCTAAGGGAAGAGAGACTGAATTTTTTATATGGCTTTTATCAAAATCGGCTTCTGTTCTACAATCTAATACCATTAAGTATTCATCAAAAGGAATATCCATGGCTAGTTCATCTACTTCCACATCAATAATTAAGTCAACCCTTTTATCGGCTGCCCAAGTGGCAAAGCCACCTTCTAAATAACCTTTAATACCTGTAAATTCAGCCTTGGTAAAATAAGCCAATGTTTCAGCTGCAATTACTTCTTCTAAAATAAAAATAATGGGGCTATCTTTTCTAATGATGTCCATGGCAATGGCATACTTTGCCGTGAGTGGTGTAATATGTATTGCATTAGGAATATAGCCTTCCATAAATTGTGCAATAGGTCTTGCATCAATAATGATGACTGATTCGTCTTCAATAATTGTAAGAAATTGGGCTAAGGATAAAGACATACTATCCAACAAGTTGTTCTACAAATTTATTGATTTGCTCTAAACGGGTATAATCAACGGCGTAATAAATAAATTTTCCTTCACGAATAGTAGTTACAATGCTAGCTCTTCTTAGGATAGCTAAATGTTGTGAAGCCACAGATTGTTCTAATCTTAACTTTACATAAATTTCTGTAACAGTTACTTTTTTATGTTCGTCAATTAATTTTACAATTTGTTGACGAAGCTTATGATTTAAAGCACGCAAAATCATAGCGGCTTTTTTGCTGTGTAATAAATCTACTTTTAATGGACTTGTTCCATTCACTAATTGTAGTTGTGGTAATGACTGATTCATTTTCGTTTATTTTTGGGGGTTAAATACTTCCACAATATTACAATTAATTTTTAAAATATAATTAATATTTTATATGTAAAATGTTAAAGCCATAGGTTTTGTGTATGATATTTGCCAACATCTTAGATTCTCTTATACAAAGAAGGTTTAAAACCACTCATCACATTTTGGAGCTAAAAATATTATATAAACGAGCTATTTTTTAAAGAAAAACTCTTTTAAATAAGAGGGGCTGCTATAGGCGGTATCTACAAATTCACCTTTGGCAAATGCGGATTCTGCTAACTGAATGTTATCCAATATATTATAAGACTGCTCTAGATAAAATAGGGCAGTGTTTTCCAATAAGGCCTTGGCCTTGGTGGCCGCCGATCCAATACAAAGCGTTGGTAGCTTTTCAATTAAGCTTGCTAAATAATTACTGTCAATTACTATGGCTTGTTCGGCAAGAAGACAATTCAACTTGCTATCATAAATGGCGCCGAATACTTCCATTCTTTTAGCATCTATCATGGCAAATATTTGTACCTGCTCTTTTTTTTCGGTAAACCAAGGCAGTCTAGATGCAGCCTTGGCCAAAAGGGCAAGTGTAGAGAGTCCTATAAGTGGTTTATTTAAAGCATAGGCAATGCCTTTAGCACTAGATAGGCCCACTCTTAAACCTGTATAAGATCCTGGGCCCATGGTAACTGCAATGGCATCGATACTATCTAAGGGGATCGCTGTTTCAGCCACCAATGTTTGAATAGCCACTTGCAAAAAGGAAGCATGTGTTTGAAATACCTCGTTTTCTTGAATAGCTATTAAGACCCCATTTTGGCTAATGGCTACCATGGCTTTCTCGCCAGCTGTATCAATATGTAATAGGGTTGCCAAATTCTTTAAAATGTTCTACAAAAATAGGTGGTGAATTGCTAGAAAAACAAGAAATTGCAATCTTAATTCAATATTATGTCAAAAGAAATCATTCAAACCAGTAAAGTGCCTACACCCATTGGCCCCTATAGTCAAGCAGTCATTGCGAACGGGTTTTTATTTGCTAGTGGTCAGGTAGCATTTGATCCTGCAACAGGCGAATTAGTCTTAACCGATATCCAAGCTGAAACAAGGCAGGTAATGGAAAACATTAAAGCTATTTTAGAAGAAGCGAAACTAAGTTTTGCCAACGTGGTGAAGACTACCATTTTTTTAAGCGATATGCAATTGTTTGCGCAAGTAAATGAAGTCTATGGAAGTTATTTTACGGCTAATTTTCCAGCGCGTGAAACAGTGGCTGTAAAAACATTGCCACGAAATGTAAATATAGAAGTAAGTATTACAGCGGTGATTGCTTTATAGTAATAGCGATAGTATATTTTTAAAAACTATTCTCACTTTCAAGCGTATTACTTTATAATAAACTGATAACTTGTTTTCAGTACCAAATTTTGATGGGGCTTCATTAATTGAAGCCCTATTTTATTATTAAAACAATTGGGTATGCCACTTAAATTTTCAATAGCAATACTTTTTCTATCTGCAGGTGTGTATAAT
>SHWX01000002.1 GCA_009693615.1 Chitinophagaceae bacterium | reverse complement strand
TCATATTCAAAATCGCTTACATAGCGAATGCCTCTTAAAATAAATTTAGCCCCAATAGATTGACAAAACTTTACAGTGAGTCCATCATAAATAGCCACTTCTACTTGGGGTTGGTCTTTATAAATTTCTTCAAACCACTGTTTTCTTTGATCTGCTGTAAACATAGGATCCTTGGAAGCATTGATACCAATACCTACCACCACTTTATCAAATAAGGGTAAGGATCTATCAATGATATCAATATGTCCTAAAGTAACAGGATCAAATGTTCCAGGAAATAAGCAGATTCTTTGCATGGCTTAAAAATAAGAAAATAGTTAGGAAAAAAGAGATAAAGACTGATTAACTAATTAAGAAGGGTTAGATCTACCTGTTAAAAGATATAAACAAGCCATTCTAACGGCTACCCCATTTTCAACCTGGTCTAAAATGATAGAGTGTGGGCTATCTGCCACATTACTATCTATTTCGACACCTCTATTAATAGGGCCAGGGTGCATGATCACTATTTCCTTATTGAGTTTGTCAAGTCTATTTTTAGTGATGCCATAAGCTAGGTTATATTCTCTTAAGGAAGAGAATAAAGGCTGATTTTGCCTCTCTAATTGAATTCTAAGCACATTGGCTACATCGCACCAAGCCAAGGCTTTGTCGATATTGTATTCCACGCGCACATCCATGGCTTTTTGTATAAAAGTGGGAATTAAAGTGGGTGGCCCAGAGACCATTACTTGGGCTCCCATTTTCTTGAGTAAATAAATATTACTTAAAGCAACCCTGCTATGCATGATATCTCCAATAATGGCCACTTTTAAACCTGCTAATTTGCCGATTTTTTCTTGCATGGAAAAGGCGTCTAGTAAAGCCTGTGTAGGATGTTCATTGATACCGTCTCCTGCATTTATAATGGCTGCATCGATATGTTTGGCTAAATAGTGTGGCGCTCCAGAAGCGCTATGGCGCATGACCACCATGTCTACCTTCATACTAAGTATGTTATTGACTGTATCAAGTAATGTTTCACCTTTGGCTGCAGAAGAATTGGAAACGGTGAAATTCACTACGTCCGCAGACAAGCGTTTTTCAGCTAGTTCAAAGGAAATTCTAGTTCTTGTTGAATTCTCATAAAAAAGGTTCACAATGGTTACTTCTCTTAAAGTGGGAACTTTTTTAACGGGTCTTTGTAAAACTTCTTTGAATTGAGTAGCGGTAGATAAAATAAGTTGGATATCCTCGGTTTGGAGGTCCTTGATACCAAGAAGATGTTTGGTAGTTAGTGCCATTAAAAAACAAAATTAGTATAAATTATTCTAATCAACCAATAAAATAACGTCATCCACCCCATCGTTCTCTTTCCATCTCACTTTTACCTTATAAGGACTGATATCTAACATTTCCTTACCTGTGAAGTCGGGCTGAATGGGTAATTCTCTACTTGGCTTACGGTCAACCAAAACACATAAACTTACTTTAGAAGGTCTTCCAAAAGCGAGTAAGGCATCTAGGGCTGCTCTAATGGTTCTGCCGGTAAAAAGTACATCGTCTATTAAAATCACCGTTTTGCCTTCAATGCTAAAGGGTAAATCGGTGGCCTTGGCCATATGTAAATCTCTTCTAACATCATCTCTATAAAAAGTGATATCTAGTTTGCCATATTGCACTTTGTCTGCTTTTAGTTCTTGGTGTAAAGCAGCTACAATACGGTCGCTTAAGAATACCCCCCTAGGTTGTAAACCAACAATAACGGCATTGGTTAAACCAGGATAAGTTTCTAAAATCTGATGTGCCAGCCTTTTTATGATGCTGGGAAGCTGTTGCTCACTAATAAGCGTCATGCTATAAAATTTTAATAAAATTACGTCCTTTTCTTGAATTTTAAAGGGAGCAAACCATTCCCTTTGTATTTTGCACTCATGGTAGGCATTCAAGAACTTAAATTAGTCCAATTTAGGAATTACGTTCAAAAGCAATTTGAATTCACGCACCGTATTGTGGGTATCGTGGGCAGTAATGGAACTGGGAAAACCAATTTATTAGACGCCCTTTATTATTTATCCTTTACCAAAAGTTATTTTAACAGACCCGATGCCCAAAATGTACACCATGCCTATGAGGGTTTGCGTATTGAAGGCCTTTATACTATTAATAAAACTGAAGTTCCTATAACTTGTATTATTAGAGAAACTTTAAAAAAGGAATTTTATTTTGATGAAATTATTTATACAAAACTATCTCAACACTTAGGAAAAATTCCTTGCGTAATGATTGCCCCCGATGATGTTCAAATTATTACGGGTAATAGTGAGGAACGAAGAAAATTAATGGATAGTTTGTTGTGCCAAATTTATCCCGACTATCTAAAATATTTAATTCAGTACAATAAAGTATTGCAGCAAAGAAATAGTTTATTGAAACAAGCGGCAGAGACAGGAAGTATTGACCCTATTTTACTAGAAACATTAAATAGACAATTAATAGAAAATGGAATACCCATTTATACTTATAGAAAACAATTATTAGATGATTTGCTTCCAGAAATATTGGTTTTGTATAATCACTTAGCTAAAAACAATGATAAAATTCATATAGCCTATGAATCTAAACTACATACAAATTCTTTCAATGATTTATTAGACGAAGCTTATTCCAAAGACAGTGTACTTCAAAGAACCACCGTAGGTATTCATAAAGATGATTTAATCATTACTATTCAAGGACAACCCTTTAAGCAAGAAGCTTCACAGGGACAAAGAAAAAGTTTATTATTCGCCATACGACTTGCAGAATGGGAATGTATCAAAAGACATAAAGGCTTCTCTCCTATTTTATTAATGGATGATATTTTTGAGAAATTAGACGAACAAAGAATGATTCAACTATTAGACTGGGTAAGCCATTCCACAGATGGTCAAGTCTTTATAACCGATACCCACAAGGATCGTATGGACGACTTATTAGGAAAATATTTAGCCGATTATCAGTTGATAGAACTATAATAAGCCCTAAATTGTGCCCTCTATGGGAACATTTAAATTGGGTGAAGCACTTAAAAACTTTGTACAAGGAAGTAAACTAAAAAATGGCATTCGTTCTGCTGAAATAGAAGAGGTTTGGCTAGAATTAATGGGCGTAACTATTGCAAAGTATACTGATAAAATATACATATTTAATCAGAAGTTATTTATACAAACTAGTATAGGCCCTTTGAAAAACGAATTAGGTTTTCAGAAAATTCAAATTATAGAAAGGGTGAATGAAAAGATGGGTGATAATACGGTCACCGAAGTGATTATTAAATAAGGAGTACTATTCTAATTATACTTTTTCTCTTCTAAATTTACTAATTTAAATAAAACTTATACTATTAAATTATTTGGTAGTTAGTTTCCTAAGTAATCGATGTAGCTTGTTTTTTGCATAATACTAGAACCATTCATAATAAATAAACTTGGCCAAACTCTGGCTGCTGTTTTTATCATTGTAATATCTCCTATTAAAATATTTTCTTTGGCTAAAAATTGTTGAGCACCTGCTTTATCGGCAGTGACAATATAAACCAGCTTGTATTGTTTATGTAATGAACTTAGTAAATTCTCCCAAGGAACATTGGCTTCTATTTTACCAGTAAAAACTAATACATAAGGAGTTTCAGTGGCAAACAAAGCCTGGGTGGTGTCTTCCCCATTTAAATTAGTTATTTCAAAGTCGATAATGGCAGCTAAAAGTCCGTTACCTTTTCTAACAATAATTTCCTTTCTGTTTTTATACACATAAGTAGAATCAAAATTATCGGGGAATTGATTGGCATCAAAAAAATAGGTTTTGCCTGCTTTCTCAAATTCCATTTGTATAGAAACGCTATCTTTTACAGCCCCTTCAGGTTCTTTCATTTTATCTACAATATTATTACCCACTTTATAAGGCAGGCAGTCAATAACAGGTAAATGTGCTAAAACATAGTATTGACCATAACCTACTACTGAAGTAGTTAATAGTAATATAAAAATGCCTAGGTATTTATTGGTATTGGACTTGGCTTTTTTAATATTTAATAGCAAAATGACAATTGAAACTAAAAGTATAATGTCTTTGATAAAGGAGGTCTTGGGTGTTAAAGGAATGCAGTCTCCAAAACAGCCACAGGTTTTAATTTTACCTGAAAACAATGCATAGCCTGTAAGAAAACTAAAAAATACAATAAGCCCTAATAATAACCAAAGTGTTTGCTTGTAAGGAAATTGAATAAGTAAGGCAATACCTGCTACAATTTCAAGGGTATTCATCACTAAGGCAAAGCCTAAAGTATAATCATTTAAAAATTGGATACCCCAAACATCAAAAAATTCTTGCATTTTATAGCTAAGGCCTAAGGGGTCATTGGCTTTAATTAAACCAGAGAATATAAATAGTATACCTACTGACCAGCGTAAAATTTTAAGGAAGTTTTGCATGGCTTATTTTTAATGTTTGCCTTCAGCCATTTGTATTAAGGCAAAGGCTGAATAATTTAAGATATCTACAAAATTAGCATCAATACCTTCACTAATTAAGGTCTTACCGTCGTTGGTCAAAATTTGTCTAATACGCATTAATTTCATTAAAATTAAATCGGCATAACTTTCTTGACTCATATCCCTCCAGGCTTCTCCATAGTCATGATTTTTGTCTAGCATGGTTGTTTTAGCGAAGAGTATATTTTCATGATATAAAGATTGTACTTGCTCTACAGGGAGTTCGTCTACTTTAGGGTCGCCTAGTTTTAATTGGATTAAACCAATAACGGCATAATTAAGAATTCCTTTAAACTCAGATTGTATATCATCCTCTACCTTCTGGGTACCCAAATCTTGAATGGTTCGAATGCGTAATGCCTTAATAAAAATTTGGTCTACTACAGAGATAGTTCTTAATACTCTCCAGGCGGTACCATAATCCTTTGTTTTTTTAATAAAGATGTCGCTGCAAGAGGCAATGGCTTGATCAAATTGTGCGGAAGTTTGACTCATTAAATTTCGTCCGATTACTTTGTTAATTAATATCTTTGAACCACTGCAAGATAATCAATTAAGCTTAAATTAAAACCATGTTTAAAATACCTGCCAAAAATTTAGAATGGCAAATTAATAAACCCCAAATAATGGGTATTTTAAATTTAACCCCCGATTCATTTTATGAAGCGAGTAGGCATTCAAATATAGACAGCGCTTTAACGCAGGCCAATTTATTTATTCAAGAAGGTGTAAGCATTATTGATATAGGTGCACAAAGTACTAGACCGGGTGCTCATATGGAGGGTACAGGTATTGAAATTCAAAGACTCATTCCCTATATTGAAGCCATTCACCAAGCTTATCCAAAACAACTTATTTCGGTAGATACTTTTCATGCATCAGTGGCAGAAGCTGCTTTAAAAGCGGGCGCGCATATTATTAATGATATTAGCTGTGGCGCTTTTGATGAAAATATATTGACAGTGGTTGCTAAATTTAATGCAGGTTATATTGGTATGCATTTAACAGGTGGAATGGAGAGTATGCATAAAGTGGAACCAAGAGAAGATATAATGGATTCGCTCATTTCTTATTTCGAAGCCAAAAAGAAATCATTATCAAAATATGGAATTGAAAATTGGGTCATTGACCCTGGTTTTGGTTTTGGGAAAACAGTGGAGGAAAATTTTACGATAGTTAAAAAAATTAATGAATTAAAAATATTGGAACTTCCTATTTTATTGGGGGCTTCTAGAAAATCCAGTTTATATAAAACATTAGGCATTGAATCAAAGGATGCCTTAAACGCTACCACCATTGTAAATACAGTGGGCTTAATAAAGGGCGCCGATATTCTTAGAGTACATGATGTGAAAGAAGCTGCTGAAATAATTCAATTGCTACCCTATCTACAATAAAAATGCTCCTCAGATTAGGAGAAGCATTTTTGAATTCAATAAATCTTAATTATATTAATTTATAATTTTCTTTAAATTATTTATACTACTTATTATTTTTGCATTGGTGGCGGTGGAGGTGCAATAGTGCTTGCTTTTGGAGCAGTTGTTACATCTTGAATTTCAATATCAAAGGCTAAGTTATCATAAGCCTTAATAACACCATTTGCTTGCGGGCCATAAGCCAACATTGCCGGAATGTATATAACACCTTTCCCCCCTTTACCAAAATACTTTAATCCAATATCCCAACCTGGAATGACGCTACCAGAACCTACTTTTACTTCGTAAGGTATAGCAGTAGGATCGTTAGGTTTCATATTAGAATCAAATACTTCCCCTTTTAATGTATATCCTTTGTAATAGACACTTGCAATTTTTGTAGAATCAATTCTGTTGGTAGCATCTCCAGCTTCTTTAGTAACTACAAATACACCTTCTGGAGACTGTACAGCCGTAATTTTATTTTTAGCTAAATAAGCGGCTATAACAGCAATCTCTCTTACTTTTTCTTTGTCTTGCTCTTTCTTGTAATCTTCATCTACTAATTTAACATCTGTAAATACGTCAACAATTTCAGCTCTACCTAAAATAATATCCTTTGTTTTAAATACTTCATTTAACTGTAAAGCTTTCATACTTACTAAAGTATCAATGCTTAAAGAGAATTCAATCTTGTCTCCTTTTCTACATTTCATAATAACTTCTGTGAAAGTATATTTACCTAAACGAGCAGTATCAATAGGGAAATAAACAGGTATAACATCAAAAGTTGTACTTAAAGTAGTGTCTTTAGATTTTAACTTGTACTCTACATTTAATTTAACGAACTGGCCTTGTTGTAGTAATTTTTCATTACCACTACCGTGTGTAATTTTGTAAGGCATACCAGAGGGGGCTTTTTCATATTGGTTACAACTTGCAAACAAGACAATAGCAGCCACTAACTTTAAACTTGATTTTATCATTTTTATTTTAATTGTGTTAATTGTGATTTATACTCTTTTATAATGGTTTTAAAATCGGTTGCGGTTTCTTCCACAGATTTCGAAGATCTTCCTCCAGCTGCATTGGCATGTCCTCCCCCTTCAAAATGTGTGCGTGCAAATATATTAACATCGAAGTTACCTTTGCTCCTAAAGCTCCATTTTCTTTCTTCTTCTCTGTCAATTACGATGGCGGCTAGCTTAATTCCTTCAATGGATAGCAAATAATTAACCAAACCTTCGGTATCCCCTGTTTTTAATTCGAACTTATATATATCCGTTTTAGGGATAGCCATTACAGCTGTATTTAATTCAGGAATCACTGTCATTCTATTTAAAAAAGCATTACCCATAAACTTTAACCTGCCTTCTGAAGAATTGTCATAGATTTTTTCATGAATCAAAGAATGTTGTAGGCCTAATTCTTTTAAATGCGCTACTATTTTATGAACAGATGCTGTGGTAGAAGGGAAACGGAAAGAACCTGTATCGGTCATCAGTCCTGTATATAAACAAGCAGCAATATCAAGGTTCATTAAATTACTATGGCCCGATGCTACGATGAAATTATAAATCATTTCACAGGTAGAGCTCATCATCACATCACTAATACCATAGTCAAATGAAGGGGTATCGGGCTGTTGATGGTGATCAATGAGTATCTTTAAAGCTTTTGCTTCTTTAATAATAGGTTCTACATGCTTAGTTCTGTGTAGAATATTAAAATCTAAACAAAATACATAATCGGCAGCTTGAATAATACTAGTCGCTTTTTCTTTATTCGCTTCAAAATCAATCACCTCTTCAGTGCCTGGCATCCAATCTAAAAAGGAAGCCCAATTGGTAGGAGAAATGACAGTTACCTCATGCCCCAACTGCTTTAAAAAATGGTATAGACCCAAACTTGAGCCCATCGCATCGCCGTCTGGCTTTTGATGCGAAGTAATAACAGCCTTAAAAGGTTGATTCAGAATGGGGTAAAATTGTTCAATTGATTGCATAGAGGCACAAATTTAACGTAAATCAGATGTTTTTCAGTAAATTTGCGCCTGCAATTAGCAACTACTAATAAAATAACTATGAACCGCACATTTACCATGATTAAGCCAGATGCCACTTCAAAAGGCTATACTGGAGCTATTTTAGACCAAATTATTAAGGCTGGATTTAGCGTAAAAGCCATGAAATGGACAAAATTAACAGTGGAACAGGCTGGACAATTCTATGAAGTGCATAAGGAACGCCCTTTTTATGGTGAATTAGTAGCCTTTATGAGTTCTGGCCCCATTGTGGCAGCTATCTTAGAAAAAGACAAAGCAGTTGCCGATTTTAGAAAATTAATTGGAGCAACTAACCCAGCTCAAGCAGAAGAAGGCACTATTAGAAAGAATTTTGCTGCTTCTATGGGAGAAAATGCTGTACACGGAAGTGATAGTGATGAGAATGCACAAATAGAAGGAAACTTCTTCTTTGCAGCTACTGAGCAATTCTAGATTAGGATTCTTTACTTTTTATTTCTTGCCTCCTCTTGAAATAGGTTTGCCGTATTTTTTCTGCATAATCTCTTTCCTATTCTTGCGTACATTCACTTTGCTGTTCTTAGCCGATTTTTCGTGAAAGGCTGGGCCTGATTCTTCTTTCTTAGACACTTTAATTTGAATAATTTTCATTCGAACTTTTGGCTTCTCGTCTTCTGTAAGTATCTCTGAAATTTCTAAATCGGCAGGTAATGCCAACATAGGAATTTCTTGCTTCATTAAAGTTTCTATCGCTTTTTGTAAAACTTTTTCTTTCGCTGTAATAAAAGTAATGGAGATTCCTTTTTTATCAGCTCTTCCTGTTCTACCAATACGGTGAATATAATTTTCTGGCGCATCGGGTGTATCAAAATTTATTACATGCGTTACTTCAGCAACATCGATACCTCTTGCCATTACATCGGTAGCAATTAAATAAGTGTAAACCCCAGCTTTAAATTGTTTAACCGTATTGAATCGATGATTTTGTTCTTTGTTAGAATGTATTACCCCTAATCTTTCAGGAAATTTAGCCTCTAATTGTTCGAATAGTTGATCTGCTAAAGCCTTTGTAGCAGCGAATATGAGCACTTTTGTCATGGCCTCATTGCTAGCTAATAAAAGTTCTAATAAATTAACTTTAGTATTAAAATTGGGAACATCATACCCATTTTGAATAATATTTTCAAGCGGTGTACCCGTTGGTGCAGCTTCTACTCTAATAGGCGCGCTAAAATAATCATTCATTAATTTTTCTACGTCGTCTGTAATAGTTGCTGAAAAAAGTAAGTTCTGTCTTTTCGCAGGAAGTAGTTCTAAAATATTCGTGATTTGTTTTCTAAAACCTAAGTTTAACATTTCGTCCATTTCATCAATGACTAATTTCTTAATCATTTTAGTTTTAAAGGCTCCATTCATGATTAAGTCAAATAGTCGACCTGGTGTAGCTACTAAAACATCTGCGCCCGACTCCAATGCAATTTGCTGTGTATTTATATTCACGCCTCCAAATACACCTACTGCATGCACACTCATATAAGGTGTTAATTTATTGACAGCTTCTACTACTTGTACCACTAATTCTCTTGTGGGTACTAATATTAAAATTTGAGGATCTTTATTTTTATCAAATTTCCATTGTCTTAAACAGGGTAATAAATAAGCAAATGTTTTACCTGTTCCTGTTTGTGCAATACCGCATACATCTCTACCCGACATAACAATAGGAAAAACCCTATGCTGTATAGTAGTAGCTTCCTTAAAACCTAGTTCCTCAACGGCTCTTAATAAAGGCGTATTTAAATTTAAATCTTGAAACGTCATATGGCGTAAATGTGTCGCGAAGGTAGTTTAATAAAAGCGCTATTTATGGATAAATATTGAATTAATTACTTTCTAAATAAATATAAATAAATGAATATCATATACTTGTGAATAAATTAAGACGAAATTCCGTATCGGAAAAATTAGAAAATTATTGTATTAAAATTGAAGGTATACTGCTTTAAAAAAATTATATTTAATAATTGGAAATTTCGCACACTTATAAATTTAAATAAATGAAATTCATTACTCAACTAAAGCATTTTGGTTTAAACCTAATTAAAATGCTGGCTATTTTTATTTTAATGATGCCATCACTGCAGGCATTCAGCCAAAATGATGATAATATTAATAGTAGAGATATTCTATACCTTACTTCTGGAGGTAAATTACATCCCTTACAAGCTATAATGGATATTAGACATTATACCATTGCCTTGGATGTGGATATCGCCAAACAATCTATTAGTGGATCTACCGAAGTAAGCTTGAATTTGTCTAAAAAAACAGATACTATTTTACTGGATTTAATTCATTTATATAAGGTTACTAAAATTAAAGTGAATAATAAAGCAGCCGCCTTCTATCAACACGACGATAAAATATTTATTAGTGCTGCTGCAGGATTTGAAATAGGCAATCAAAAAGTGTTCATCGAATATAATGGTATACCACCAGTGGCAGTTAAGCCTCCTTGGGATGGAGGATTTACTTGGAAAAAAGATAGCGCAGGCTATGACTGGATATCTATAAACATTCAAGGGGAAGGTGGAAAAATGTATTTCCCTTCTAAGGATCATCCAAGCGACGAACCCAATGAAGGAGCCGATTTAAAAATTACCGTGCCTTCTCATTTAGTAGTGGCTGGCCCAGGATTATTAATGAATGTAAGCACTAAAAAAAATAAAGTTACCTACCATTGGAAAACAAACTATACCATTAGCAATTATTGTATTTTATTTAATATAGGTAAGTACAAAGTGTATAAAGACGAATTAACCACCATACTTGGTAATAAAGTGCCCATTGAATACTATGTTTTAGAAGTTGATACCATGCATGCTAAAAAAGTAATCGCCACTAAAAAAAGAGACAACCAAATTTTAGAAAAATATTTTGGTGAATACCCTTGGGCTAAAGAAAAAATTGGAATTGCAGAAGTGCCTAACTCAGGCATGGAACATCAAACCATGATTACTTTTGATAATAAGTTTAATTATAAAACTATTAATGGCCAATATTATTCAGATAATTTGTTTCATGAATATGCACATGAGTGGTGGGCGAATAAAGTAACTAATAAAGACTGGGGCCATATGTGGATCCAAGAAGGCATTGGTACTTATTCAGAAGCATTAGCGATGTTAGAAATTGGAGGCGAGCCTGCTTACGATGAAATTATTGCTGGCCATAGACGTAATTCAAAAAACAGAAAGGCCATTGTTCCAGCAGGTGATGAAATTAATGAAGAAGAAGTGTATTCGGGTGGAGATATTTATGGTAAAGGTTCTTTTTTCATGCATAGTTTAAGATATTTAATTGGAGATGAAATCTTCTTCCCTACTTTAAAAAAATTAGCTACTGAACCACAGTATACTTATGATAATTTTGTAACAACGATGGATGTAGAAAAATTATTTAGTACTGCCACTGGAAAAGATTTAAAACCTTTCTTTGATTTCTTTTTACGTACTACCAATGTTTTAGACATAACAGTGAAAGAAGTAGGATTCCAAAAATTCCAAATCAAACAAAATAATTTCTTCATGCCTCTGCCTATTGAGATTACCGCTAATGGTCAAACTAAGCGTAGCATTATTCCTAGTGAAGGTATTATAGTGAATTCGGCCCTAGCTCCTCAAGTAGATGCTAAAGGAAATTATTTGAAAAAAGTAACGCTACAATAAAATATTTAATAAAATATACAATACTATTACCCTAATGAAAAGAATTATTAATTTATTTACAACAGCCTTACTCTTTATTGTACCTCTTATATCGAAAGCCGATAACTACCCTATTAATAAAAACATAGATATAAAGCATTATGTATTTAATTTAAGTTTATCTGATGCAGATAATGAAATTACTGGAACCACCCTGGTGACATTAAGTTTCAAAGAAGCGGGTATGAAAAATTTCCGTCTCGATTTTATTAATAAAACAAGTGCAAGAAAAGATAAAGGCATGGTGGTAGATGCTGTTAGTAGTTCGAATGTTGCTGTAAACTATACACATCAAAACGATGAACTTATTATTAGTTTGCCAGCACCTTCTGCTAAAAATCAAACATTAACATTTACCATTCAATACCATGGTATTCCTTACGATGGCTTAAGAATAGGTAACACTAAATTAGGTGACCGTAGTTTTTTCAATGAAAACTGGCCTAATCGTGGAAGACATTGGTTACCGATAGTTGATCATCCTTATGATAAAGCCAGTTCTGAATTTATTGTAAAAGCACCTTCTCATTATAAAGTAGTTTCTAATGGTTTATTAATGGAAGAATCTGAACTAGGTAATAGTACAAGGCTTACACATTGGAAACAATCTGTGCCTGTATCTTCTTGGTTATTTGTTTTAGGCGTTGCTGATTTTGCCGTTAAATATGTAGATGATTTTAGAGGAAAATCCATTCAGACATGGGTGTATGCTAAAAACAGAGAAGCAGGTTTTTATGATTTTGACGAACCCACTAAAAAGGTTTTAGAATTCTATTCCAATTATGTGGGCCCTTATGCTTATGAGAAATTAGCGAATATCCAAACCCCTAGTGTGAATGGCGGAATGGAAACTTCTTCTGCTATTTTTTATGGCGAAGATTTAGTCACAGGTAAAAGAGATGAAAGAGTTAGAAATGTGGTCATTCATGAAATTGCACATCAATGGTTTGGGAATGCTATTACTGAAACCACTTGGGACGATGCTTGGTTAAGCGAAGGCTTTGCAACCTTCTTCACTTTATTATTTATTGAAGATGAATACGGTAAAGAAGAATATAAAAAAGGAATTATAAAAGCAAGAAAGTCTGTTTACGATATGTCGGTTAAAATGCCTGACTTTAGTATAGTGAGCGAAAGAACTGCAGAAAAAGAAGATGTTACTAGTGGCATTACTTATCAAAAAGGTGCTTGGGTAATTCATATGCTTAGAAATTTAATAGGTGAAGTGAATTTTAAGAAAGGGATTCAAAACTATTATGCAAAGTATTTTAATGCCAATACCACCACCGGTGAATTTAGAGCAGAAATGGAAAAAGTTTCTGGTAAGGATTTAAAATTATTTTTTAAGCAGTGGTTGTATCAGCCTATAAACCCCACTATTAATGCTAGTTGGAAATATGAGGCAAGTACTAAGAAATTAACTGTGCAGTTAAATCAAGCCCAGCAATTTTTGTATAATGTCCCTGTTGAAATTGGGTATTATAAAAAAGGAGCAAGCACCCCTACCATACTTACCATGAATTTGAAAGAGAAAGACCAAGTGTTTAGTTTTCCTTTATCGTCTGCGCCTGAGAAATTGGAATTGGATCCTAGGGCTCTGTTATTGAATGATGGGAAGATGAGTAAGGAGTAGAAATTATGTCCCAAGTTTCACTGAAATTCAAGCTATTGTGCTGATTTTGAGCCTAAAATCACAGGATTTGGGGGCCATTTTTAACCCTAAATAGAAAAATCGGGGTATATTGCATCAAAATTATAAAGGCACGATGACAATTCTTCTACGACAAGTCAAAATTGCAGATACAAAGTCGCCTTTTAATGGCTTGGTTAGAGACATTCTTCTCCAAGATCATAAAATCATCTCCATTTCAGATAAATACAAAGGCGAAGCAGATCAAACAATTGAATTAAAGAATGCTTTTGTAAGCCCTGGTTTTGTAGACCCCTTTGTACATTTCTGTGATCCAGGAATGGAACATAGAGAAACTTTACATACTGGCGCTGCAGCTGCACAGCAAGGTGGATTCACCACTGTTTTTGTAATACCGAATACACAGCCCGTTATTGATACAAAGTCTCAAGTGACTTATATCAAACAACATAGTCAAGACTTACCTATTCATATCTTACCCATTGGAGCACTTTCAAAAAAATTAGAAGGAAAAGATTTAGCCGAAATGATTGACATGCATTCAAATGGTGCGGTTGCTTTCAGTGACGGTTTATATCCTGTTCAATCTACCCTACTGTTTTTAAAAGCCTTACAATATGTAAAAGCTTTTGAAGGTGTGGTTATTCAAATGCCTATCGATAAAAGCTTAGGCAGTTTAGGATTAATGAACGAAGGAATCTTATCCACTAGATTGGGACTACCTGGTATCCCTGCCATTGCAGAAGAATTAATTATACAAAGAGATATTGAATTACTAAAGTACACCCATTCGAAATTACATATAACGGGCGTAAGCACCGCTAAAGGAATTGCATTAATAGCTGCGGCTAAAAAAGAAGGACTTCAAATTACTTGTAGTGTAACGCCTTATCATTTATTCTATACAGAAGAAGATCTAAACAACTACGATACATTACTAAAAGTATTTCCTCCACTGCGCACTCTTGATGATCAAAAAGCTTTAATAGCTGCTGTTGAAAATGGCACAGTGGATTGCATTAGCACACATCATATGCCTCAAGACTGGGATGGTAAAACCATTGAGTTTGAAAATGCGAAAGCGGGTATCGCCTCAATTGAAACAAGCTTTGCCGCTGTAAAGCAAGTAATACCATCACTTTCAGAAATAAAATTATCAGAACTCTTTTCAACGAATGCTAGAAGTATTTTCAATTTAAATGCTGCAAGTATTACAGAAGGCGCTGAAGCTGAACTAACCCTATTTAGTACAAAAGAAAGTACAAGCTTATCTAAAGAAAGTTCTAAAAGTAAGTCTGCTAACTCTCCTTTCTGGGATATTGCTTTAACAGGAAAAGTTTTAGGCAGTTTTGTAAAAGGTAAATTAGCAATTAATAAATAAATTAAAACAATAATAAAAAAAATAATGGAAACTAAAGTTACTACGCATATTGTGAAAGGTTTACTATTAAGTGCTATCTCTATTGTATTTAGTGTAGTGATGTATGTATTTAATTTGTTTGAATACAGTTGGTTAACTTGGATAAATACGGCTATTATAATGGGCGGTTTAATTTATGGTAACATATTATTTGCCAATCAAAATGATAACAATATAACATTTGGTAATTTATTTGCACATGGCTTTAAAGCCACTGCAGTAGTTATTGTTATTACCACTGCCTATACTTTTCTTGCCCTTAAGGTTTTATTTCCCGATATGATTGATATTATTTTAGAAATATCTAGAAAACAAATGCTAGCGAATCCTAAAATGACTGATGAAATGATTGAGCAAGCAATTAGCATGACAAAAAAATTCTTTATTCCTTTTGCTATTGGAGGCACCATTCTAGGAACTGGCTTTACAGGGGCTATTGCTTCTTTAATTGGAGCTGGTGTTGCTAAAAAGAATCCTATTGATCCTTTCTCCAATCCTGCTTCTTAATAAACGAATATGCAAATTTCTGTAGTTATACCTTTATTAAACGAAGCTGATTCATTGCCTGAATTAATGCAGTGGATTGACCGTGTTATGCAAACGCATAATTACAGTTATGAGGTAATAATGGTGGATGATGGAAGTAAGGATAATAGTTGGAATGCAATACAAACATTGAGAACTAGCTACCCTTCTTTAAAAGGTATTAAATTTCAACGTAATTACGGAAAGTCTGCAGCATTGAATGAAGGCTTTAAAATGGCGCAAGGTGATATTGTGGTGACCATGGACGCCGACTTGCAAGATTCACCTGATGAGATTCCTGAATTTTATGATATGATTACTAAAGAAGGTTATCATTTAGTAAGTGGATGGAAGAAAAAAAGATATGATAATACTTTCACTAAGAATATTCCTTCTAAAATTTATAATGCGGTTGCAAGAAGAAGTTCTGGTATTGTTTTACATGATTTTAACTGCGGTATTAAAGCCTACCAATTAAAAGTGATAAAAAGTATTGAAGTATTTGGTGAGATGCATCGTTACATTCCTATTCTAGCTAAATGGGCTGGATTTTCTAAAATTGGAGAGAAAGTAGTAGTACACCAAGCTAGAAAATACGGAACCACTAAATTTGGTTGGGAGCGTTTTGTAAATGGTTTTTTAGATCTAATGACCATTCAGTTTTTATCTAAATTTGGTAAAAAGCCCATGCAATTTTTCGGATTATTAGGTAGTTTATTTTTCTTAATTGGTTTATTTTCTTTTGGCAATATTGTTTTTGATAAATTTATGAACACCGATTTTTCAGTTACCAATAAGCCTGCATTTTATATTGCCTTAGTTTCTATGATTATAGGTGTACAATTATTTCTAGCTGGTTTCATTGCAGAATTAGTGAATCGCAGTGCAGTAGATAGAAATTCTTATTTAATTGAAGATAAATTGGGTTTCAATAGCTAATCAATAATCTTTTCAAATGAATAAGAAAGTGATTATTATTGGGTCTGCTTGGCCATTAAGAGCAGGAGGATTAGCCACTTTTAATGAGCGATTAGCCAAACAGTTTATTCAAGAAGGTTTTGATACGAGTATTTATACTTTCTCTTTACAATATCCCAATTTTTTATTTCCAGGTTCTACACAGTTATCTAAAGAACCAGCCCCCATTGGTCTAAAAATTAAGTCTTGTATTAATTCCATTAACCCAATGAATTGGTTTAAAGTGGGCAATGAACTTAGAAAATTAAAACCCGATTTCATTGTTGTTCGTTTTTGGATGCCTTTTTTTGGCCCTTGCTTAGGGACAATACTTAGAATAGTGAACCGCAACAAATTCACTCAAATTACTTGTATAGCAGACAATGTCATTCCCCATGAGAAAAGAATGGGAGATACAGTTTTAACAAAGTATTTCTTTTCATCTATTCACCGTTTTGTTACTATGAGTGAAAAGGTAAATCAAGATTTAAAAACCTTTACGCATAAACCTTCTGTTAATATAGTACATCCTATTTATGATAATTTTGGCGACATTGTTTCTAAAGAAGAATCTCGTAAGCATTTAGGCTTACCTGTGCATGAAAAGATTATCTTATTTTTTGGTTTTATTCGAAAATATAAAGGCTTGGACTTATTGTTAGAAGCCATGAATAATTCAAGTATTAGAGAGGCCAATATTAAATTATTAATTGCTGGTGAATTTTATGATAACAAAGAAGAATATGAATCTATTATTTCGAAATATAATTTAGCCAACGCATTATACTTAAGAACTCAGTTTATTGACAATAGTGAGGTTAAATATTATTTAGGGGCTTCCGATTTTGTGATTCAGCCCTATAAGCATGCAACTCAAAGTGGTGTTACGCCACTTGCCTATCATTTTGAAAAGCCAATGCTGGTAACTAATGTGGGAGGACTTGCTGGCTTAGTACCTCATTTAAAAGTAGGCGTTGTTACTGAACCTAATGCCCATGCTATTGCCTCAGGCATTATACAGTTGTATGAATTAGGAGAAACCCATTTTTTAAAGCACCTTTGTGAAGAAAAAAAGAAATTTAGCTGGGATAAATTAACCACTGCTATCATAGAAAATAAATAAACTAATTTTAACTACATTAGATTAATTATATGCAAACAAAAATTAACAGTATTATCAATGCTTCTATTCAAGTGAAGCAAGACATTATAGAAAAGGGCGAATTAGCTGCTACGCTTGAAAAAATAATTGCAGTTATTACCCATGCCTTTAAAAATGGCAATAGTGTATATTTTGCAGGAAATGGAGGAAGTGCTGCAGATGCGCAACATTTAGCTGCTGAATTTTCGGGTCGTTTCTACAAAGACCGTAAGGCCTTGCCTTCTGAAGCCTTGCATTGTAATACCTCTTATTTAACTGCTGTTGCCAATGATTATAGTTATGATGTTATTTATTCAAGACTACTAGAAGGATTAGCAAAACCAGGTGATGTACTAGTAGGCTTAAGTACTTCAGGTAATTCAGGTAATATTGTAAAAGCCTTTGAAAAATCTAAAGAATTAAAAGTAGTCACCATTGGATTTACAGGTGCGGATGGCGGTAAAATGAAAGACTTAAGCGACTATTTAGTGAATGTACCTTCTACCGATACACCTCGCATACAAGAAAGCCATATTTTACTAGGTCATATTATTTGTGAATTAGTGGAGAAAAATATCTTCGGATAATTCTAAAGCTGGATAATTCTAAAGTAGAATATTTAAAATACATGTTTGATCTTAAAACCATAGACAATAGCTGGACTTTATTTTTAGATAGAGATGGTGTTATTAATTTCGAAAGAAACAATGACTACGTAAAAGCTTGGGATGAATTTAAGTTTTACGATGAAAGTATCAAGGCCCTACCCCTTTTAGCAGCAAAATTTACCACCATTGTTATTACCACGAATCAAAAAGGTGTGGGCAGAGGGATTATGACGGAAGAATCTTTACAAACGATTCACCATAATATGGTTTCAGAAATAGAAAAGGTGGGCGGCAGAATAGATCATATATTTTATTGTATAGATGTAGATAACGATTCTATAAATAGAAAACCACAGCCTGGTATGGCATTACAAGCTAAGGAGCAATTTACAAGTATTGATTTTACAAAGTCTATTATGGTGGGTAATAGAACCAGCGATATGGAATTTGGAAGAAATGCAGGACTGCATACTGTATTTTTAGCCACTACGCATCCAGATACGGCCTACCCGAATGCTTTAATAGATTACAGATTCAATCACTTATTAGAATTTGCAAAAGCTTTATAGTACTAGTCTAATTTAAGTACCGCTAAGAAAGCTTCTTGTGGAATTTCCACATTACCTATTTGACGCATTCTCTTCTTACCTTCTTTTTGCTTCTCTAATAATTTACGCTTACGGCTAATATCACCACCATAACATTTAGCGGTTACATCCTTACGCATGGCCGATATATTTTCTCTAGCTACTACTTTAGCACCAATAGCAGCTTGTATAGCAATTTGGAATTGTTGCTTGGTTAATAGCTCTTTTAATTTTTCACAAAGTCTGCGGCCAAAATCGGAGGCCTTGCCTCTATGTATTAAAGCACTTAAAGCATCTACTTTTTCAGCATTTAATAAAATGTCCATTTTCACAATATCGGCGTCTCTAAATCCTATTTGAGAATAGTCAAAAGAAGCATAACCTCTTGTTTGACTTTTTAATTTATCATAAAAATCAAATACAATTTCCGTCATCGGCATTTCAAAAATTAATTCCACCCTAGTAGGTGTTAAATAACTTTGATTCATTAAAATACCTCTCTTACTTAAACAAAGGGTAATGATATTGCCGATATAATCAGGGGAAGTAATAATTTGTGCGCGTATATAAGGCTCTTCAATATGCTCTATTTTCACCGGATCGGGCATTTCAGAAGGGTTGTTCACTATTATTTTTTCACCTCTAGTCGTATAGGCTATAAAACTTACGTTGGGAACGGTAGTAATAACTGTTTGATTAAATTCTCTTTCTAAACGCTCTTGGATAATTTCCATATGTAGGAGTCCTAAAAATCCGCATCGAAATCCAAAACCTAAGGCTTGAGATGTTTCTAATTCAAAAGTTAAAGAAGCGTCGTTCAATTGTAATTTTTCCATACAATCTCTTAACTCTTCAAATTCATCGGTGTTCACCGGATATATTCCTGCAAATACCATGGGTTTAACTTCCTCAAAACCATTAATCATTTCTCCTGGGTTATTGGCAAGGGTAATGGTATCTCCTACTTTTACTTCTTTAGCAACTTTAATGCCTGTAATAATATATCCCACATCTCCTGCTCTCACTTCGGCCTTCGGTGTCATGACTAATTTTAACACGCCCACTTCATCTGCATTATAATCTCTACCAGAAGCCACAAAACGAATTTTATCATTCTTCTTTAATACTCCATTCATAATACGGTAGTAAACAATAATACCACGAAAACTATTAAACACACTATCAAAAATTAATGCTTGTAATGGTGCTTCAGTGTTACCCACTGGGGCGGGTATACGTTTTGCAATGGCTTGTAAAATTTCTTCAATACCAATACCTGAACGGCCACTGGCAAGTAATATATCTTCTTGCTTACAGCCTATTAATTCAATAATTTGATCGGTTACTTCTGGAATTTTGGCACCATCCATATCAATCTTATTAATCACTGGTATAATCTCTAAATTATTTTCCAATGCTAAATATAAATTGCTAATGGTTTGTGCTTGTATACCTTGTGAAGCATCCACTAATAATAAAGCACCTTCACAAGCTGCTAAGGCTCTACTTACTTCATAACTAAAGTCAACGTGACCTGGTGTGTCAATTAAATTATAAGTATAAGTAGTCCCATTGTGTACGTAATTAATTTGAATGGCGTGACTCTTAATGGTAATGCCTTTCTCACGCTCTAAATCCATATCATCCAAAACCTGATTCATCATTTCACGCTCGGTAATCGTTTTAGTATGTTCTAATAAACGATCAGCCAAGGTACTTTTACCGTGGTCGATGTGTGCGATGATACAAAAATTTCTAATATTATTCATGTAGTTGTAACTAGTCTTTTAATTAAGAGAGTGCGTTTATAATAGCAGTAAATTCAGTAGCTACTAAAGAAGCGCCACCTACAAGTCCACCATCCACATCTGGTTGAGAAAATATTTCTTTTGCATTAGAAGCTTTTACACTTCCACCATATAAAATAGAAATTTCATTCGCTACTGCTTCACCATATTTTGCAGCAAAACAAGATCTTATATAAGCATGTATCTCTTGAGCTTGTTCACTTGATGCAGTTTTGCCTGTTCCAATAGCCCAAATAGGTTCATAGGCAATGACCAGTTTTACAATAGCATCTGCAGATAAATGAAATAATGAATTTTTTAATTGCGCTTCTACAAATACATTTTGAGTGGCTGCTTCTCTAATAGATAATGGTTCACCACAACAAAATATAGGTGTACTACCAATAGCTAATATTGCATTTACTTTTTCTGCTAATGAGGCGTCAGACTCCGCAAAATATTCACGACGCTCAGAGTGTCCTACAATAATATGCATCACACCTACTGATTGCAACATAGAAGCTGAAACTTCACCAGTATAAGCACCCGATTGTTTTTGATGACAATTTTGAGCGGCTACAAATACATTGGCTTTATTGTCCAATCTTGCTAAGGCCAATGGAATGTAAATAGCAGGTACTGCCAAAACAGCTTCTTGATGCGCCCCTAATGTATAATGACTAGCAACTAGTTCATTTAATAAAGTCTCTGCTTGCGCAAGAGTTAAATTCATTTTCCAATTGGCTGCTGCTATTTGTTTTCGCATAATAATGATAGGAAGTTTAGTGGGCTATTGATTAGCGCTGCAAAGGTAATAAAATTCAGTCCTAATCAGTGATGATTTAGTTGATATAAGTGCTTCAAAACCTGTTTTTCGGCCTCCGTAATGGAAAATCCTTTCATTTTTTTCCAATTATTGATATCTTCTAAGACTTTATCCAATTGATAGCCTGGAATCACGCCCCAAGTGAAATTGGGTATATGTTTAGGAAGTAGCCCATTTCCAAATATATTGGCAGATACACCTATATAAGACCCTGTATTAATACTTGATTGGATTGCAAATCGGCTATAATCACCTACCAGCATACCCATTTTTTGACCTACATTTTCCCATTCCCCTTTGAATTCATTCCACATTTGAATTTCACCTGCTGTATTTTTAATATTACTATTACAAGTACCTGCTCCTAAATTGCACCAATGACCAATAATACTATCCCCTAAATAGCCCTCATGTCCTTTATTGGAATAACCCATTAGAATGGAATTCTTAATTTCCCCTCCAGCAATACAATATGGGCCAATGGTGGTAGAACCATAAATACTAGTATTCATTTTAACTACTGCTTTTTTGCCTAAAACAAAGGATCCTCTAATAGAAGAACCTTCCATTATAAGTGATTCATTACCAATATATATAAAACCTTCACTTGCATTTAAATTAGAATATAATACGGTAGCTCCTTTCTCTATAAAAATTTGGTCTTTGTTGATGACATTATTGGAGGGGTCAATGGGTTCCGATTTTCTTTGACTAATTACCCATTTAAAGTCTCTTTCTATTAGTTTAGCATGGCTAGATAATAACTGTAACTGATTTAAAACAAAGGAAACCTCCTCCAATACAATGGGTGGTTTATCAGCTAATAGAATTTTGGAAATGACTCTCTCTTTGGTTTTTGTGGCAATCCATTTACCCCCAGCAGTCATTAATTTCTCTCCTTCATTCAATGCGTTAATCGCTGTCATTAAGCCCTCTGATGGAATACTAACCACATTGATAAAATAGAGCGATTCGCTATTTGTTAGAAATTCACTATCCTCGTATAATGATTGTAGATAAGGGGCTGTATAAACACCGCAAGTTTCTTGGGTATACTGCTCCCACCTTTCTTTAAAAGTAAAAATACCTACCCTACAAATAGCCAAAGATTGGGTTAAGGTAAAAGGATAAAAATGTTCCCTTTCTGCGATATCTACTAAGATATATTGCATTGAATACTATTGATAAAATGATTGGTTAAGAAAGTATACAAATTTAGTCAAAGTCTTGTCAAACTCATGCCAAATTTTAGTAAATAGGATAAGTTCCTAACAGATGTTCATTTTATGCTTATTTTTGAAGCCTAATACACTGACTATGCAATTTGGCACTTTTAATTATCCCGTTCCAGTAAATGAACCCGTATTAACTTATGCTCCAGGTTCTGCTGAAAAATTAGCTTTAAAACAAGCCATCGCTTCACTAAAGAAAAAATCATTGGACATTCCCATGATCATAAATGGTAAAGAAATTAGAACCGAACTACAACAAGCCATTCATCCACCTCATGAAATAAAACATACACTGGGTCATTTTCATAAGGGTAATAAAAAACATGTAGACCTTGCTATTAATGTAGCACTAAAAGTAAGAAATGCATGGTCGAATATGAATTGGGAAGCAAGGGCACATATATTTTTAAAAGCAGCCGATTTATTAGCGACTAAATATCGTTTTGAAATGAATGCGGCCACCATGTTAGGACAAAGTAAAAATGCATATCAAGCTGAAATAGATGCTTCTTGTGAGTTAATTGATTTTTTAAGATTCAATGTTCATTTTTTAAGTCAGATATATCAACAACAACCTATCTCATCACCTGGCATTCATAATAGAATGGAATATCGTGGACTAGAAGGTTTTATACTTGCTATTACTCCATTTAATTTTACAGCTATTGGTGGAAACTTACCAGCCTCTGCAGCTATGTGTGGGAATGTAGTTGTTTGGAAACCTGCGAATACACAAATTTATTCTGCACAATTATTTATGCGCATCATGAAAGAAGCAGGACTTCCAGATGGTGTCATTAATATTGTGTATGTAGATGGGCCTACCATTGGTGCTACTTGTTTTGCGCATCCCGATTTTGCAGGTGTTCATTTTACAGGAAGTACAGGTGTTTTTAATTATATGTGGAAACAAATTGGAGAGAATATTGCTAAGTATAAAACTTATCCAAGAATTGTGGGTGAAACAGGAGGAAAAGATTTTGTGATGGTGCATGAAACAGCCGATGTCGATACTGTGGTAACTGCACTTGCGCGTGGCGCATTTGAATACCAAGGACAAAAATGTTCTGCAGCATCTCGTGCTTATTTACCATCTAATATTGCACCAGCCATTAAAGAAAAATTAGTGAAGGCCATTAAGACTATGAAAATGGGAACGGTGGAAAATTTTTCTAATTTTGTGAATGCAGTGATAGATGAAAAATCTTTTGATAATATTGCTAAATATATTGATCAAGTAAAAAAAGATAAAAAAGCAAAAATTCTAGTAGGTGGAAATTATAGTAAAAAACTAGGTTACTTTATTGAACCCACTATTATTGAAACAACCGACCCAAAATACACTACCATGTGTGAAGAAATTTTTGGACCAGTACTTACGATTTACACTTATCCGGCTGCTGATTATGAAAAAACTTTAAAGCTATTAGATAGCACTTCTAATTATGCTTTAACTGGAGCCATTATTGCTCAAGACAGAAAGGCCATTGAACTAGCTACTAAATTGCTAAGACATGCAGCGGGTAATTTTTATATCAACGATAAACCAACAGGAGCCGTTGTAGGACAACAACCTTTTGGGGGTGCTAGGGCTTCTGGAACCAATGACAAAGCAGGATCTATGTTGAATTTATATAGATGGTTGAGTGCAAGGACAATTAAGGAGACCTTTAACCCTCCTACCGACTATACTTATCCATTTTTAAAAGAAGCCTAAAGGACTGTTTTTTGCTCTATTTTATGGCAGAAAACAGTATATTTGCTGCTCAAAATTAAAGGACTGTGGCCCAAAAATTTTCTAAAGAAACTTATCTCTATTGGTACGAACTCATGCAGTTAATACGTCAGTTTGAATCCAAAGCAGAAGAGATGTATAAAATGGCTGGAAAAATTAGAGGTTTTTTCCATGTTTATAATGGACAGGAAGGCATTGCAGCAGGCTGTATGACTGCTACTAACCAAGAAGACCCTTTCATTACTGGATACCGTGACCATGGTTTAGCCTTGGCTAAAGGAATGAGTCCTAATTCGGCTATGGCTGAGTTATATGGAAAAGCTACAGGATGTTCTAAAGGCAAAGGTGGAAGTATGCACCTTTTTAGTAAAGAACATTTTTTCTTCGGAGGTCATGGCATTGTAGGTGCTCAAATTGGAACAGGTGCAGGTTTAGCTTTTGCAGAACAATACCGTGGTTCAAAAAATGTGGTATTATGCTTTTTTGGAGATGGCGCAGCAAGACAAGGTATGTTGCATGAAGTATTTAATTTGGCCATGCTTTGGAAATTACCAGTGGTATTTATTTGCGAGAATAACAACTACGCAATGGGTACTTCAATTGAAAGAACTAGTAATGTGATTGATATTTATAAAATAGCCGATGCGTATGAAATGCCTTCTGATAAAATAGATGGTATGACAGCAGAAGCTGTGCATGATAGTGTAGTAAGAGCTGTGAAAAGAGCCCGTGATGGTGAAGGCCCTACTTTATTAGAAATGAAAACATATCGTTATAGAGGTCACTCTGTATCGGATCCTCAAAAATATCGTTCGAAGGACGAGGTGGAAGATTATAAAAGTCAAGATCCTATTACAAAAGTACATAACACCATTCTTGAAAATAAATTTGCCACAGAAGAAGAACTAAAAGCCATTGATGATAAAATTGCAGGTATTGTGGAAGCTTCCGTAAAATTTGCTGAAGAAAGTCCATGGCCAGACGATAGTGAATTATTGAAAGATGTATATATTGATTCATCTTATCCATTTATAGTAGACTAATTTTTAATAAAAATATATGAGCGAATTACACCAAGAAAAACACCCCTTTGTAGATTTTGTAAAGAAAAATCAAAAAACCTTAACTTATACTTTAACTGCTTTAGTAGTAATTGTATTAGCTTATTTTGGTTATACAGAATTATACCAAAATCCTAGAGAAGCTAAAGCAGCCGATACTATGTTTACAGCAGAAAAGTATTTTGGTTTAGACTCTTCTAATTATGTACTAAACGGAGATGGCGCAAACAAAGGCGTATTATATATTATAAAAGAGTACAGTGGCACCAAGGCAGCTAATTTAGCTAATTATTATGCCGGTATTAGTTATTACCGTTTGAACGACTATAAAAAGTCTATCGAATATTTAAAGGATTTCTCTACTTCAGCTAAGCAAGTGCAAGCCATTGCTTATGGAACCATTGGAGATGCTTATGCCGATTTAAAAAACAATGAGGAGGCTATAGAGTTCTATAAAAAAGCAGGGGGTCATTTTCCAGAAGATGAAGGTATTTCTTCTGAATATTTATACCGTGCTGCTTCTTTATTAGAAATAAATGGTAAGGCAGATGATGCCATTGAAATATATACGACTATTAAGACTAAATATCCTAAATCAGATAAAGGCTTCCAGGCCGATAAATATATTAATAGATTGAAGGTTCAGCCTTAATTTATTTAGCTTAATTATTACCTAAGTATTCTTATTTTTGATAAATGACAGTACAGCTATTTATTCCTTGTTTTATGGATCAATTGTATCCAGAAGCTGCTTTTAATACTATTAAAGTATTAGAAAAAGTAGGTTGTAAAGTAAAATACAACGAAAAGCAAACTTGTTGTGGTCAGCCCGCCTTCAATGCTGGTTTTTGGAGCGAGTCCAAAGATGTATGTACCAAATTTGTACAAGACTTTGATGGCGCAGATTATATTGTAAGCCCTAGTGCAAGTTGTACAGGATTTGTAAGAAATAATTTCGGTAAAATTTTTGAGAACAATACTTTTCAAAGTCCTGCTAAAAAAGTAACCAACAGAATGTTTGAGCTTTCAGAATTCTTGGTTAAAATTTTAAATATTACCGACCTCGGTGCCAAGTTTGAAGGCAAGGCTACTTATCACGATAGTTGTGCTGGTTTAAGAGAATGTAACATTAAACAAGAACCTAGAACACTTTTATCTAAAGTGGCTGGTTTGGAATTAGTGGAAATGAATGAAGTGGAAACCTGCTGTGGTTTTGGAGGAAGCTTTGCAGTAAAGTATGATACCATTAGTGTTTCTATGGCCGATCAAAAAATTGAAAATATAATTAATACGCAAGCCGAATATTTAATTAGCACCGATTCAAGTTGTTTAATGCATTTAGATGGCCGATTAAAATTTAATGGTAATAATGTACAAATACTTCACTTGGCAGATGTACTAGCCAGTGGGTATTAATTCCCTATAATATTAGAAGCTTACTAAACTTTTAACTTACTACACTTTTCAAAATAGTTTTACTATGGCATATTGGTTAATTAAATCAGAACCTTTTAAATATTCTTGGGATCAGTTTGTCAAAGACAAAAAAACATTTTGGGATGGTGTAAGAAATTATGGCGCCCGAAATAATTTAAGGTCAATGAAAAAAGACGACCTAGCCTTTTGGTACCATAGCAATGAAGGCATGGAAATTGTAGGCATTGCTAAAGTGGTTAAAGAATCTTACCAAGACCCTACCACAGAAGAAACCGCTTGGTTAGCTGTAGACTTTGCGCCTCATGAAAAACTAAAACATCCTGTGAGATTAGCAGACGTAAAAGCCAATACCAATTTAGCCAATATGGCCTTGGTTAGATTAGGGCGATTATCGGTGCAACCTGTCACAGATAAAGAGTGGAAGGAAGTAATGAAAATGAGCCAGGGTAAGTAAGTTCCTTAATAAGCTTTGGGGACATTATTTAAAAAATATATAGCCAATAAGTATGGCAATGACCACCCCTATTATATCGGCAAATATCCCAGCCCATAAAGCGTATCTAATTTTCTTAATACCTACGCTACCAAAATATAGTGCAATAATATAAAAAGTAGTATCTGCAGAGCCCTGAAATATAGAGGCTAATTTTCCAACAAAAGAATCGGGTCCTTGGTTTTGGAATATATCCAACATCATTCCCCTTGCCCCACTCCCACTTAATGGTTTCATAATAGCCACAGGTAATGCACCAATAAATTCTGTATTCATTCCTGTGAGTTGAATTAAATAAGTAATAGCATTTAAAACATAATTCATGGCACCGCTATCTCTAAATACACGAATAGCCACAAGCATAGCTACTAAATAAGGTATAATTTTTACAATTACTTCAAAACCATTTTTAGCGCCTTCTATAAAAGCGTCGAAGACGGAAACTTTTTTATAAGCACCTCCTACTATAATGGCTACAATAATTACGAGTAATAATCCGCTACCTATTACTTTAGAAAAAATTTCTTTATTTACAGGACTCAAAGAATTGACTCCAAATAATACGCCCACCATTATTAATACCAACCCTATTAACCAACTTATTAAAACCTTATCCCATTTTAATTTTTGATAAAACCCTACCATTAAAATGGAAGCGAGTGTAGTTCCAATGGTAGCTAAAACGCAAGGAATAAAAATACTAGCTGCGTCTTGTGAGCCTGCAGCCAACCTATAAGATATAATGGTTAATGGAATTATGGTAAGTCCACTGGTATGTAAAACCAAAAACATGATTTGAGCATTGGTGGATTTTTCTTTTTCAGGGTTTAAACTTTGTAAACTTTCCATGGCTTTTAAACCAAATGGAGTAGCTGCATTATCTAATCCTAACATATTGGCAGAAAAATTCATCACCATCTGGCCCATGGCTGGATGATTGGCGGGTACTTCTGGGAATAAACGACTCAGAAATGGATTCATCCACTTGGCTAGCTTTTGAATAGCGCCTGCTTTTTCAGCAATATTCATCAAACCTAAGAAAAAGACCATGGTACCTGCTAGAGGGAAGGCAACATCGATTACAGAGGACTTTGCAGAATCAAAGATACCATCTGCTAATAACTTGAAAATGGTCGTATCGCCCAAAAAAACAAGTTTACATAGGGCAATTATAAAGGCAATCACAAAAAAAGCCATCCAAATAATATTCAAGGCCATAATCAATTGTTTATGGTTCTAATATAGTCATTTTTGGGTTTAGAATTGTATTTTGCGCTCTTAAAACAATAGATATTATGGCTTTACAGGCAGGGATTGTGGGATTACCTAATGTAGGGAAATCGACCTTATTTAATGCAGTTAGCAATAGTGCAAAAGCACAGGCAAGTAATTATAGATTCTGTACCATCGAACCGAATGTAGGTTTAGTGGATGTGCCAGATAATAGATTGCAACAATTGGCTGATTTAATTATTCCCAATAAAATTGTCCCTACTCAATTAGAAATAGTAGATATTGCCGGATTAGTGAAAGGCGCAAGTAAAGGAGAAGGCCTAGGTAATAAATTCTTAGCGAATATTCGAGAAGTAAGTGCAGTAATACATGTGATAAGATGTTTTGAAGATGAAAATGTATTAAGAGAAGAAGGTGCTATTAACCCTGTTGCCGATAAAGAAATTATTGAAACTGAATTACAGTTAAAAGATTTAGATAGTGTAGATAGGAAAATTCAACGCTGCGAGAAAATGGCTAAAACCGATCCTAAGGCCAAAGTGGAATTGGAGGTTTTACAAAAATGTAAAATACATTTAGAGCAAGGTAAAAGCATTCGCTCTTTAGATTTATCTAAGGAAGATAGACTCGCGATTGCTGATAGTTTTTTATTAACTGAAAAACCGGTTATGTATGTTGCCAATGTAGATGAAGCTTCTATGCATACGGGCAATAAGTTTTCAGCCATCTTGGTTGATATGGCTAAAGCAGAAGGTGCGGAAGTAATTGTAATGTGTAATAATATTGAATCACAGATTGCAGAACTCGAAGACCCTGCAGACAGAGCCGTATTTATGGATGAATATAAAATGACGGAGCCTGCTTTAAACCGTTTAATTCAGTCGGCATATAAATTATTAAATTTAGAAACCTATTTTACAGCTGGTGTGCAAGAAGTGCGTGCTTGGACAATTGGTAATGGCTGGAAAGCCCCACAAGCTGCTAGCGTTATTCATACCGATTTTGAAAAAGGATTTATTAAAGCGGAAGTAATTGCTTTTGATGATTTCATTAAATTTAAAAATGAAGCCGCTTGTAGAGAAAGTGGAAAACTAAGAATTGAAGGAAAGGAGTATATTGTAAAAGATGGTGATGTAATGCATTTTAGATTTAACGTTTAAGTTTATACTAATGAATAAACAAGCTTCTATATTATTGGGATTAGTGATGATTGCCTTATTCGCATGTAATACGGATAATAATAATGATGCAAACGATGAGAACGCTATAGCAGCTCCTACTGCTTTGTCTTATGATCTTATAAAGGTTTACCCGCATGATACTAGTTCCTACACACAAGGCTTGGAATGGAATGGCAATAAATTATTAGAAAGTACTGGACTTGAAGGAAAAAGCTTTATACAAATGCTTGATTCCAATATGAAGCCCATAGGCAATAAAGTAAAATTAGACAAGGAATATTTTGGAGAAGGTAGTACCCTTTTTCAAGATAAAATTTATCAACTTACTTGGAAAAGCCACAAGGTTTTTGTGTATGACGCCAAAACATTAAAAAAGAGTAACGAGTTATACTGGCCCTATGAAGGTTGGGGATTAACACATAACGATACCTCCTTAATTGTTTCTACGGGCGAAAGTAATATCTATTTTGTAAATCCTATTGATTTTTCTATACAGAAAACCTTGGGTGTATTTAATCAATATGGTTATTTGAGTAATATCAACGAGCTAGAATATGCGAACGGACAATTATACGCTAATGTCTATGTTCGAAACGAAGTGGTAGTCATTGATCCACAAACTGGACAGGTTAAAAGTAGTATTGATTTTAGTAATTTACTTTCTCAAGCAGGTGTTAAATATAATCCATTAAGTATTGATGCAGGCTATGTAATGAATGGAATTGCCTATCAGCCAAAAAAGAAGACCTTTTTTATAACAGGGAAATGTTGGCCAGTTTTAGTAGAAGTTCGTTTACGATAGCTGTTTAGTCTATCTTTTTTATTTCATAGATCATGGAGCTTCCTCTGTCTACATTGCTTAATGCAGTTAAATTAGAAATACAGCCAATGAAAAAAGCGCGTATCATTCCAATCATTCCCGATTGTTTATATTTTTCACTAAGAAGGCTTACATAAAAGCTGTCAAACCACATAGGTAGTTTTTGCATAATACTCATTTTATGTTTTTTGGCTAAATAATGCATGGATAATGGTGAAAAATGATATAAATGCCTAGGTACATCATAAGCGGCCCAATATTTTTTATAATACCCTGCATCATAGCTTGTATAATTGGGCACAGCTATAATTAATCTTCCATTAGGCTTTAGTAAACTATGAAATGTTTTCATATAGGCATTTAAATCATGCACATGCTCAAGTACATGCCATAAAGTAATGACTTCATACTTTGCTGGCTCTAAATGAAAGAGTTCTTCAATGGGTAGTATGTTTAAATTATAATTATCTAGGGCCTTTTGTCTGCTAGATGCATCTGGTTCTAATGCTGTCACTTTCCACCCTTTTTTAGACATAGAATCTGCAAATGCACCTGTACCGGCCCCCACTTCTAATAGATGACCCTTATGGCCTGTAAATAGTGATTGTACCCAATTTGTCTTTTGAGTTAGTGTATGATTTCTTACTTTATGATACATTTTATTCACCAGTCCTTCCTTAGTATCGGTATGTGAAATATAAGAAGGGAAATTATAATAAGGTGCAATAGCTTCTTTACTAGGTGCTGGATCGGTATATTCTAAGGTACAATTGGCACATTGGATAATTTGAAAATCTTCACCTGTAAGTGAGTAATCCTTGGTATGCAGTAAAGTAGAAATGTCTTCTTTATTACAAATGGGACAAGGTGAAAATTGTTTATTATTTTCAAGCATATCTAAAAAGATTTAAATACAATAGCAGCTATTGCTATAATAAATAAAATGAATGCAACCCAAGGCCATTGAATAGATATTTGTTTTTCCACTTCTTCAATTGCATTAATGGGACTAATGGTAATGTTTTTGTAATAATGGCTTGATGTAAAATTACTTACCCAAGTATACTCATTCCCTTTTTTTTCAATGCTTCCTAAATTTCCAATAACTAAATTAGCTTCTTGAGCTTCAAAACTAGTTTGTAAAAACTGTTCAAATTGTATACTTGCCTGTTCGTTAGAAATAGATAATGCTTCTGCTAGATAAACGTAAAATTGGTTACTAGCTTTCTTTTTATCATTTGAAAACAAAATATTTACTTCAGGCGCATGTAAGGTTTCCCCTATCCAAGTGGCTGGTTTTTTATTTAAATGAATAGTACCAATATTAGTTAGTACTAATTCATTTTTTTGTACAAAATATTGTTCAAGTATTTTTTCCATAGTTATTTATGAAACGAATATACGATACCAGCAATTAATTGAACTCCTAAAGAAGGATATTCTGCCCAACGTTGATACTTTTTGTCTAATAAGTTCTCCCCTTTTGCCCAGGCCTTTAAGTGCGTAGTCAATTGATAATTGAAAGAAGCGTTTAAAACCAGCGTATTATTTAAATCATAGGCATTGCCTGCATTATTTTCGAAAGAAGCGCCAGACCAATATTGCATACCTCCATTAATTGACCATTTTTTACTAGGATACCAAGTAAGTTCTCCATTAAAATTCAAAGGTAAAATACCCCAAGCATTCGTATTTTCTTTGATGGAATTAAACTGCATATACTTAGCATTCGCTTTTAAAATGAATTGATCGCTTAATTGATAACGCATTGCTGTAACAAATTCTAATGTAATAGCCCTGTATTCGAAAATGGGTTGAAATTGTAAACCAAAAAATTGCGATTTAGCTACATTGTTAATTCTATTAAAAAAAGGAATATTACGATAATCATTTAAAGACAATCCAAAATTATATTGTAGGTTTTTAGAAGCATTAATAAAAAGAGTCAATGCCTTTTTTTCTTGGGTAGTTATTTTTAATGTGGCAGGTGCAGCTATCCAAGGATTGATCATTGATAGACTAGCATAATTATTATTAATTAAAATAGTTTGCCAATTAGCGACTAATAAATAGTTGGTATCTTTTAATTTTTTACTAAACTGAACTACTGGGAATAGAGCGAATTCTTTGGTGGTGAAACTTGGGTTAACTCCTACTTTAATACTAGAGTTCCATTTATTTAATTCAATAGAGGGTTGAATGATAAATATAGAATTGTTCTGATTCGAATAGTTGGTATGCGTGTACTTACTATAATTATAACTAAAATCTAAATTTAATTTACCAGTACCTTTTAATGTAAAACTAATTGGGTTGAACATTTCTACCCATAAGTTATTGGTAGAGGCAAGTCCTTTGAAGTTTTCAAACTTAACAGTAGGATTGAATAGCTTATTGATAAGACTATTTTTTGAATTTTCATTCACCCATTTAATAGAAGTTCCAAAATGAGTAAAAGGTTGTGCATAGGCTCCTAAGGATAAACTACTGTTATCTGGCACTAAACCAAATCGGTAACGCTGCGTATTTTGATAAAAAACTTCGGTTTGAATAGAATTATTTTCATTTATTCTAATACTTCCCATATAGGCGAAATTTTTATGGTTAAACTGCTGTAGGTATTGCATGCCATTGGAAGTCTCAAAACTAGCTTCAAAGGCATGTGAATGTTTATTTTCATCCACTGAATTGTAAGTAGCTTCAAAAAACTGATTATTATAATTACCAAATCCTACTTTTAAATTAGTGGTGTTCACAGGAAAAGAGGTCTCTTTTTCTTTATACGATCTTGGGATTAAAGAAATGGGTCTATACTGAAAGCTTAAATTTTGTGTGGGAACTTGATAATTAAGTACCATAGTAGAGGTGTCGGTTTTATTAGTAGCCTTTGTGAAATTTAATTTTGCTATATTTTTTAACTGTGGTTTGAAGGCTGAAATAATACTTACTTCTTTTTCAGGAACTGTATCTAGTTTTGGCGTAGCAATATTATTAGTTGTTATAAGCTTAGACAAATCGGCTGTTTCAATATTAAGTGTTGCTGTATTTTTTTTACGTACTACCCTGCCATTTTTCTTCGAATTTGATTTTTTAGCCTTCTTTTTGCCTTTATTAGATTTAACAGATTTCTTTTTCTTATTTGTAGCTACTTTTTTACTAGCAGCAATTTTAGCTTTTGTCTTTTTATTTTGCTGGGTATTCCCTGCTGTTAAGAAACAAAAAATACAAATAAATAAAAAGCTATATTTTAAAAAATACTTCATAATGGATTATTTAATTGTTGATGTTACTGTAAGTTCTTTTAACTTTTGAGCAGCAACAATTTTAAGTGGTTCAATAGTGGCATTATCGGCTACACTTTTATAAGTAGCAATTGCATTGAAATTGTCTTTCTGTGCAACATAAATATCTCCTAATAATATATAGGTTTTAGTGACCCAGTATTCATAAGAAGCTTGTTTTTTAATAATATCAAAAGCAGTTTTCTCAGCCAAGATTAATTTATTTTGTAATAAATATAAATTGGCTACTTGGTAATGCGCTTCAGCAGTTATTACACTAGACCCATTTTTAATTACATTGGAAAGTATTTGTAAAGCTGCACTAGTATCTCCTGTTAGTAATTTCTGATGATAAATGGTCATATTAGCCATTTCAATATCATCCATGGCGCTATTTTTATCCTCTATAATTTGTTGGGCAATTGTATTGGCATCCGCCCATTTCTCCGCTTTATATTGGCATCTTAATAGACCTTTAATAGCTTCTGTACTATTTTCTTTCTGTGTTGCTATTTGTAATAATATAGAAAAATATTTTTCAGCTAAATCGTACCTTTGGTAATTAAAATAATTTAATCTAGCAGCAATGAGGGCTGCTCTTTCTGCATAGGTATTTGGCGCGATATCAGCTAGTTTAGAAAAATAAACCAAGGCGGTATCATAGGTTTGTTTAGAATAAGCAATTTCTGCCATTAAATGCGTGGCTTCAAGGCTATACTTGCCATTGGGAAACTTTTGTAAATATGTACCAAAGCCAGAAGCCGATTCTGTATATCTTTTTTGCTCATACTTAATAACAGATGCCCTGAATATTAAAGAGTCTTGTTCATTCACCGTTAAAGGGTGGCCATAGTCGTTCATAAACTGAACATATAATTCTGGTGTCTGATCTTCAATAAAAATATTACGAATATATTCAATGGCATTTTCACTTTCAGTAGAATTAGGATAAGTCGCATATAAATCTTTGAAAGTGGTAAGCGCCATTTTATTTTTATCCAAATTAAAATATACAATACCTAATTTATAATAAGCCTGAGGGTAAAATTGAGTAGCTGTATTATCTAAGCTTATTTTGGTTAAAGGCGCAATAGCATCTTGAAACTTTTCTTGACTTACATAAGTATCGGCCAATTCCATTCTTGCATCATTAATATAAGCAGAGCTTGGGAAACTAGATTCATAATTGCTTAGCATTTTAATTTTCTCATTCACCTTCCCTAGGCCTCCTAATATAGTCGCTTTTTGTAAAAAGGCATAGTCGGCATAAGACCAGGATAAATCTATCACACGCTGATAAGTAGTTAAGGCCTCATTCATTTTCTTTAACATCATTTGACAGTCTGCTACTCTTACAAAGGCATCTTGTTGAAAATGATCCAACGCTGTGCTTGGATTTATACTTGATATCTCTTTAAACTGTAAAAGTGCTTTTTGATAAGCTCCATTTTTTAAAAAACAATAGCCTAATATATACCTGGCATTAGTAGCATTTACTTCTCCTGCATTTACGGGATCCAACATGTATTTCTGTAAATACCCAATGGCATCCGAAATTCTACCCATCTTATAACTTATTTCACCTAACCAGAAGTGAGTAGCAGATAGATAATTGCCATTATAAGGTGCATTTCTTAATTGATTCAATAAAGAATACGCCTTTTCTACTTCTCCGTCATTGATGAAATTACAGGATAGCCCATATAAAATAGCAGGATATATTTTTAATAATTCAAGGCTAGGCGTTTCTATTAATTGATAGGCCTCTAATGCTTGCTTAAAATTATTATTATAAGCTAAGGCAGTAATCCATAGAGATTTTGATTCTGCGAAGTAAATAGACTGAGGATAGTTTTCAATAAATTTATCTAATACAGTAATAGCAACACTGTACTGTTTTAGTTCTACGAGTAGCTTCCCATAGTTAAATAATGAAATTTCTTTTTGTTCTAAATTGATACTTTTAGTAGCACAGAGCATAAATGCATTCTTAGCTCCATTTTTGTCATTTACTTTTAAATAGGCCGTTCCCAATAAATACATACTATTTTGACCTAAAGAGTCATCCACATTGGCCAATTTTTTAAACCCTTCAATTGATTTATCCCATTGTTGATCTTGGAAATAACAAAAAGAAAGTTGGTATAAGTCTTGTACTTCCACATTATCTTGTGCAGCCACATATTTTGCTAAATAAGGAACTGCTTTTTGATATTGTTTTTTCTCAAACAACAAATGTCCCATTAACTGCTGTAATTGTAAATTATAATACTGCCCTTCTAATTGCAAAGCTTTTTCACAATTGACCATGGCAGCATCTATATCACCGTTAAAATAATATATCTGACTAATATAAAACGGCGTTAACCTTGCGTATGACTCATTATTACTGGCAATTTCAAAACAAGTCAAAGCCAAAGAAAATTCCTTTTTTTGAAGTGCAATGAAGCCTGCATAATAATTGGCATCGGTATAATACACCGATTGCTTTAATTGTCTAACACTATTTAATAAATTGGTTGCCTTATCCCAATTACCTAATTTGAAATACAAATAGCCTTGCAGGTATTTCATGGTAATAAGCTCCTCATTATTCAAATCGGCAATCCTTACTTTATCAAAAGTATTTAAGGCTTCTTGGGTATTTTGTTTTTTAACATAGTAGTCCCCTAAAATGAAATTAATTCTAGCATTGAAGATTTTATTATTGGAAGACTTTAAAAAATTGAGCGCTAAATTTTCGGCTGTAGGTTTTTGTAAAACAAGAGACAAGTAAGTGTAGTAGTAAATAATATCCTCTCTTATATTATCTTCTCTACTATTTTCTTGATTTGACTTAAAATGATAAGCCGATTGAATATATTGAAAAGCAGCCAGGGTATCCCCTTGATGTAGTGCATTAACCCCTTTTTGGAAAACGGGGTCTAATAGGCGCTCATTTTGGCTATATTGAGCTTTTGCATGAAATACAAAAATCATTAATATAATGTAGGCCCCTACTCTAATGCTCAATGATTTCATGCTGCTTGTTTATTAATTACCTAAAATTACGCTCTACTTATAAAACGAAGCTTATTTACCCCTTATTGTGGAAAAACAGAATTCATTCGTAAATTTGTCAACAATAACAATAAAACATGTACGAATTCAACACCCAGGTAAGAGTAAGGTATGCCGAAGCCGATCCCATGAATGTGGTTTATTATGGCAATTATGCTCAGTATTTCGAAGTGGGCAGAGTGGAAAGCTTAAGAAACTTAGGTATAAGCTATAAAGGCATTGAGGATATGGGCATTAAGCTACCTGTAGTGGAATTAAATATTAAGTATTTAAGACCTGCTAAATACGACGATTTACTAACTATCAAATCCCAAATAAAAGAACTACCTACAGAGCATAAAATTATATTTGATCAGGAAATTTATAATGAGGAGGGGAAATTATTAACTATTGGTAAAGTGAAGCTTTATTTTATGGATAGTAAACTAGGTAAAAGAGCTAGTATGCCGGCTTCCATGCTTGAAAAACTAAGCACCTATTTTAGATAAAAACCGCTGTTTTTTAGTTTACTTTGCAACCTAGAACCCCGTTTCAATGAACCCTATTCAAGCTACCATTATTACCATCGGTGACGAGTTATTAATTGGGCAAGTTATTGATACAAATAGTGCCTTTATTGCGCAAGCCTTATTAAAAATAGGCATACCTGTTAACAGTAGAATTGCGGTGGGTGACAAGAAAGTAGATATCATTAATGCCTTAGATACAGCCTCCCAAATAAGTAAAATAATTATACTCACCGGAGGACTAGGGCCTACAGCAGATGATATTACCAAACCCCTACTCAATGAATATTTTGGTGGCAAAATGATTGTGCATCAAGCAAGCCTAGATCATATCACCTATATTTTTGAGACGATCCATAAAAGGCCCATGATTGATCGAAACGTAAAACAAGCTGAAGTTCCAGATGTTTGTGAAGTATTATTTAATGAAAAAGGAACTGCTCCTGGAATGTTATTTAAAAAAGAAGGTGTTTATTATTTTTCTTTACCCGGTGTACCACACGAGATGAGATGGTTAATCGAAAATCAAGTTATTCCGGTTATACAAAAATCATTTACCACCCCTTTTATTGCGCATAAAACACTTTTAACGGCAGGTATTGGAGAATCCTTTTTAGCAGAACATATTGCCCATTTTGAAAAGGGTTTACCTGCAAATATTAAACTTGCCTACCTACCCAATATAGGAATGGTTCGACTTAGATTAACCGGATCTGGTCAAGATGAAAAAGGGTTGGAAAAAGAAGTGAATACGCAATTCGAGACTTTGAAGCAAGCCGTTAAAGAATATTTAGTAACTGACGCTGATGAAACCATGGAAATGGTAGTGGGTAATTTATTAAAACAAAGAAAGCAAACAGTGTCCACTGCCGAAAGTTGCACAGGTGGTTATATAGGCCATTTATTATCCAAAAATGCAGGCTCTTCTCAGTTTTACACTGGAGGCATCATTAGCTATGATAATCGAATCAAAACAGAGTTTTTAGACGTTCCCACTAAAATCTTACAAACTGTAGGAGCAGTGAGTAAAGAAGCCGTTGAACAAATGGCCTTGGCTGTTAGGGAGAAAATGAATACAGATTATGCTATTTCGGTGAGTGGCATTATGGGGCCAAGTGGTCAAACTGCCGAAAAACCATTAGGAATGGTTTGGGTGGGTGTGGCGAGTAAAGAAAAAGTGGTTTCCAAGGTATTTTATCTAAGGTTTGACAGGTTAAGAAATATAGAAGTAACAGCAAATCAGGCTATAAATTTGCTTAGGTTATTAATAATCAATAAGATTTAGTCTTATTTTTACTAAAATTAACTCATATGCCAATTGTGGATCTAGTTTTACCTAAGTTGGGTGAAAGTATCATGGAGGCGACCATTTTAAAATGGCATAAGAAAGTGGGTGATACTATTCAACTGGATGAAACACTATTGGATATAGCTACCGATAAGGTAGATAGCGAGATTCCTTCCTCAACAGAAGGCACAATTGCAGAAATTTTATTTGAAGTAAATAGCGTCGTTCCTATTGGTACTGTTATTGCAAGAATTAGCACCACAGAAAATGCTGCTGCTATTATAACTGCTCCTATTGTTGAAAAGAAAGTAGCGCCTATAATTGAAAGTATTGTAACCAATGAGCCTTCGGTCAAAGTAGAGGTACCTTTTGTACCATCTGCTCCTATACAAATGGAAGCAGCTCCTATTAAAAAAAATAATACTAATACAGCACAAGAAGCTAAATTTTATTCGCCCTTAGTTTTAAATATTGCTCAGAACGAAGGGGTTGCTATGGATGAATTACAGCATATTAATGGTACAGGCAGTAATGGAAGAATTACCAAAAAAGATATTTTAGATTTTATTGCGCGCAAAAAAATGGCCATTCATTTACCTAGTCCAATGGTAAGTGAACAAAATAGACAAGCTCAAACTATACAGGAGCAAATAGTAAACGAACCTGCTACAAGACCCTTACTCAATAAGCCAATAGATGTATATCAAAATACGACTTCTAATTTATCTGCTTCTTCCAAACTAGCTAATCCTAATGAGGTTATTGTTTCAGGAGCCACTGAAATTGTAGAAATGGATCGTATGCGCAAGTTAATTGCAAAGCATATGGTAGATAGTGTTCAAACAAGCCCACATGTAACTTCTTTTGTAGAAGTAGATGTAACCAATATGGTGGTATGGAGAGAGAAAGTAAAAGATTTATTTGAAAGAAGAGAAGGCTCTAAGATTACTTATACACCTATGTTCTTAGAATCAATTGCGACGGTGCTTGAGCAATTCCCTATGATTAATTGCAGCTTAGAAGGTGATCAAATTATTCTTAAAAAAGATATAAATATTGGCATGGCCACTGCCCTTCCTTCTGGTAATTTAATTGTGCCGGTTATTAAAGGCGCTAATCAATTAAGTATTGTTGGTATAACAAAGGCAGTAAATAATTTAGCGCAAGCTGCTAGAAATGGTCAATTAAAACCAACCGATACACAAGGGGGTACTTTCACAGTGACCAATGTGGGTTCTTTTGGAAGTATTATGGGCACACCTATTATTAACCAACCACAAGTGGCCATTCTAGCATTAGGTGCTATTAAAAAAAGAGCGGTGGTGGTAGAAACACCCTCTGGCGATGCTATACTAGTGCGTCATATGATGTTTATTAGCATGAGCTATGACCACCGTATTGTAGATGGAGCCATGGGCTCTAAATTCTTATCTGCGGTAGGTAAAGAAATTGAAAATTGGGATCCCAACAGACAGTGGTTTCAATATGTTTAATAATTCAAACCCCAGGTTCTTCCTTTCATTACAGCAGGTACACCCTTAGATAACCATTCTGGCATGGGTGCTCCTTTTAAATAACTATCAAAGAATTGTTGTTCTCTTATTTGTATATCTTTTCTATTTCTACGCTCTACTAAATTATGCGCTTCATTATTGTAAACCAATAACCAAACTTTCTTGTTCAAACGTTTCATATCACTGTACATTTCAATACCCTGATACCAAGGCACCGCATCGTCGGCGTCATTACTCATTATTACCAAAGGTGTTTTAATATTTGGTAAAGAGAATAAAGGAGAGTTCTTAATATATAAGTCGGGTCTTTCCCATAAGCTAGCACCTAATCTTGTTTGAGATTTTTCATATTGGAATTGACGACTAATTCCCGGCCCCCATCGAATACCTGAATAAGCACTGGTCATATTTACAACAGGCGCTCCTGCCCAAGCAGCTGCATATAAATTGGTTTTAGTAATCAAATAAGCAATTTGATAGCCTCCCCAACTTTGTCCTTGTAAACCTACCTTGGTGCTATCCACAAAACCTTTTTGAATCATAGCTCTGGTACCACTTAATATATAGTCATAAGCAGATTGTCCAGGATAACCTCTTGTATACCAAATATCGGGTACAAATACAATGTAGCCTCTACTTGCAAAAAAAGGAATATTTAATCTAGAAGGTGTGGGCGCAGGTGCTAAATAATTATGTAGCGTTTGATTGCCTCTTTCATAGAAATACACAATCATGGGATATTTTTTCTTGGCATCGAAATTCTCAGGCAAGTATAAAACACCCTCCGCCATTTTACCTGTATAGGCTTTCCACTTTACTATTTGAGAACTCATCCAATTATAATTTGCTTGTTGCTTATTAATAGTTGCAATGCTGCTTGGATTTTGTTTTGTAGCTTCAAGTTTATATAAAAATAAATTAGGAGATTTTACTTCATCTTCCTGCATTACCGCAACATCATTAGAATGTGAAGCCCCTACTATAGTGGTAAAATGCATAGGTACTTGATTGATCAAGTTGAATGTTCCATCTGCAAGAGTTAATGTAGAAATTAATTCAGACTTATCTACCTCACTAAATCCTTTAATCAATAGTGTTGCATTTTTAGCTAAAGTTTTACGCTCTGCATCGGTCTCTACAAATCTTGAAATAATTTTATTCATTCTACCATTGGTTAATTTCTTGGAGGCTTTTATTCCATTCACATCCACTAACCAAATATCATACCTGTCATACATTAATACTTCTTGGTTATTGTCCATCCATTTCGCAATGCCATAGGCATTAGGATCATCTGGTAAATCGTTTTCTTCATCAAACAAAGAAGTTTTAATGTCCTTCGCAATTTGAATGGTTTTACCCGTTATTGCATTATAGGCAAAATACTTTTTTTGTGGTTCATCATAATACAACAAAGCATTACCATCATTAGAAGCGCTCATTAAATTCCCTTTCCACTCTTTTTGTATTAATTTTTTTTGACCATCATTTGTCGCAATTGCATAAATATCTTTTAAAGAAAATCCTTGCCATTGAGATGCTAGCAAATAGCTAGAGTCCACAGTGGCGTAGGCAATGGCTCCATCTCCTTCAGCGGTTGTCATTAAATCTCTATCTTTAATTTTACCTAAATAGGTAGCATTTTTAGTAGTAGTGCTTATGACCACTAGTTCTGTACTCTTTAAAGTGCTCTCTAAAGCTTTTTGTTGAGCTGGTTGAATGATAGGATCATTGTAATGCCAAATATCAATACTTACTCTTTCAAATTCTGGTAAACTAGTGTCTTTGATAGGTAAAATGGGTTGCACGCCCAGTTCTATTTTGTTACCTGATTTACTAAATTTTATTTTTCTATCTCCTCCAATGGTATAATTAGTTGGAATAGCAGTACTTGTTTTATCAAATATTGAAACTGCTACGTCTAAAGAAGGGGTATAATAAGCTAGGTAATAATTTTTTTGAAGGGCTTTATCGGCACTATCTTTCTCTACTAAATAAGCCAACTGCTTTCCATCTTCATCCCAAGTCAAATTGGTAGCCGTATATACTTGCTTCGTTAAAACTTTTGTATTGGTGTCTGCAATAGTAGCTAAAATAACTTGCGCCTCTTTTTGTTTGGTTTTAACTTGATACATAGCCACACCTAATGATTTCGGATGTATTAAATATTGAGCCACATTAGAGAAAGTTTTTTCTTTAGTCGAAGATAAATCTCTCATCACTAAATCGTTTCCTTCTTTAGCTTCTCCTTTTTTATCTTTCAAATACACAATAATATTATTGCCATGTTCTGCCAATTGAAAGCTTTTTACAGAGGGGATTTTTTGAATAGTGCTAGTTGCTAATTCAACTATAACTAAACTGTCTTTAGGCATTTCATCTGCTTTCTTTTTATCTATTTTGGCTTTTCTTGTTTCAGCAAAACTAGGTTTAATTTTAGCTACTAGATATTCACCATTTTCTGTAAAAACTGCTTGTGTGGCTCTAGCAATACTAAATTCATTGCTTGTTTTTACATTTCTAATCATGAATGTAGCGTCCCCTTCTTGAGGCACTATTGAATAAACAATATATTTACCTTGAGGATGAAAAGAGGTTTCTCTAATGGATTGCCAACTATCATAAACAGTATGGTCTAATTCCTTTTTTTGTGCACTAGTTTGTAAACAAATAAAAACTAGAAAAAATAGCAGTATTTTATTCATATATAGGTATTTAATAATTGTAATATACTAATAGTTTTAACATTTTTATTTATCTTAGATTTGCATTATTAAATTATTTTATGAAAGGTATTTTACTTACCGGATGCCTATTTTTCTGTGCTATTGGATTTGCTCAAAATAAGGGTAATCTATCAGGTTGGGTGGTTGATAAAAACACTCAGTTTCCTATTGCAGGGGTATCTGTAAAGGTCTTAAATACACCCTATTCAGCTATTACCGACAGTAATGGTAAATATGTTATAAAATCTATCCCTACTGGTCAATACCAATTAAAATTTATTTCTATAGGTTCTTACCCTCTTACTTTATTTAATGTAATTGTTAGTTCGGGTAATGAGGTAAGTAATGCCGTAGAGCTTATTCCCGAGTCCTTTCAATTAGCTGAAGTAAGAGTAGGTGGTAATAGAAAAACCGTAAGAGCTGCTTCTTTAGAAACCCCTTTAAGTGTTCAAAAATTAACTTCTGAAGAGATTAAATCTAGCCCAGGAAGTAATTTTGATATTTCTAAAGTGGTACAGTCATTACCAGGGGTTACCGGTTCTGCTTCAACAGGTGCTGGTTTTAGAAATGATATTATCGTAAGAGGTGGTGCTCCTAATGAAAACGTCTTTTACTTAGATGGAATTGAAATACCCGTTATTAACCATTTTAGTACTCAAGGAAGTGCTGGTGGCCCTCAAGGCATCTTGAATGTATCCTTTATAGATGAGGTAAAATTATCCTCTTCTGCATTTGATGCCAAATTTGATAATGCCCTTTCTTCTGTATTTGAGTTTAAACAAAAAAGGGGTAATACAGAAAAATTACAAGGTAATATAAGAATGGGTGCTACAGAATTTTCTAGCACATTCGAAGGCCCTTTATCAAAAAATGGAAAAACTACTTTTCTAGTTTCTGCAAGACGTAGTTATTTGCAATTTTTATTTAAATTATTAGATCTACCTATACGACCTAATTTCTGGGACTATCAGTTTAAGGTAACCCATAGCATCGATCCCAAAACTACTTTAACCTTTATAGGCGTGGGCGCTATTGATGAATTTGCATTTGCAGCACCTAGGAATGCGACCCCTCAAAAAATTTATGCTTTAAACGCTACTCCTTCTATAAATCAATGGAGCTATACCATGGGTGTTACCTTAAAGCGTTTAATTAAAAAAGGCTATTGGAATTTAGCTATTAGTAAGAATAATTTATACAATGTAAACGAGAAATACGAAGACAATTTAAATCCTGATAGAGGTGAAAAAACATTTGATTATAATTCAAACGATATTGGCAATAATTTAAGATGGGATATTTCTAAAAGTTTATTAGGCATTAAATTTACTACCGGATTTAATCTTACAGATATTAATTATGATAATAGCACTTATCAAGTGTTGAAATACAATAATTTATTCCCTAATGCAGCCACTCCTACCTTAGGGGGTAAAAATTACATTCGTTACAATAGTAGTTTTAATTATAAAAAATATGGCGCTTTTTTCCAAATGGGCAAAAGAGCTTTTAATAATAGATTAGGTATTAGCGCAGGCATTCGAAAAGATGGAAATACTTTTACCAATACGGGTAATCAAATTATGCGTCAAATATCTCCAAGAGTTGGATTAAGCTTGGTTCTAAGCGATCAACTCACCTGGAATGCCTCTGTAGGAAAGTACTTTAAATTAGCCCCCAATACGGCATTAGGTTTTAAAGACGCCTCAGGGAATTATTTAAATAGAGATGCGAATTATATAGGAAGCTTCCACTATGTAACAGGTTTTGAATTTCTACAATCAGAGTCTACTCGCTTTACTGCAGAAGTTTTTTATAAAAAATATACAGGCGTACCCATTAGTAATGAAAAAGGAATTAGTTTATCTAATTTAGGCGCCGACTTTAATATTTTAGGCAATGAAGACATCTCTACAATTGGCATTGGAAGAAGCTATGGATATGAGTTATTTGCCCAACAAAAATTAACCAAACGCTTTTTTGGTGTTGCTAGTTATAGTTTTTTCAGAAGTTCTTATACCGATATTCAAGGAAAATATAGTCCTAGTTCATGGGAAAATATTCACTTAATTAGTTTAACAGGTGGTTATAAGTTTAATAGAAACTGGGAATTAGGCATTAAATTCAGATACCAAGGTGGAGCCCCATATACCCCTTATGATATGAATTTAAGTAAATTAAATTTTGCCACCTTAGGTACGGGCCTATTTGATTACTCTAAATTAAATACTTTACGCAATAGAGCCTTTCATTCAAGTGATTTCAGATTAGATAAAAAGTATAATTACAAAAAATCGACTTTTGATTTTTATATAGATATTACCAATTGGTATGGAGCTAAAACCGTATCTCCTCCCTTTTATATATTCTCCTATGAGGCTAATGGAACTTTCAAAACAACCGATGGTTTACCTCTAAAAAAAGATGGATCCAATGGGGAACCTTCTTTATACGAGAACAATACCATCTTTATAACACCTACTATTGGTTTTATTTATGAGTTCTAATTAAGCTCTAATTAATTTTTATTTGCGCAGTGCGGTGTTGCTTTACGATTCTTCTCATCTGTATAATAACAGATATAATTATACAAAGTATACCTGCGTAAAAACTAAGGCCTAGTTGTTTTTGTTCTTTAAATAAAATGAAGGCTAGAATAATACCATAGACAGGCTCTAAATTTAATGTCACATTCAATGTAAAGGCGCTAATATGTTTAAGGGAAGATAGCATAAGATGCGTTGACCATACTGTACAAGCTATGGCTAATATAGATAACCAAAACCAGTCCATTGGTGTAGGAATTAGTCCCATAGGGTTGAACCCTGTATTAAAACCAAGTAATAATACAAAAGGGAGTAAAAATAATAGCCCCCCTGTCATTTCATAGGATTGAATAGTTTGAACATCGATATGACTAGTAAATCTTTTATTAATAATAGAAAAGATGGCTGCAAACAAGGCTGAGAACAAACCCACTATAATGCCCGTTCTGAATTGAGTATCAAAATGAAAAATAAGTAATATGCCCAATAAACTTAAGGAACCAATAAGTATTTCTTGAAATTGTATTTTAGCATGCTTCCAAAGTGGTTCTAAAAAAGAGCTAAATAAACTTGTACTTGAAAAACATACTAAGGCAATAGATACATTCGCTAGTTTAATACTTTGATAAAAACAAACCCAATGCAGTGCAATTATAGCACCTGTTCCAAGTAAGGAAAACTTTGTTTTAAGATTGTAGGAATAAATATTTTTCCTAAATAAAGCCAATACCCATAATACAATTACAGTAATAAGTATTCTATAAAATACCAAGACTAAGCCATTGAGTTTAATTAAAAAACCTAATGACCCAGTAAGTCCTGCTAAGAAAACAAAAACATGTAGTTGAACTAAGGCCTTTTTAAAAGTTGACACGAATACGTTTTATCATTTTAACAAAGCTTCCAGTAGCAGACTGCCACTGCATATTGAGTACACCTAACATGGCTTCTTTGATTATACCCTTGGACATTTTACTAACCCCTATTTTTCTATCAACAAAGGTAATAGGCACTTCTTTTATTTTATAGCCCAATTTCCAAGCGGCAAATTTCATTTCAATTTGGAAAGCGTATCCAATAAATTGAATGGAGTCTAAATTGATATCGGCTAGCACTTTGTTTTTATAACAAATAAAACCTGCTGTAGGGTCCTTAATAGGCATGCCTGTGATTAATCTGGTATAAGCCGAACCTCCTAGTGAATAAATTCTTCTATCTAAAGGCCAGTTTTCTGTTTCACCCCCCTTTACATATCTGCTTCCAATAGAAACATCTGCATCCTTATATTCGCAAGCAGATAATAGTTTGTCTAAATCATTAGGGTTATGAGAGAAATCGGCATCCATCTCAAATATATAATCGTAATTTTTTTCTAAAGCCCATTTAAAACCTTGAATATAAGCAGTACCTAAGCCTTGTTTACTTGGACGTTTTATAATAAATAGTCGTTCTATGAATTTACCAATTAAAGATTCTACAATGGCCGCTGTCCCATCGGGAGAATTATCGTCTATAATTAAGACATGATAATCCGAGGAGAGCCCAAGCACTGCATGTAAAATAGCAGAGATGTTCTCTTTTTCATTGTAAGTTGGTATTAAGACTAATTTTTTCACTATTAAACTGGGGGCTGTTCGCATAAAAATACGAAAAAAAGGCAAAAAACTAATTCCTACTTATGCAGGATGGACTTATTCATTATTTCAGTCAATTTTTGCTTGGTATGAAGGGCAAAATCGCCTTTCATCATCCAATCATAGTATTGCGGCTCCTCCTTAAGTACTTGAGTTACAGGCTTCCCTTTGTGTTTACCGAAATTAAAAACTTCTATGCCATTTTCAAATATAAAACGGCGTGCAAAATCTATAATTTCATCTTCGCCGGTAAATTTAACAACGGATTCAACAGAATTTCCAATTTGTGGGTATTTCTCTAGCTGTGCTTCTAGAATTTCCCAGGTAGCCGTAGCATCCACTTCAGCACTATGGGCATCTTCTAAATTCTTATTACAATAAAATTTATAAGCAGCAGTAAGTGTTCTTTGCTCCATCATATGAAACACTTTCTGCACATCTAATAATTTTCTAGTTTCAAAATCGGCGTTAATACCTGCTCTTAAAAATTCTTCATTTAACATGGGAATATCAAATCTGTTGCTATTATAGCCTGCTAAATCTGAAGCTTCAATAAACTGTTTTACTTCATTGGCAATTTGTTTAAAAGTAGGTGCCTCTTTAACCATCTCGTCAGAAATACCATGTATGTCAGACGATGCTTTTGGAATAGGCATTTCCGGGTTCACCAACTTTCTTTTTACTTGCTTAGTCCCATCGGGCATTATTTTTACAATAGCAATTTCTACAATTCTATCAGTACTTACATTAATACCTGTAGTTTCTAGATCAATAAAACAAATAGCCCTATTTAGTTGTAAACGCATATAATTATTTATAAGTGTAAAGTTAGTTAATCTTACTAACTAAAATCAGGATTAGATATTTATTTAGTTCCAATTTAATGCTTAAATTTGCATCCAAACTTAGACCTCATGCAATGGAATCCTATCATAGATAGTAAGCAAATCGAAGCAATAAAAGCTGCCTCCTTTACAACTCCGCAATTAATTTTAAAACATAGTACAACTTGTAGTATTAGCAAAATGGCCTTGGCTAGATTAGAAAGAGCAGATACACCTAATAATGTAGATTTTCACTATTTAGACCTCTTGAATTATAGAAATATTTCAAAAGAAATTGCCGAAAGTTTTGATGTTTCACACGAATCACCTCAGGTTTTGTTAATTAAAAATGGCCATTGTGTTTACGATGAAAGTCATGGCGGTATTCAAATGGAAGAAATAGAAGAACAGGCTTTAGAAGCTTAATAAATTTTATACAAGCTCTATTACCATTGCAGAAGCACCTCCTCCTCCATTACAAATTGCGGCCGCTCCATATTTTTCTTTATGCTTGCGAAGAATATGCACTAGGCTTACAATAATTCTTGCTCCACTGCAACCAAGTGGATGTCCTAATGCCACAGCACCACCATGTACATTTACTTTACTTGGGTCAATTTTTAAAATTTCCGTATTCACAATGCCCACTACAGAAAAAGCTTCGTTGAATTCAAAAAATTGAATATCGTTTATTGTTAGATTAGCTTTCTTTAGTGCTTTAGGCAATGCTAGTGATGGTGAACTGGTAAACCATTTTGGATCTTGTTCTGCATCGGCAAAACTTTTTATAATAGCTATAGGTTGTATCCCTAATTCTTTTGCTTTTTCCGCACTCATTAAAACAACCGCAGCAGCTCCATCATTCATTGTACTTGCATTTGCTGCTGTAACGGTTCCTTCCTTACTAAAGGCTGGATTCAATTGAGGTAGTTTATCAAAATTTACTTTAGAAGGTTCTTCATCTTTATCAATTATTAACGCGGCTCCTTTTTTCTGAGGAATTTCAACAGGTACAATTTCATCTTTAAACCAACCATGCTCTGTGGCAGCTTGCGCTTTTTTATAACTATTCACCGCAAAAGTGTCTTGCGCTTCTCTACTTACATTGTATTTTGTGGCACAGGCATCTGCAAAATTACCCATGGCTACTTTATCGTATACATCTACTAAGCCATCTTTTGCTAAGCCATCTTGTAAAACAGTGTCGCCATATTTATTACCCCATCTTTGAGTGATATTGTAAAAGGGCACATTACTCATACTTTCCATTCCACCTGCAATAATAATATCGGCATCGCCTAAAATTATATTTTGAGCAGCAATGGCAATAGATTTCATGCCACTAGCACATACTTTATTAATGGTAGTACAAATAACTTTATCTGGAAGTCCCGCTGCTTTAGCCGCTTGTCTGGCAGGTGCTTGGCCAAGTCCAGCTTGAATGACTGAACCCATAATAACCTCATCCACTAAATCTTTGGATAGACCTGCTTTCTCTAATGCCCCTTTAATGGCAATAGCGCCTAAGGCTGTAGCCGATAATGAACTTAAGGTTCCTCCAAAAGAACCAATGGGTGTTCTTACTGCGGCAACGATATAGACTTCCTTATTCATAAATAAAAGTTTATTCTGGTATTAAATGAATGCCATCGGCTTCAATGCTTATTAATTTCAATTTATACAACATACCCACATTCATTTTAAAAGCTTTTTTACTCATGCCAAAAAAAGCATAAATATCGTCAGGAGCCGATTTATCATGGTAAGGTAAAAAACCTTTATGCGATTTTAGCAAACTCATAATTTTTTGATTGTCATCCGCTAATTTTTCTCCTCCTTGTTTACCTAAGCCAATATCTAATTTATTATCTTCTCTAATTTTCTTCACAAAGGCTTCATCAATAAATTGACCAATATGTAAATGCGTGAATACTTCGTTTTTATAGACTAAACCTTGGTGCACTTGATTCACAATTACAACGTATCCAATTTCCGATTCTCTGTATACTTGTATTTTAACTTTTTCGCCTTCTTTAACTGTTAAATCGTCATTGTTAATTTGTTTGTCAATTTTTTCCGTTGCGGCTACTCTTCCAGTTTGTGCGTCAATATATAATTTCACTAAATACTTACCGCCCAAACGCATAGTGGATAATTGTTGAGAAACAGGCACAAATACATCTTTCATTAATCCCCAGTCTAAAAAAGCACCTTGTGAAGTAACTTCTACTACTTTTAAAGCAGCAATATCACCTACCACTGCAAAAGGTTCTTGGGTGGTGGCAATTAGCCTATTATCTGAGTCGTGGTAAACAAATACACTAATAGTATCTCCTATTTGTAAGCCTGAAGGCACAAAACGCTTTGGAAGTAAAATACCTTCCCCACCATCATCCATATATAAACCAAAATCAACTTTTCGGTCTACACGCATCAAATTAAACTGACCTACATTTATGGTTGACATTATTTATATTTTAAATTAAAACAATTCTGGTTGAGTATCGTTAGGGTCTTTTATGACTACTTTATTCTCCCAAGACATTTCGACGGTTTTAGAGAAGTCGACTAATTTAGTACCAATAGCCTTCCAACCCATTATATCCACCATCTTACTTACTTTAAACTTCGTCTTTCGAACTTGTGCTCCTCTTCCAGTATGTACCGCTAAAATTGGCTCATCAAAAGTAGAAACAGCAACCACATAATTACCAGCACCTTCTTTTATAAAAGAGAAAGGTGTTTTTAGCGTGGTTGTTTCAATGAGGAAGCGTTTAATATTGAATTGCAATTTGTCTTTATCCAAATACACTGCCGTGACTATTTTTTCTGGATTAAACTTTTCAATAAATAATACTTTCTCTGGATCGAAACGTTGGCTTTGTTCTGTATCTGTTACTTCATAATTACCATCCTTGGTAATGACTAATAACTTCTCGTCTTCAAAGGTACCCAAATAAATTCCTTTCTCATCGGTATTCAAACGGCCAAACTTATCGTCAAACCATAATTTACGACCCGTTAAGGTACTTTTACCCGCTTCTTTTAATTTAATCGCCTTTACAGGATACTTCGTCACCTGATTACCCACACTACTTCTTCCTTTTACTTCCAAGGTATCAAAGAGAAAGTTAAATTCTTTAATACGGGCCGAGCAATTGGGGCTTAATATCACTTTCACCGATTCTGCTTCCCCATTCATATTCACCGACATATAATGCACTTTCGATTTTTCTGTGCTCTTGGCTAAAAAATATTCTTTATCGCGGGTTACGCCAGTTACATTAAACCTTTTTGCATAGGTAATGCCAGATGCGCCGTCAGCATAAACCATATTATAAGTAGTACGCTCATCATTTTTTTGGAAGACCGCTGCATAAATAATATCCTTTCCAATAAATACTTTATCAGAAACCTTTACCACTTTCATCACACCCGATTTGGCGAAGGCGATAATATCATCATAGTCGGTGCAATCACATAAAAATTCATCTTTTTTCAAGCTGGTGCCCACAAAACCTTCTGCTCTATTAATATATAATTTGGTATTGGCAATGGCTACCTGCTTTACTTGAATGGTATCGAACTCTTTGATTTCTGTTTTACGCTCCTTACCCTTACCATATTTCTTAGCTAGGTTCTCATAATAAGCCACACAATAATCCACTAAGTTGGCTAAATGATTCTTTACTTCTCTTATCTCTTCTTCAATGGTTTTAATTTGCGCATTTAACTCGTCAATATCTAATTTATAAATTCTTCTAACGGGCTTATCTGTCAATTTTAAAATATCGGCACGCTCAATGGTTTTTTTAAATTTCTTTTTGAAAGGTTGAAAAGCATCATTAATAGCATCAATTACTTTATCCCAGTTAGCATGTTTCTTTTCAAGCTCTTTGTATATTTTTTCTTCAAAGAATATCTTCTCCAAACTGGTGAAATGCCATTTATCTTCTAATTCTTTTAATTGAATTTTTAATTCTAGTTCTAATAAATGCTTAGTATGGTCTACAGAATGACGTAGTAAATCGGAAGCGCCTAAAAATTGAGGTCTTTGACTAACAATTACGCAGGCATTGGGAGAAATACTTATTTCACAGTCGGTGAAAGCATATAATGCGTCAATAGTAATATCTGGTGAAATACCTGGGGCTAAATCAATTTGAATTTCTACTTCAGCTGCCGTCACATCGGTGACTTTTTTAATTTTAATTTTACCCTGGTCATTGGCCTTGGTAATACTTTCCATTAATTGAGTCGTAGTCACAGCATAAGGAACATCTTTAATCAGCAAGGTTTTTTTATCGAACTCTTCTATATGCGCCCTCACTCTTACTTTGCTTCCTCTTCTGCCATCATTATAATTACTTGCATCAATCATACCCCCTGTTTGAAAATCGGGCAATAACTGAAATTTCTTTCCTCTTAAATGCTTAATAGCTGCATCTATTAATTCAATAAAATTATGCGGTAAAATTTTAGTAGATAAACCTACTGCAATACCATCGGCACCTTGTGCTAATAATAAAGGAAACTTCATAGGTAAGGTTATTGGCTCTTGCTTACGACCATCATAACTTAAAGCCCAATCGGTGGTCTTGCCGTTGAAGGCCACTTCTAAAGCAAACTTGCTCAAACGCGCTTCAATATATCTAGCTGCTGCTGCATCATCTCCGGTTCTCACATCGCCCCAATTACCTTGGGTTTCCACTAGCATATCTTTCTGACCAATATTCACTAAGGCATCCCCAATACTTGCATCACCATGCGGATGATACTGCATACTTTGTCCAATAATATTAGCCACTTTATTAAACCTGCCATCATCCATTTCCTTCATGGCATGTAAAATTCTGCGTTGCACTGGTTTTAAACCATCTTCAATGGCCGGAACAGCACGTTCTAATATAACATAAGAAGCATAGTCTAAGAACCAATTTTTATATTGGCCCTGAACACCTGATTCATTTTCTGTAACCCTGCTTAAATTTTTCTCTTTTGCCATATTTTATCTTCCTAGAGACGGTAAGTATCTTCACTACCTTCTGCTAAACTGTTTAATTCTATATAAATAATATCTGTTAGCGCCTTTACTTCATGCCAAACATTGGCTTCAATAATTACTCTTGAAGGCGCTTCAATAGTAATGGTATCTGTTATATTCGTCTCTAAATTCTTCCAGTTCATTGTAATAGCCCCTTGCAGAAGTAACATTTCTTCAGGGTTCTTCCCCGCCGACTTCCCTTTGTGATAATGTTGCCCACTAATACTGCCAGCCTTCCTATATACTAATAAAAACTCTCCGGTTCTATTCGTGCTAAAATAATGAAGTGCACCACGCTCATCAATTGCTTTTACATCTATTGTAGAAACTCTTACACTCATTTTATTATTTTAAACAACAAATTATTCTTGTTCTCCTACTTTATTTAATCTTCTACAACCACTGTTGAACCTCCTGGCATTTGCACCACTATATCCTTCCAACCTTTCTGCCAATTACCTACTAAAATAATTTTACCTATTTCTTGCATGGCTTTTAATCTAGATACAATAAAAGCATCCCCTGTTTTAATTTTCATCTTACTAATAATATGCGCTATAGCACTAGGTAGTTTTTGTGCATTTTTAGTAAGTAAAGAAAAAATATCTTTATCATAAAAACTAATGGGCATACTTATTAATTTCTTACCGCCTTCTAAAAAGCGAACCCCCTCATTTTCTTGACATAATTTTTTCCACTCATCCGGATCAATTTCAAATTCACTTAAAGTTATTGGGCGCGCTAATTTCTTGGCTTTAAAAAATTCTTTGGGTTGTATTTCACTTAAATGTGATGGGTAGAACAATTGTCCTTTATCATTTAAAAAAGGCAGGTTATTTAAATACAATATTTGTAAACGACCTTGATAAGGTTTTAACTGACTCATTAGCCAATAATAACCGCAAACATCATGTGCATTTTGTCCCATCCAAAACCAAACTTCTTCTTCTGGGTTTTCTTCTAAACTTTGAATAATTTCATGCACGGTTAATTTATCATCCACAATATCTAATTGTTTTTCGTTGGCAGAAAACTCCAATACATTTTTCCACCAATCTCTTCTAGCCTGATAACCTTCGGTTTCATAAATGTCAAGTATTGGGCCCACGGCATAGTCGTCCTTTATTTCAACGATCTTGCCTGCCAATGACTCGTCTAAGGCTATGGTTGCTTCAATAGAAGCTATATCTGCTGTATTAAATACTAAGTGTGTCATGCGCTTTATCCAATTCTACTTTTAAATTATTGATAATAAAATCCTGTCTCTCTTGGGTGTTCTTACCCATATAATATTCTAATAAATGCTGAATATGATCTCCTTGCTCTAAAATAACAGGATCTAATTTTATATCTGCATTAATAAATTTGCCAAATTCTTCTGGGCTAATCTCTCCTAGTCCTTTAAACCTTGTAATCTCTGGTTTGGCACCTAATTCTTTCATAGCAGCCTGCTTCTCAGTTTCATCGTAACAATAAATAGTCTTTTGTTTATTACGCACTCTAAATAAAGGTGTCTCTAAAACAAATACATGGCCCTTTTTTACTAGGTCTGGGAAAAACTGTAAAAAGAAAGTAAGAATTAATAAACGAATATGCATGCCATCTACATCGGCATCGGTAGCAATTACTATTTGATTATACCTTAAGCCTTCTAAACCTTCTTCAATATTTAAAGCATGTTGCAATAAATTAAATTCTTCGTTTTCGTAAACCACTTTTTTAGTCAGGCCAAAAGCGTTCAAAGGCTTACCTCTTAAACTAAATACCGCTTGCGTATCTACATTTCTAGACTTTGTAATACTACCACTTGCAGAATCGCCCTCGGTAATAAATAAAGTACTTCCTTGTTGCAAGGAAATAAACATTTCTTTATTCTTGGTAGGTAAATCGTCGTTCAAATGCACACGGCAATCTCTTAATTTTTTATTATGCAAATTAGCTTTCTTAGCTCTTTCATTCGCTAATTTTTTAATACCTGCTAATTCTTTTCGCTCGTGTTCATTTTGTTCAATTCTTTTTTTAAGCGCTTCAGCAGTGGCTGTGTTTCTATGTAAAAAATTATCTAATTCTTTGGCTAAAAATTCAGTAATAAAATTCTTCATGCTTGGCCCACCGTCGGCTACATTCTGAGAACCTAATTTTGTTTTAGTCTGACTTTCAAATACAGGCTCTTGCACTCTTACAGAAATAGCTGCTACAATGCTGGTTCTAATATCTGAAGCGTCGTAATCTTTTTTATAGTAATCACGAATCACTTTTATATAGGCTTCTCTAAAGGCTTGCTGATGCGTTCCACCTTGTGTAGTATATTGTCCATTGACAAAAGAAAAAATATCTTCCCCATAATCGTTGTTATGAGACAATGCCACTTCAATATCATCTCCCTTTAAATGTATAATAGGATATCTAAGTTCGTCTGGATTGGTTTTTCTTTCAAGTAAGTCTAATAAACCATTTTTACTAACATACTTTTTTTCATTAAATAAAATACTTAAGCCTGCGTTTAAATAACAGTAGTTCCATAATTGTCCATCTATATACTCATTTATATAATGGTAGTTTTTAAACATAGAAGAGTCGGGCGTAAACACCACCAAGGTCCCATTGGCTTCAGTTGTCTTGGTTTCTTTTGTCTCTTGTATAAGCACTCCTTTTTTAAAGCTGGCCGATCTTTGTTTGCCTTCTCTAAAAGCAGTGACTAAAAAATCTTCACTTAAAGCGTTCACCGCCTTGGTACCTACTCCATTTAAGCCTACGGATTTTTGAAAGGCCTTGCTATCGTATTTAGCACCCGTATTTATTTTACTTACTACATCTACAATTTTTCCGAGTGGAATACCACGACCATAATCACGAATAGTGACTTCTTTACCCACTATTCCAATTTCAATTTGTTTACCATAGCCCATGGTATGTTCATCGATACAGTTATCAATGACCTCTTTCATCATTACATAAATACCATCATCAGGAGCTGAACCATCTCCTAATTTACCAATATACATACCAGGTCTTAATCGTATATGTTCCTTCCAATCTAAAGACCGAATCGAATCTTCGTTATACTCTGATGGAATCTTAGTTTCTGCCATAATTATCAATGCTTTAGGGGCATAAAAAGGCCCTTGTCTGACTGCAAATCTAATGAGCGTGGTGGTTACCCCAATTTTACTTTTCACCAATTGCCCTAATTATGTGGATAAACGATTATTCTCTTATCTTTAAAGCATCAAAATAGACCCAAAATACCCCATTACCGACCTTGCTTATATCAAGCAGAGGGCTGAGGCATTAAGCGCCGAAAACGATCAATTTCAGGCCTTTATAGCAGATATAGATAGTGAAACCCTTGACGCGGAAGCCTTTTCATTGTCTGAACAGATTAGCCCAAAGATAGATTGCACCAGCTGTGGTAATTGTTGTAAAAGCTTAATGGTCAATATTGATGAAGCAGAAGCTTCTAACTTGGCTAAGCATTTAGGAAAAACGAGGGAAGATTTTGATAAAGATTTTATTTCTAAAGGAGAATCGGGTCGTATGGTTATTAATGCTATACCCTGTCATTTTTTAGTGGACAATAGTTGTTCTGTATATGAACACCGATTTGCTGGTTGTAAAGAATTCCCCGCCTTTCATGTTCCTCAATTAAAGAAAAGAATGTTTACTACTTATATGCACTATGACCGCTGCCCTATTATATTTAATGTGATAGAAAATTTGAAATTAAATTTAGAATTTAAGAAATCGGAAAATTAAGATGAGCATTCAATTTGGTATAGATCATTTACTTGGATTAGATCCAAAATGGAAAACAAAAAAGATAGCTTTTTTGACCAATGATGCTGCCAATACTTCTAAAGGTATTGCTAGTAGAAAGGCTTTGATAGATGCCGGATTTAATATTGTACTATTATTCTCCCCTGAACATGGCATTAGTACCAAGGAAGAAGATGGATATAAAATTAAAGATGCAGTAGACCCTATTACTAAATTAAAAGTCATTAGTTTATACAATGAAAAATTAGCGCCTACTAAAGAAGATTTAAAAGGAATTGAGGTATTACTATTTGATATACCCGATGCAGGTACTCGTTTTTATACTTATTTATGGACGATGAGTTATTATATAGAAACGGCTGCTAAATTCAATTTGCCAATATATATATTAGACAGACCCAACCCATTGGGCGGCATGTTTAATTTAGTAGAAGGCCCCATGCTCGATAGCTCACTGAGTAGTTTCATAGGAAGGTTCTCAATACCTATAAAACACCAATCTAGTTTTGGCGAATTAGCTAAGTATTTTAATGAAAGCCAGAATTGGAATGCCCAACTAGAAGTAATTACTTGCAAAAACTTAAAAAGAGAAAATTTATTCTTTGATTGGAATTATAAATGGGTAAACCCTTCTCCTGCACTTCAAAATTTTGAAGCCTGTTTACTCTATCCTGGTTTATGTTTATTTGAGGCTACGAATGTTTCGGTGGGCAGGGGCAGTGACTATAGTTTTGAATGGATAGGCGCTTCTTGGTTTAATATGCCTGCCATTGTAATGGTTTGGCAGAACATTTTAAAAGACGATATTAAAATTGAAGCCTTAAGATTAACCATGTTAATCGAGAATGAAATTGAAGATATGAAAGGCATACGTATTAAAGTCATTGCTCCTAGTGCATTTAATCCAGTTTTAACAGGGCTTATTTTATTAAAGCTCATTAAAGATATTCACCCACAAGATTTTAAGTGGCAGCCTTATCCCACCCATGTAAACCCATCTGGTGCAAATCATTTATCTTTAATCTTAGGAATTCCTGATGCAGAAAAATTATTTGACCTTCCTTTAAAAGACTGGTTAAATAAAGTAGTATCGGCTTTAAAGGTGACACAATGGAAAAAAATAATGCAACCTTACTTGCTTTATGATTAATGAATCAAATATGAAAAAAACATTTCTACCTAAAATAATTAATTGGACAATTCTGATAGGAATAAGTTTTTTGATTCTAATGACTCTAATGAGATTTATTTTTGTTTATTTTTTCAGGGCTCCCATCTCTTCTCAAAATGATTTAACAGCAGCTTTTATTTTAGGTGCAAGATATGATCTTAGATATGTGTCTATTATTATGATGTTAACTTTATTATTTTCTTTTATAAAACCATTAGCACCTTTCAAAAATAATTTAGGAAAAAAAATTACCATTATAATTTGGATGCTATTTGTAAGCCTTCTACTCTTTTTTTATACCGCCGATTTTATTCATTATGCTTATGTGCATCAAAGATTAAATGCAAGTATTTTAAGCTATATCGACAACCCGCTTATATCTTTAGAAATGTTTTGGCAGTCCTATCATGTTATAATTATATTTTTAGCTTTTATTTTGATTGAATATGTTTTATATAAGTTTATTTCTTTTACTTATGCCTTCAATAATAACTATGAAACGACTACCCATGGAATTAAAAGTAGCCTAATACAAATAATATTCTTTATACTCTTATTTTATAGCGCCGTTGGGAATATTATATATAAAGGTGGCCAATATCCTTTAAGATGGAGTGATGCCTATAGTTTAGGCAGTGATTATAAAGCCAATGTCGCATTGAACCCAATGCAATCTTTTTTCAGCAGTTTAAATTTCAGATCTTCTACTATTGATGAAAATATGATTAAAAATAATTATAGTATTATCGCTAATTACTTATCTATTCCTATAGATAAACAAGATGCGTCTCATTTTCAATTTTCTAGAATAAATACTGCAGTAGAAAATGACACAGTAGCACCTAAAATAAAAAATGTGGTGCTAGTTATATGTGAATCGTTTTCAGCTTATAAAAGCTCTATGATGGGCAACCCCTTAAATACCACACCCTATTTCAATGAAATGAAAAAGCAGGGTGTGTATTTCAATAGAGCCTTCTCTCCTGCCTATGGAACTGCTAGAGGAGTATGGGCAGTTTTAACAGGCACACCCGATATTTTAGAAGGTAAGACCTCTAGTAGAAACCCATTAGCAGTGGATCAGCATACCATTATGTCTGAGTTCAAGTATTTTGAAAAATATTATTTTTTAGGAGGTAGCACAAGATGGGCAAATATTAAAGGAGTTTTAAATAACAATATTGCAGATCTAAAAATTTTTGAACAAGGTAGCTATCAGTCCAGTGAGATTAATGTTTGGGGCATTAGCGATAAGGACTTGTTTATGGAAGCTAATAAAACTTTAAGTAAGAATACAAAACCATTCTTTGCCATTATTCAAACTGCCGACAACCACCGCCCTTACACCATTCCTGCTGAAGATTTAAAAGTTTTTGTTAAAAAAATAGTACCTAAAGACTCTTTATTGAAATTTGGTTTTGAAAACAATGACGAGTACAATGCCTTTAGATATACCGACTTCTGTATTGAGCAATTTATAGAAGCTGCTAAGAAAGAAAAATATTTTAATGAAACCTTATTTGTATTTGTGGGTGACCATGGTATTAAAGGAGATGCAGGAAATATGCTGCCTACCTCTTTTACAGAACAAGGCTTAACCAATATGCATGTCCCCTTCTTATTTTATGCGCCTTCCATTTTACATCCTAAGGAATATTCAATACCTGTGTCACAGATAGATGTCATGCCAAGTATTGCTTCTTTATGTAATATTGCTTATACCAATACCACCATGGGTAAAAATGTATTTAGTACAGTACAACAAAATAAGAATACGATATTTTTATACGACGATTTTAATCAACAAATTGGAGTACTCAACAATGAATATTATTATGGGTATCAATTAAAAAATCCTAATAAGCCCATTTTTGAAAGTGTCTTACATAATGATGTCGTTAAAAACGATACTGCACAAAAGCAAATGGATATTTTAACCAAGACAATGTATGAAACATCTAAATACATGTTAATACATAATCAAAAGTTACCCGTTAAAAACTAGGGTTCAATTTCTATAGGGGGTTCTTGCAGTTTCTCCACTCTTTTAGTACCTGCATATAATTCATATTCTAGTAATCTGCAATCAATGGTGGCATTGTAAAATTCTATTCTTCTACTAGGTTTTAATCTTACCTTTTTAGCCAGTTCTAAATTACCTGTAAATATGTAACCGGTATATCCTTTGCAATTATTTTTAAGAAAATCGCCCATTCTAGCATAAGTGGCTTCCAATTCTAACTCCTCTCCTAAACGCTCTCCATATTCTGGATTAAACATAATTACGGCACCTTCTGTATTGGAGGGAACATTGGTTTGTTCAAAATCACAGTCTTGAAAATAGATTAAGTGGTCTACACCGGCAAGTGTAGCATTGGTCTTTGCAATTTCTGTAGCACGCTTACTAATATCGGAGGCTATAATTTGAAGTCCTGGTATTTTTATAATTTGTTCTCTTAATTTTGCATTTTCTACCTCGTACATTTCTTTTTGATAACCAAGAATATGCATAAAGGCATATTGGGTTCTTAATAAACCTGGAACACGATTAGTGGCAATAAGGGCTGCTTCAATAGCCAAGGTACCAGAACCACACATTGGATTTACAAAGGCACCTTTTCTATCCCATTTAGTAGAAAGTATGGTAGCTGCTGCTAAGGCTTCTAACATAGGAGCTGTACCAGGTAATTTTCGGTATCCATGTTTGGCTAATGTTTCACCAGAAGTATCTAAAAAAACTTCAGCTTCATCATTTTTCCAAAATAAATAAACCACTGCACCTGCTAAATCAGAACCAGTGGATGGTCGTTGTTGAGTCACTTCGCGCATTCTATCTACTATTGCGTCCTTTACTCTTAAATTCGCAAAAAGATTCGTGGATATTGTTGGATGAAATACATTACTAGTAACAGAAAAATAACCCGTTGGAGATATCACCTTTTCCCAAGCAATGTTTACTAAATTATTATAGAGTTCATTGGGGTCGTTGCAAATGAATGACTTCATAGAATACATTACCTGACTAGCGCATCTTAAATTTAAATTCAACTTAATACAATCTTGAACGGTACCCGTTAGTTCCACGCCAGTTTGAAAAACTCTGTCGGGTGTAAAACCTAAGGCTACCACTTCTTTATTCAAAGCGGGTGCTAACCATTTATGACAGGTGATGATAATTTTATTGGGCGTAGTGAAAACTTGCATGCAGCGAAGGTATTTTAAAAAAACAAAAGGGCTTCAATTGCTTGAAACCCTTTCTCTTATTCTGTGGGGGCACACGGGTTCGAACCGCGGACCCTCTGCTTGTAAGGCAGATGCTCTAAACCAACTGAGCTATGCCCCCTTTTGAGGACTGCAAAAATAAGGTTC
>SHWX01000029.1 GCA_009693615.1 Chitinophagaceae bacterium | reverse complement strand
CTTTTAATAATAGTGGTGGGCGTAATATTATTTTCTATATTGTATTTTATTTGCTTGGCCCTTCTTCTATCGGTTTCGTCCATGGTGCGGCGCATGCTCTTAGTAATTTGGTCGGCATAAAATATAACACGACCATCAACATTTCTAGCAGCCCTACCTGCTGTTTGGGTTAAGGATTTTTCATTTCTTAAAAAGCCTTCCTTATCGGCGTCTAATACTACTACTAAAGAAACTTCTGGTAAGTCTAGCCCCTCTCTTAATAAGTTCACGCCCACGAGTACATCAATCACTCCCAATCTTAATTCTCTTAAAATTTCTACTCTTTCTAGTGCATCAATATCGCTATGAATATATTTTGATTTAATTTGAATGCGACTTAAATAACGATCCATTTCTTCCGCCATTTTTTTAGTAAGGGTAGTTACTAAAACGCGGTCGCCTTTTTCTACCTGCATGGCAATCTCTTCTAATAGGTCGTCAATTTGATTTTTAGTAGGGCGCACTTCAATTGGCGGATCCAAGAGGCCAGTGGGTCTTACCACTTGTTCAATAATTAACCCTCCTGTTTTTTCTAATTCATATTCTCCCGGTGTGGCGCTAAGAAATATAGATTGACCCACCATATTTTCAAACTCATTAAAATTTAGGGGGCGATTATCTATGGCACTAGGAAGCCTGAAACCATATTCTACTAAATTCATTTTTCTACTTCTATCTCCACCATACATCCCAGATATCTGTGGAATGGTTACATGGCTTTCATCTATTACGCATAAAAAGTCCTTGGGGAAATAATCTAATAAACAAAAGGGGCGAGTACCTGGCTTTCTTCTATCAAAAAATCGTGAGTAGTTTTCAATGCCTGTGCAATAGCCCAGCTCTCTAATCATTTCAATATCATATTCAACCCGCTCTTTAATTCTTTGTGCTTCGATATGCTTGCCTGTGTTTTTAAAATACTCCACTTGCGCAAGCATTTCATCTTGAATTTCATAAATAATTTCTTGTACTAAATCCTTGGGGGCTAAATATAAATTAGCAGGAAAGATGGCCGCGTTTTCCATCGTCTCAATTCTTTTACCGCTTTCTACTTCTATACTTTCAATAGACTCAATTTCATCTCCAAAAAATGTAATGCGGTATCCGTAATCCACATAAGGTAGTCGAATGTCAACGGTGTCTCCATTCACTCTAAAAGAACCTCTATCAAATTCAGTCACCGTTCGGTGGTATAAACTATTTACCAAGGCGTGTAAAAATGCTTGTCTGGGCAAAACCATGCCTGCATTTATTCTTATAATTCCTTTTTCATATTCTGTAGGATTACCCATACCATAAATACAACTCACACTGGCTACAATAATAATATCTCTTCGACCACTTAATAATTGTGCAGTGGCTTGTAATCTTAATTTATCAAGCTCTTCATTAATGCTTAAATCTTTTTCAATGTAAACACCAGAAGTGGGCAAATACGCTTCGGGTTGATAATAATCGTAATAAGAAACAAAATAACCCACTGCATTATTAGGAAAAAATTGTTTGAACTCTCCGTAGAGCTGTGCCACCAATGTTTTATTATGTGTTAAAACAAGTGTGGGCCTTTGAACATTTTGTATAAGGTTGGCAATGGTAAAGGTTTTACCACTACCGGTTACTCCTAAAAGTGTATGATACCGCTCACCTTCCAAGACCCCGTCGGTGAGTGCTTGAATGGCTGTAGGCTGATCGCCCGACGGGGTATAGGTGGATTCTAATTGAAAAGGCATTTGCAAATTTACATGCTATAGTGTATCTAAAAACATAGAAAGTTTTTCAATGGCTTTTGCTGTTTCTGTTATTTGTTCTTTAGTTTCTGGCCAATTTTTTTGTTCGATGGCCTCTCTTACACCAGGAATTGTTTTAACACCATAGCCAGTATAAAAACCGGGCGCATAAATAGTATGTTTAAACCAAGGTCTGCGGGGAAGTCCTGTTTCAGACAATAATTTTTGTTCGGCAGTATATATTTTTGAATTTAAAGTAGCTAACTGAGCAGTATTTCCGCTTGCTTTAATTTCTTCTACATGCGCTGCTGCTTTTTCTAATTTAGCAAGCGCATTTAATAAAGCAGAAAAATCGATGTAGGGCACTTCTGTTAAAAGCTTTGGTGTGATTAAGCCTTCTGCAGGATCTGCTGCATAAGCATATGCTTTTTTATTAACTAATTCATTTTCAATCAGCGCATTCTCTCTTAGTTGATCTACATTATTGATTAACTCGTTTAGATATCCTTTAATAGTTTTATGAAGCACGGTATAATCAAAAGGTAAGGCGTCTGCATCGGCGAGTCTTAGTGCAGCCCTTCCTGCTGTTTGTGCAAGTGTAACGCCATAAATAAAAGTCGGGTCTTTAAAACGGCGATACATATCATAGGAATCATAAATAGAATGATACTCTCCGCCTGAACCTTCGCCACCATATCCAATATTTAAAGAAGGAATACCTAAATGTTGTATAAATGAAGAATAATCGGAACCCGAACCCATGGCACCTAATGGATAACTAGTGGATGCATAGACTTCTTTTTTAGCAGCGCTTGTACTTTCTTGCGTTGCTCTTTGTGCTTTAGATCTTTCAAAAACAGTAACACCGGTTTGTGGATCCATTACAGTTTTACTTATTTCTGTAATCATTGGCGCGAAAGCATGTGAGCCCTCTGCACCTAAAAATCCTCTTTCATTTCCATCAGAATTTATGTACGCAACTGCTTTAGCTTGTAATTCTTCAGCATGGTCTTCCACCCATTCTGTAGAACCCATTAATCCTGGTTCTTCTGCATCCCAAGCGCAATACACTAAGGTTCTTTTGGGTCTCCAGCCTTGTTTTAATAATCCTCCAATTGCAATGGCCTCTTCTAATTCAGCAGCCATGCCGCTTATAGGATCGGCAGCGCCGTTTACCCAAGCATCGTGGTGATTACCTCTAATAACCCACTGATCCGGATATTCAGATCCTTTAATAGTGGCAATTACATTAATACCTGGTCTTAGTTTCCAATCAAAGGCTAATTTTAAATGCACCATTGATTTACTTGGTCCAATATGGTAAGTAAAAGGAAGTCCGCCTCCCCAATTTCTTGGTGCAACAGGGCCTGCCATGTCTTTTAATAAGGGCGCAGCATCTCCATAGCTAATTGGCAGAACAGGAATTTTTAATAAGTTCACTGCATCGTTGTGGTCTACTCTTGCTGCGTTAGAAGTAGAAGCAATATTGGGTGTGGTAGGATCGCCAGGATAAATTACCATATCCATGATGGATCCTCTTTGAACTGTTTGATCGTTTTTAAAAGAACCAATCGGGTATTCATCGCCTGCGCCGTATCCATCATCTATTGGATCTGAATAAATTAAACAACCAATGGCACCGTGTTCTTGCGCCACTTTTGGTTTAATGCCTCTCCAACTGCGACCATATTTTGCAATGACAATTTTTCCTTTTACATCAATGCCATATTTTGCAAGGGTTTCATAATCTTCCGGTAAGCCATAGTTTACAAAAACTAAATTCGCAGTAACATCTCCGTCTGCACTCCAACAATTATAGGTAGGTAGTTGGTCAGCTTGATTTGATGTGGCATCTTCTTTAAGGGGTGTTTCTTTTAATTTTGCTTTATAATTCGTTGCCCCCGACATTTCAAGCACACGCGTTAGGGGTGTTGGAAACATTAATTGATATATTTCTGTTTTAGTATCCCAACCTGCTTCTTTAAATATTTTTACAATTTGTTCAGATACAAATTTTCCGCCTACAGAGCCCACATGGTGCGGAACGGAAGAAAGTAGTTTTATATTTTGTCCAACTCTTGCTGCATTTAATTGCGCATCGAAGTCTTTTTCAATTTTATTTTGTTTCTCTGCGTTTTTAAAACCAAGTATCTGGTTTTGGGCAGCCGCGTTCATGCTCACAAAAAATAATGAAATCAAACAAAGTGCTGAGGCTATTATTGTTTTTTTAAAAATTCTTTTTTTCATAGATAAAAATATTACTGCGTCTTAAATTATAAATTAAATGTTTCTTTTTAAATAATGGGTGTAATCGGGAAGCTTGTTTTCATAAACTTCTTGCATAAAACGGGAAGTCATTAAAAAGTCGGCAGTGGATCTATCACAGGCCATGGGCAGGTTCCAGGCAACCGCTAGTCTTAATAAAGCTTTCACGTCACTATCATGTGGCTGTGCCTCCATTGGATCGAAGAAAAAGAAGATAATATCAATATCTCCCGAGGCAATCATGGCGCCTATTTGTTGGTCTCCTCCAAGGGGTCCGCTTAATAATTTTTTTACCGGTTGGCCAAGCGCTTCCTCTACTAGCTTTCCTGTGGTGCCGGTTGCAATAAGACTGTGTTTAGAAAGCGCCTCTTTATTATAAACAGCCCAGTCTATAAGGTCTTTCTTTTTATTGTCGTGCGCAACAAGTGCAATTTTTTTGCTTTTTTCAAGCTTTCTGATATTATTGGGCATAGATTTTTAATTGAAAATTAGCTTGTGGACATGGTTTGATTTCTTAGTAAAAACAACAAGAACAAGGTACCAAAAATTATTGGTTGTGGTATACTAATAAATTGCAAAAAAGTAATTATTAATATAAGATATATTGGATATAAGAAAAGCAATACGCTAAATAATACAGAGTCAAAAAAAACAGTGCCCTTTGTTTTTTTATCTACAAAACCATAAACAAGCTTATAAAAGGGAAGGTTTAAATAATAGAACGCGGTTTTTTTAAGGGTGGGCGTGTGGGCGGTGGGTAAAATTAATGTGGATAATTTTGAAAAAACATTATTATTAAAATCTACTCTATCTTTTGAACTGGCAATGGCGGTTGTTTGTGAAAAAAAATCTAAACAGAGGTTTACTCTTTTTCCAATTCCCTTGAAATTATTATAAGTAATACCTGCTAAATGAATTATCGGGAAATGATGCTCAGCATGACAAGCTTGTAATATTCTGGCGGTTCCTTTTTTAAAGGGCTGAAGCGAATTGGTATTTAAACAAATTCCTTCTATAAAAATTAAAACGGCTTCGTTATTTTTTAATAGTCTTGCCGATTCTATAAAAGCGTATTCGTTAAGGTGTAAGAACTCTTTACCTTCTCTTAGTCGGTATACCGGAATCATATTTATTAGCCTTAATAAAAACCGGTAGTGTTTTTTGGTAAAGACATCGCCCCTTGCTAAAAAATGTATTTTTCTATTATACCTAGTGCCAATAATAATAGCATCTAGAAAAGAGTTGGGGTGGTTGGCAATAATTAATAAGGGGCCCTTGGTGTTTACTAAATATTTATTCTTTGTATTTATTTCAGCGCAAAAAAGCCAGAGCGCCGCTCTAATAAAAAGTTTTAAAATAGTTATCACTCTTTTTTGTATAAATATAAAAAAACCGCACCATAGTTGATGCGGTTTATACTAACTAACCCTAAAAAACCAACACATTTAATATATTTCCTTAATAGTTCTTTAATAATTATTTCGCGGCCTCTTCTGCTTTTAAAGCAATTTTAGCTCTAATTTTTGCCTCTATTTCATTGGCCATCTCTGGATTATCGTGTAAAATGGTTTTTACCGAATCGCGGCCCTGTCCTAGTTTATTGCTATCATAACTAAACCAGCTTCCGCTTTTTTGTATAATTTCTAGCTCAACCCCCATATCTATAATTTCTCCAATTTTACTTATTCCCTCTCCAAAAATAATTTCAAACTCGGCTGCTCTAAAAGGTGGTGCTACTTTATTTTTTACCACTTTTACTTTTACTCTATTTCCTATTGCTTCATCGCCATCTTTAATTTGCGCTATTCTTCTAATATCTAATCTTACAGAAGCGTAAAACTTTAAGGCGTTTCCTCCGGTGGTGACCTCTGGGTTACCAAAAACAACACCTATTTTTTCTCTTAGCTGATTAATAAAAATGCAAATTGTATTTGTTTTATTAATAGTTGCTGTTAATTTTCTTAATGCTTGGCTCATTAGTCTTGCATGTAAACCCATTTTACTATCACCCATTTCTCCTTCTAGTTCACTCTTTGGAACTAGCGCTGCCACTGAGTCTATCACTACTACATCAATGGCTCCTGATAAAATTAAACGATCTGCTATTTCTAAAGCTTGTTCGCCATAGTCTGGTTGAGAGACTAATAAATTATCGACGTCTACTCCTAGTTTTTTTGCATAGGCGCTATCGAATGCATGTTCTGCATCGATGATCGCACACATGCCCCCTTTCTTTTGTGCTTCTGCTATTACATGTATTGCTACGGTTGTTTTACCAGAAGATTCTGGCCCGTATATTTCTACAATTCTTCCTTTTGGTAAACCACCAATTCCTAATGCGGTGTCTAAGCCGATAGAACCTGTTGATATTACTTCTTGTGGTTCTTGACTTCTTTCATTCATCATCATCACACTGCCTTTACCATAATCTTTGTCGATTTTATCGATGGTTAATTTTAAGGCTTTTAATTTTTCTACGTTTGGGTTACTCATGGTTAGTCGTTTTATGTTTTTCTTTAAATATTTAGGTGAAGGTAGGGATAAATTGTTAATAAACTAAAATATTTAGTATTTTTTTACTAATTAGCTTAGTTTTTATATTTATACTGGTTTATATTTATTTTAAATGATTGATTATTAATACTTTAAATGATATTAACTATTTAGTAATAAATTTAGTATTTTTTATTATTTCTTTTTAAAGTATTTATTTTACCTAAAATAGGGGTATAAAAAGGCATATTTTGATTGTTTTATATTGAAAAGATCCTGGTTTTCCTTGTTCTTAATAAAAGTAGTTTATTTTAAATGATCCTATAAAAATTAATATGTGCATTACTATTGTAGTATTAAGTATTAATACATTTATATAAATAAACTAATACTATTACACCTGTGTATATCTTAATATCTTAGTTATTCACTTATTTTAATTATATAATATTATATTTTAATTACATAGATAAGTCAATACTACTAAGGTTTTCATGGGTATTTAAAATATATTTTATAATATTTTTTTATATCATATTTTAATAAAGCACAGTTTATGCACTGTTAATTAACGGTAATAATTAAACTCTTTTTACATCGAAATGTATTTTATAATACAAGCCCTGCAATCTTATTCTTTATTTGTGCAGGTTTATTCTCCCTAAAAGCATAGATATCCACGAAATATTTAATTATCCACGGGGCCATTGTTAGTTTTTATACCCTTATTATCCTTAAATAAGCCCAAAAACTAAGTGCATACCCCATTTTACTTGATAGAAAACATTATTTTTGCCCTCCTATAATTATATATATATGTCAATTATTCAGAACATTAGAGAAAGAGGTACCTGGATCATATTCGGTATCATTACAATTGCCCTAATTGCCTTCATCTTACAAGATGGTGTTGGTAGAAAAGGTGGTAGCGATGTAGAAACATTAGGTAAAGTAAACGGACAAGCTATTGGTAAATTAGAGTTTGAAGAAAAACTTGAATTACAATTGCAAAACTATGCAGCACAGGGCGTTAAAAGAGAACAATTGATTGGTTATTTATGGAATCAAGAAGTAGACCGCTTATTATTAAAAGACGAGGAAAATAAATTAGGCCTATCTATCGGTACTAAAGAATTAACAGATGTATTATTTGGAAACGAATCTCCATTTAGACAAGAGTTCACCGATCAAGCAACGGGAGAGTTTAAAGTAAATGATGCAAAGCAGGCGGTTGCTCAAATTAAAAAGAGTAAGAATGTAGAGCAAATTAAACAAATTGAAAAAATATACATAGAGCCCTCTATTGAAAACAGATTAAGAAATAAATATCAAGTACTAGTGGTGAAGGGTGTTCAAGTTCCAAAGTGGTTAAGTGAAAAACAATATGCGGAAGCGAATGCCATTTCTAGTATTTCTTTTGTGGGCATTCCTTATAATACTATTTTAGATACTACCATTAAAGTAAGCGATGATGATGTTACTTCTTATTTAAAACAAAATGCAGCCGCTTACCAAGTAGAAGAAACTAGCCGCGCTATTTCTTTTCTAGGCTTTAGCGCCGCACCTTCTTATCAAGATTCAATCACAGCAAGAAATGATATTGAATCTTATAAGCAAGATTTTAAAAATAGCACAGAGACTGCTAAATATTTAAATAAAGTAGGAACAGAGATTCCTTATTATGATAGCTATATCAGCAAAAATTCTTTACAGATTCCTCAAAAAGATTCTGTGTTAAGCGCAGGTGTGGGTGGTGTTTATGGACCTTATGTAGACGGAAGAAATTTTACGATTGCAAAAGTATTGGGTGTTAAACAGTGGTCTGATAGCGCAAGTGTTAGACATATATTAATTGCAACAGCGAATCCGCAAAATGGACAACAGGTTAGAGAAGACAGCGTTGCTAAGAAATTAGCAGATAGTATTAGTGTGGCCATTAGAGGCGGCGCTTCTTTTGAAGAGATGGTGGCTAAATATTCAGATGACGCTGGAAGTAAAACAACGGGTGGAGTATATGAAATGTTCCCACAAGCAAAAATGGTTCCTGCTTTTAATGATTTTTCTTTTGATAATCCGGTAGGCGCCAGGGCTGTTGTTAAAACAGACTTTGGGTATCATTATATGGAAGTATTAAAACAAACTGCAAAAGGACCTGCTTATAAAATTGCTTATTTATCTAAGATGGTGATGCCAAGCAATGAAACTATTAATGCGGCTTCAACAGCAGCAGCGTCATTTGCTTCTGGATCTAAGGATATTAAATCTTTTAATGCAGGCGCGGTGAAGTTGGGAAAACAAGCTATTCCCGCAGCGGGCATTAAAGCAAATGATTTTGACATACAAGGAATTGGTACTGCAAGAAATATTGTAAGATGGGTGTATGAAAAAGACGTGAATGATGTTTCAGAGCCCTTTGAGCTAGGAGATAATTATGTAGTAGCAGTTATTACTTCAGAAGAAAAAGAAGGTTTAGCAAGCGTGAGCGCCGCAAGACCACAAGTGGAAGGAATTATTAGAGATAAAAAGAAAGCAGAAAAAATTAAAGCAACTATAAAAGGAAAAACACTTGAGGCAATAGCTGTAGGTGCAAATGCAATTGTTCAAAGAGCAGATAGCATTGGCTTTAGTTTTTCAATGATTACAGGACTAGGTAACGAGCCCAAGCTAGTAGGTGCTGCTTTTAATAAAGCCCTAATTAATAAAGTAAGCGAACCAATTGCTGCTAATTCGGGTGTTTATGCTATAAGTGTAAACGGCATTGCTGCTAAACAGGCAGATCAAGACCCTAGTTTTTTCAAAGATGAATTATTAGAAAGAACAAGGGGTATGATGTTTAGATCGGCGAGCTCATTTAAAAAGATTGCAAAGATCGAAGACAACAGGTTTAAGATTTACTAGTACTAAATAATTTCTATGGCCGAATTGTTTAACAATAAGGTGGCTGAAAGTGGAATAGTTACCATTGATCTTGCGAGTTTACTTCCAAGTAACCAAATTATTGTGTTTGATATAAAGCCCTATTTATTTATGGAGCTTATATTAAAAGAAAAAGAATTTCGCGCAGCACTTCTTACTACCGACTGGACCATTTATAAAGATAAGGTGGTGGGTATTATTTGTTCTGCAGATGCTATTATTCCTATGTGGGCGAATATGTTAATTGTCTCTGCCCTTAACCCCGTTGCTAAATGGGTTTATTTTGGAGATGAAAATAAAGTAAGGGAACAACAATTACTTGAAAATATTAACACGCTTAATATTAACGAATACAATGACCAAAGAGTAGTCATTAAGGGTTGTGGAGATACACCCATTGGGGAGTCCGCCTATATTGCCATTACGCAAAGGCTTCGCCCAGTAGTGAAAAGCATTATGTATGGAGAACCCTGCAGCACCGTACCTGTTTATAAAAAGAAGTAAATAAAAAATAATACATAAAGAAGTAGGCTTTAATGAGCCTCTAACCAGTTTTTTCCAACACCCACTTCGGCTTCCACCGGCACACCATTCGGAAGCACCATTGCCTCTTTCATACATTTTAATATTAGTTCCTTTAGTGCAGGCAATTCTTTTTCCACCGCATCAAAGACTAATTCATCGTGTACTTGTAAAATCATTTTAGATTCCCATTTGGTTTTTTTCATCTCTGCATGAATTTTAATCATGGCTAGTTTAATCATATCTGCAGCAGAACCCTGAATAGGAGAGTTGATAGCGTTTCTTTCAGCAAAGCCGCGCACTGTAAAATTGCTACTATTAATATCTCTTAACCAGCGCCTTCTTCCCATCAGCGTTTCTACAAAACCCAATTCTTTCGCATTGTTAATTTGTTGGTCCATATATAGTTGAATGCCCGGGAACTCTTTTTTATAATTATCAATAATTTCTTTGGCCTCTGTTCTTGAGATGGCTAAATTTTCAGCCAAACCAAAAGCACCCTGCCCATAAATAATACCAAAGTTTACACTCTTGGCTTTATAACGCATTTCTTTAGTTACATCGGCTTCGTTAATGCCATACACCTTAGCAGCCGTGGCTGTATGAATATCCTTGCCTAGTTTAAAGGCCTCACACATATTGGGGTCACCACTAATGGCAGCTACAATTCTTAATTCAATTTGAGAATAATCGGCGCTTACTAGTACACGACCCTTTTCACGAGGAATAAAGGCCTTTCTAATTTCTCTTCCGCGCTCTGTTCTAATAGGTATGTTTTGTAAGTTCGGATTAGTACTGCTTAGTCTTCCAGTTACCGCTACCGCCTGCGCATAACTAGTATGTACGCGTCCTGTTTTTGGATTAATTAATTCTGGAAAAGAATCGACATAGGTAGATTTTAATTTTGTTAACTCTCTAAAATTTAAAATATCATCTACTATTTTATGCTTAGCCGCCATTTTTTGTAAAACATCTTCCCCTGTTGCATATTGACCCGTCTTGGTTTTCTTTGCCTTGGCGTCCAGTTTTAAAATATCAAATAATACTTCACCTAGTTGTTTAGGAGAGGCTAAATTAAAACGAACCCCCGCTTGTTCATAAACGCGCTCTTCACTAATCTTAGCATCAACTTCTAAAATCTTGCTGTATTCGTTTAAAAAATCGATATCTACTTTCACGCCCTCATATTCCATATCTACGAGTACGCGCACAAGTGGGTTTTCTACTTCATTGAATACTTTTTCTACACCACGCTTTTTAATTAATGGCGTAAAACAATTTTTTAATTGAAAAGTAATATCGGCGTCTTCCGCTGCATATTCTGTTAACTGGTCCAAGGGCGCATCACGCATGGTGCCCTGGTTTTTTCCTTTCTTTCCAATAAGCGTGGTAATGGAAATGGGTTCATACCCTAAAAATTGTGCACTTAGTAAATCCATGCTGCGCCTGCCTTCTGGCTCAATTACATAGTGCGCTAGCATGGTATCAAATGTTTTACCCAATAGCTCAACACCATACCACTTCAACACTAAAAAATCATATTTTAAGTTTTGTCCAATCCAAACAATGTCTTTGTTTTTAAATAGGGGTTCAAACATTGCTAATGTTTTTTTAGCCTCTATCTCGTTTTCAATAGGTATGTAAAATCCTTCATGTTCTTTATAAGAAAAACTTAACCCCACCAGCTCCACATTATTTGCATTAATGCCCGTAGTTTCTGTATCAATACAAACTTCTTTTTGTAAAAGCAGTTCCTGCACCAAGGCTTTAATATTTTCTTTACCTACAATGGCTTTATAATTATGTGGCGTGTTCCCACTATTTTTGTTCACTACTAATTCTACGGGTAAGTCCTCATCGCCTAATTCATTACTGAATTCACCTTCTTCATTATTTAGAGCACTATCTAAAGAATTATTGGGCTGCTCATTATTTTTTGCCTCTATTTCTTTCGCCCCGCCTTTTTTATTTTTTATTTTTACATTGAAAGTATTTCCAAATAAATCGGTTTGTTCTTGTTTAGCAGCAGCTACTTCTATGGCCCCGGCACCACCACTCACCGAAAACTCATCACCTAAAATTCTTTTACCAAGGGTTTTAAATTCTAATTCATTAAATATTTCTGTAAGTGCCGATTTATTTTTTTCTTTTAATCTAAAATCTTCTTCATGAAAACTAACGGGCACATTGGTAATAATGGTGGCCAGCTTTTTACTCATGATGGCCGATTTTTTTCCAGCACGCACTTTCTCTCCCATAGATCCGGTTATCTTATCGGCATTATCTAAAACACCTTCTAATGTGTCGTATAATTTTAAAAGCTTAGCGGCGGTTTTTTCTCCCACACCCGGAATGCCGGGTATATTATCAGAGGCATCTCCCATTAAGCCCAGCATATCTACCACTTGTTCTACTCTGGCGATATCCCATTTCTCGCAAATCTTTTTAGCATCTACAATTTCTTCTTTATTGCCAAAAGCGGGGGGCTTCCATATATACACATTGGGTTTTACTAAAAGTTGGCCATAATCTTTATCCGGGGTAACCATATACACCTCATAGCCTTTAGCTGCAGCCTGCCATGCAAGGGTTCCAATTATATCATCGGCCTCATAACCATCGTATTCAATAACAGGAATATTAAACCCCTCAATGATGGCCTTAATATGTGGCAATGAATCTAATAAGTCTTCGGGGGCTTCTTGTCTATTGGCTTTATAATCGGTAAAATCGATATGACGCTCCGTTGGCGCATGTGTATCAAAACAAACTGCAATATGCGTTGGATTTTCTTTTCTAATAATTTCTAAAAGTGTGTTGGTAAAACCAAACTGCGCATTGGTGTTAATACCCGTGGTAGTAATTCTGGGTGTGCGAATAAGCGCATAATAAGCGCGATAAATTAATGCAAGTGCATCTAATAAAAAAAGCTTTTTAGACATGGCGCTAAGTTAACAAAAAAAACCTCCCCACCACGGCTGTGATAGAGAGGTTCTTTTAAGAACAGGATAAACTGTTAATTAGTTAATCTTGTACTTATGCTTATAGCGCTCATACATTTGTTTTTGTTTATTATCCAAGGAAATATCGCGTCCTTGAATAAAGGCCTTAGTCACTTGATTGCCTCTCATGTCTAGGATATCTCCATCGCTAATAATAATATTAGCATCTTTTCCCATTTCGATAGAACCCGTGATATCGTCAATGCCTAAAATTTTAGCAGTATTAAGGGTAATAGCAGTTAATGCCTCTTCCTTTCCTAGGCCATAAGCTGCAGCAGTACCCGCATTAAAGCTAATATTGCGTTGCTTGCTTTGATCGTTGGCATCGTTGATGGCAAATAAAACACCTGCTTTTTTAAGTTGCGCGGGTAGTTTATAGAGTTGATCAATATCATCATCTTCTGTAGTAGGAAGCGCATGCTGATTATCTAAAATAACAGGAATATTATTCTCTACTAAAATTGATGCTATTTGTAAGCTTTCAGCAGCACCCACAATGACCATATTAAATCCAAATGTTTTGCCTAAATCAATAGCAAGTAGCATTTGTTTTACTTCATTGGCGCGAATGTATAATTTTTGTTTACCAGCGAATAAACCTCGCACCGCTTCAAACTTCAAATTATTTTCTGCATGATTTTTTTCTTGTAAATAAGCGCGCGCTTCAGTAAAGAAAGTTTTAATGGTTTCAATTTTTTTCATTGCCTCTTTTACCATGTCTCCAGAAGGTTGACGCATAAAACCACCACGACCACCTCTTCTAGGAATAAGCGTTGGCATATTTATAAACATACCAATATCTGTTTTGTAAGCGGCGTCTTCATAATTCCAGGCGTCTAATTGTACAATAGAGGAGCTTCCTTCAATAAGCTCACCCATGGGCGCCACATGCGCAAGTAGCACACCATTAGCGCGTAACACATTAATTACTTTAGAATCGGTATTATAAGAAACAATAGTTCTAATGCTGGCATTATTTTCTCCAATTTCTTGAAAATCGTTGCTACCGCGAACGCCACTATTAATTTCTCTTAAACCTAAACTAGAAAGCGGAACTATTAATCCAGGATAAACTTGTTTACCCGTTGCATCAATAACAGTAGCGCCAGCAGTAGATAAAGAGGCACCTATGCCCGTAATTTTTCCTTTATCAAAACTAACCGACGCGTCGGTTAATACGGTTCCGTTACCTATATGCACAGTGGCATGTGTAATAACAATGGGACCCGCTTGCGGACCTACAGGATATACTGTTTCCTGAGCGCTTGCTTTTAATTGTAAAAGCGCAAGAGACACAATCAATAAGCTGGTATATTTCTTTTGCATATATTAATCTTTTTGAGTTTCGTAAATAGTAACCATTTCATCTTCGTGGTCATGATCGCCACAAGTTAATAGTACTTGATAACTTGGCATTGCAGGTCTTGTAGGACCACCTGCTTTTTTCTCTCCTAACATTTTTTGTGTTAAGCGTGTTCTTTCCTCGGCCACCTCTTTGTGCTTAGCTTCATCTTTTTCTCTATCAAAATAAATAGTACCATCAACGATAGTGTATAAAGATTTTGCATAAATACTTAAAGGATTATCAGACCATAAAACAACATCTGCATCTTTTCCTGTTTTAATACTACCTACTTTATCCGCAACGTGTAATGCTTTTGCAGGATTCAAGGTTACCATCTTAAAGGCCTCTTGTTCAGAGACACCTCCGTATTTAACTGCTTTAGCTGCTTCTTGATTTAATCTTCTAGCCATCTCTGCATCATCGGAGTTAATACAAACATTCAACCCCACTTTTTGCATAATGGCTGCATTATAACCAGTGGCATCTTGCACTTCTGTTTTATACATGAACCAATCGGAGAAAGTAGAAGCAGTTGCACCATGCTTTTTCATTTTATCAGCTACTTTAAATCCTTCTAATATATGCGTGAAGGTGTTTACGGTAAAACCATATTTATCACCAATACGCATCATATAAGTAATTTCAGGCTGTACATAAGAGTGACAAGTAATAAAACGTTTTTTATTCAAGATCTCTACTAATGCATCTAATTCAAGGTCTCTTCTAGTATTAGGGTTTTCTTTCATTGCTTTTTGGTAATCTAGGGCTCTATCAAATGCATCGTTCAATACTTCTTCCACACCCATTCTAGTATCAGGGAAACGGTTATTGCTTGAACTAGTTGTTCTTTTTACGTTTTCACCTAAAGCGAATTTTATAAAACCATCTGCACCTGCAAATTTTAAATCCTGGTCGTTGGCGCCCCAACGAAGTTTAATTAATTGAGTTTGACCACCCACTGTATTGGCAGAACCGTGTAATATATGTGATGAAGTAACCCCACCGCTTAATTGACGATAGATATTAATATCTTCTGGATTTAAATTATCTGCAATACGCACTTCACTTGTAACAGACTGCGCACCTTCGTTAATAGATAAAGCACCAATATGAGAGTGCTCGTCAATGATGCCTGCGCTTAAATGTTTGCCAGTACCATCAATGACTTTTGCACCTGCTTCACTAATATCTTTACCCAGTTTAGCAATTTTACCATTCTTTAATAAAACATCTGTATTATTTAAAACGCCTTCTTTTTCATTGGTCCAAACAGTAGCGTTTTTAATTAAGATAGTTTCTTGACTTGGCATTTTTTCGTTTCCAAAACCTGCAAATGGGAAAGTAATTTTTGCAAGTGGTTTTATAGTATCGGTATTTTTCTTAGTATCTGCCGCTGCTGTCATAGGACTTACGAAAGAAACAGTCCATGTGTTTTTATTGCCAGCAGGATCGGTTCCAATACCAGACCAGTTAGCACCAACAATGGCGCCACCTAGTCTAATTTGTTCTGCACCCCTTCCTTTTTTATTAGGGAAAGAAATTTTAACCAAAGATTCATTGATAGAAACTTTTGCCATTAAGGTGTCTGTACCAATAATGGAGGCTGATAAATCTTTTTTAACTTCTAAATTATAGTCGTTGTTGGTTCC
>SHWX01000028.1 GCA_009693615.1 Chitinophagaceae bacterium | reverse complement strand
AAAAGAGCCATTGTTGTTTAGAACAAAGTGCTGAATAGAACTAAAATGACTTTTATAGAGGGTTTCCACCGCCTTGGAGTCATTACCAGCTAGTCCTTTTAAAAGGGCTTGTTCGTTCAGTTCAGCTTTCAAGAGATTAATACTTAATTTGATCAAAAGTAACCCAAAATAGGTTCTTTTTTAATTTTTTCAGGGGGAAGGGGGTTACCTTTTCTTAGCAGGGGTATTAATAGTATTAATTAATAAAAAAAACAAACCCAAATGAAAAAAGTAATCGCAATTTTCGCTATCGCTGCATTAGCTGCTTGTGGTGGTGCTGCAACTGAAGCTACAACTGATACTACTGCAACTACAATTGATACTGCTGCTGCAACTACAGTTGATACAGCTGCTGCTGCAATGGATACTGCTGCTGTAAAATAAATAATTAGCTTTCTACTAGAAGGGTAAATTATCCATTAATTTAGCTTTTTAGTAAGTCAAGCAATATTTCTGAGCCCTTGGTTTCGACCAGGGGCTTTTTTTGTTTGAACCGGCAGTCCTTAAAAACGAATATCTGTTAGTTTTTAGACCTGAAAATGGAAACATTTTTGACTAATAGCCTACAATAGCCTATCTTCGTTCTCCGATGAAAGCAAATATTAACAACTGGTTTTACTGTTTCTTTTATTTCTACTTTAACCAAAGTAGCCGGGTTGTATTTGTAAAAGCGTAAAGAAATTAAATAAATATACAGTCCCGGCCCAACAGCCGGGATTTTTTTATGAATAAAAAAGTAGCGATACAAGGGTACGAAGGAAGTTTCCACCAAGTGGCAGCTAGACATTTTTTTGGCAAAAATGTGGAGGTAATTACTTGCGATACATTTAGGCAAGTAGTTCAATTAGGAGCTGACGCTAAACTATCTGATGGTGCGGTGATGGCCATTGAAAATTCAATTGCGGGTAGTATTTTACCTAATTATAATTTATTACAAAAAAGTAAGTTGCAAGTTATTGGCGAAGTGTATTTATCTATCAGCCAAAACCTATTGACATACCCGGGGGTGAAATTAGAAGATATTAAAGAAGTGCATAGTCATCCCATGGCTATCTTACAATGTTTAGATTATTTAGAAAAGTATAATTGGAAATTAGTGGAGTCAGAAGATACAGCGCTAAGTGCTAAAGTAGTACATCAAAATAAAAGCAAGCATACAGCAGCTATTGCTAGTAAGCTAGCTGCACAAATGTTTGATTTAAATATTATTAAACCAGACATACATACTTTAAAAAATAATATTACTCGTTTTTTAGTAGTAAGTCCTGCAAGCACTAAAACAGCAGTGGAGCAGTCAAACAAGGCATCTATCTATTTTCAAACCGATCACTCAAAAGGTATACTTGCTAAGGTACTTGCTAAAATTGCACAAGGAAATGTGAATTTGAGTAAGCTGCAAAGTATGCCTATACCAGGCAGTACTTTTAAATACGGTTTTTATGCCGATTTAGAGTTTGATAATAAAAAACAAATTGAAAAAGTATTAGAAGCTTTAAAAAGTTTAACCAATAGTATAAGAATATTCGGAATGTATCAAAAAGGTAAAGTTATAAAAGGATAATAATGAATTGGACTGTATCACATAGATTAGAGGGTATTGGAGAATATTATTTTTCTACCAAACTGCGCGAGATTGACGAGCTCAATAAAGCCGGTAAGGGCATACTTAATTTAGGAATTGGTAGTCCCGATTTACCGCCGCATCCAGAGGTGGTTCAAACTTTACACGAAGAAGCGATTAAAGAAAATGTACATGGTTATCAACCTTATAAAGGCTCGCCAATATTAAGAGAAGCGGTAGCCAATTGGTATAAAAAATATTTCAAAGTAGCGGATATAAATCCTGCTACAGAAATACTTCCTTTATTAGGAAGTAAGGAAGGGATCATGCATATATGTATGACCTATTTAAATGAAGGAGATCAGGTATTAATTCCAAATCCTGGTTATCCTACATATACAAGTGCAGTTAAATTAGCGGGTGGGACCCCGTTATACTATGAGTTGACTGCCGATAACAGTTGGGCGCCTGACTTTGAAAATTTAGAAAAATCAGATTTATCAAAAGTTAAGTTAATGTGGGTGAACTATCCACATATGCCAACAGGCCAAAGGCCTACGAAAGAACTATTTGAAAAAATAGTCGCCTTTGGAATAAAGCATCAAATATTGATTTGTCATGATAATCCTTATGCCTTCGTTTTAAATGATAAGCCTGAAAGCTTATTGTCTATTGATAGGGCCAAAGAGGTAGTGATAGAATTAAACTCTCTAAGTAAAAGTCAGAATATGGCAGGATGGAGGGTAGGCATGTTAATTGCTGCCGAAGATAGAATCAATGAAATACTTAGGTTTAAATCCAACATGGACAGTGGTATGTTTTTACCCGTGCAATTAGCAGCTGCTAAGGCATTAAGTCTTGATCAAAGTTGGTATGACTCCGTGAATAAAATATATACAGCACGACGCGAAAAAGTATTCGAGTTATTAGATGTTTTAAAATGTGTCTACACTAAACAACAAGTAGGCATGTTTGTATGGGCCAAAATTCCCGCAACTTACAAAGATGGATATGCATTAAGTGATAAAGTATTATACGATGCAAATGTTTTTATTACCCCTGGAGGCATTTTTGGCTCCGCTGGTAACGAATATATCAGAGTGAGTTTATGTGGTTCCATAGAAAAATTTAGTGTCGCCATTAAAAGAATTGAAGCATGCGTTTAACAGTCATTGGAATTGGTTTAATGGGAGGTTCAATGGCTTTGTCTTTGAAAAAGAAAGGCATGGTATCCAAGGTCATTGGAGTGGATCAAAACATCGAACACCAAAACCTCGCCTTACAATTAGGCATTGTAGATGAGATCATGTCTTTAGAAGATGCAGTTGCATCTTCTGATTTGATTGCCATTGCAACACCTATTAACGTAGCTGAAAGTTTGTTGCCCACTATTTTGAACTTAGTGAACAAGCAAGTTGTTTTTGATTTAGGTTCTACCAAAGAAAGTATTGTAAACATAGCCAATGCTCATGTCAACAAAGGTCGTTTTGTTCCTACCCATCCAATGTGGGGAACAGAATTTAGTGGTCCAGCAGCAGCACAAGATGATGCTTTTGCTGAAAAAGCCACCATCATTTGTAACAAAGAGCAGGTGGATGCAGATGCTTTAGCGTTGGTAGAAAATATTTATCATGCTTTAGGTATGCATATACTTTATATGAATGCCATTAAACATGACATACATGTAGCGTATGTGAGTCATATCTCACATATCACTTCTTTTGCATTGGCCAATACCGTGTTAGAGAAGGAAAAAGAGTCTGATGCTATTTTTGAGTTAGCAAGTAGTGGTTTTGAAAGCACTGTTCGTTTGGCAAAGTCCAATGCGGAAATGTGGGTGCCCATTTTTATGCAAAATAAAGAAAATGTATTAGATGTTTTGAATGAGCATATTAGTCAATTAAAAAAATTCAAGGCAAGTTTGGAAAAAGAAAATCCAGACTATCTATTGGAATTGATTCAAAATGCCAATCAAATAAAAAAGATTTTAAAATAATTAAAAAAGCAAAGCACGAAAAGTGACTAAGCAAAAAATATAAAAAATGAAGAAGAAAGAAGATGTAGAAATTAAAAATGATTTAATAGAAGCCGTAAAGTCGAAAAAAACATTTACTGAAATTGGTATTAATGATCAATTGGTAAAAGCCGTGACTGAATTAGGATATACACATGCCACTGAAATTCAGGAGCGTTCTATTCCTGTTTTAATAAGCGGAACCAAGGATTTTATTGGTTTAGCACAAACAGGTACTGGTAAAACAGCCGCCTTTGGTTTGCCTTTATTACAATTAATTAAAACGGCAGAGAAATTTCCACAAGCCTTAGTAGTTTGTCCAACAAGAGAATTATGTATGCAAATTGTAAGTGAAATGAATTTGTTTAAAAAACATATTCCAGGTTTACAAGTATTGGCCGTATATGGTGGAACATCTATTGGTTTACAAATTAAAGATTTAAAAAGAGGTGTACAAGTAGTGGTAGCCACTCCAGGTCGTTTAATTGACTTAATAGAAAGAAAGGCGATTAACTTAGAGAAGATTGAATATGTTGTATTAGATGAAGCAGATGAGATGTTAAACATGGGATTCCAAGATGACATTGAATTTATCTTAAAAAATACCCCTAATAGAGAAAGTATTTGGTTGTTTAGTGCGACTATGCCTGCTGAAATTAGAAAAGTAAGTAAGCGTTACATGAAAGAGCCAGTGGAAGTAACTATTGGTAAGGTAAATGCTACCAACAAAAGTATTGATCATCAGTACTATTTAACTTCAGCACAACATCGTTATGAGACTTTAAAAAGAATCATCGATTTTAACCCTGGTATTTATGGTATCATTTTTACTAGAACCAAGGCCGATGCACAAGAAGTAGCGCAGCGTTTAACACGTGAAGGTTATGATATTGATGCTATTCATGGCGATTTAACACAACAACAACGTGATAGAGTCATGGGTCAATTCCGTGACAAGAGTTTGCAATTATTAATTGCCACTGACGTTGCTGCAAGAGGTATTGATGTGAAAGGTATTACCCATGTAATCAATTTTGAATTACCTGATGATGTAGAAGTGTATACCCACCGAAGTGGTCGAACAGGTCGTGCAGGTAGTGAAGGTATTTGTATATCCATTGTACATGCGCGTGAGTCTTACCGTTTGCGTCAGATTGAAAACATGAACAAATGTACTTTCCATAAATTAGATATTCCTAGTGGTAAAGATGTTTGTAGAAAACAATTTTTCCATGTAATGGATAAGTTAATGTCTACCGATGTAAGCCATGGCGATTATGAAACCTATGTTCCAATGCTTGCTGAAAAATTTGCAGACATGACTAAGGAAGAAATTTTAAAGCGTGTTGCTGCCCTAGAGTTCAACCGATTCTTAAGTTATTATGAAAATGCACAGGATTTAAATATTCGCACTGCAGATAAAGGACGTCGTGAGCCAATGCAACAACAAGATCGTAACCGTGATAGAGGTCGTCAAGAATTTGGCAGCGCCGATCGTGGTCGCGCAAGAAGTAATGATCGTGGAATGGAGCGTAGTTCATCAGATCGCGGAAGTCGCGGTGCTGAAAGAGGCGCTAGCGGTTATACTCGTTTGTTTGTAAACTTAGGTACCAAGGATGGTTTTTACAAGGCTAGTTTTTTACAATTTATTTTAGACATGAGCGACTTAAGAAAAGAAGCTTTAGGTAAAATAGATATGCGTGATATGAATAGCTGGGTAGAAATTGAATCAGGTGCTGCTATGCAAATGATCAATGCCGTAGATGGTAAAAACTACAAAGGTCGTCGTATTAGAATGAATGATGCAGATAGTGGTGGACCAAAAGGCTTTTCTAAAAGAGAAGGATAATGATAAAAATAAAAAAGAGAAATCAAAAAAACTGAGTTCAAAAAACTAAAATAAATATTTAAATATTAAAATTGGGAAAAATGGGAGACTTAATAGCGCAACAAGAAAAGGTAAGCATTTTATTAAAAAAATCGCCCTTGATTATTTCTGGTCCATGTAGTGCAGAGACCGAAGAACAAGTAATGCAAACGGCTATACGTTTAGCCGCTACTGGTAAAGTAGATATTATGCGTGCAGGTATATGGAAGCCAAGAACCAGACCCGGAAGTTTTGAAGGGATAGGTACTAAAGGTTTACCATGGATGCAGCAAGCTAAAAAAGAAACTGGCTTGCCTATAGCTATAGAAGTAGCGACTGCTAAACAAGTAGAAGATGCCTTGCACTTTGGTGTTGATGTATTATGGATAGGGGCACGTACCACTGTAAACCCTTTTAGTGTGCAAGAAATTGCAGACTCCTTAAGAGGAGTGAAAGTGCCTGTACTTATCAAGAATCCTATTAATCCAGATTTAGAATTATGGATTGGAGGCATGGAGCGTATTGCTAAAGCAGGTATTGAAGAATTAGGATTAATTCACCGTGGATTTAGCTCTTATGGTAATACTGAATATAGAAATGCACCCATGTGGCATTTGGCCATTGAAATGAAACGCCGTTATCCAGGTATTCCTATGATCAATGATCCTTCACATATTTGTGGACGCCGCGATATTTTACAAGAAGTAGCGCAACAAGCTATGGACTTAGACTTTGATGGTTTAATCATTGAATCACATATCGATCCAGACAATGCTTGGAGTGACGCGAAACAACAAATTACGCCAGAGGTACTAAAAACAATGTTAGAAGCTATACGTTGGAGAAAAGAAGACGTTGCTTCTGCAGAATATCATGCAGCGCTTGAAAAATTACGTCAACAAATTAATCAATTAGATGATGAGTTGTTGCAAGTATTGTCTACGCGTATGAAGGTGGCTGAAAAAATAGGTGAGTATAAGAAAAATAATGATATCACCATTTTGCAAACCAATCGTTGGAATGAAATTTTAGAGCGTGCTGTAGGCAAAGGAAGTAAAGTAGGCTTAAGTGAAGACTTTATTACTAAGTATATGGACGCCGTGCATATGGAAAGTATCAATCATCAAAAGAAAATAATGAATAGTTAGTTTGTATTTCTAATACAAACTAATGCTCATTGCATAATGTAAAGCATTCAAAATTTAAAGTATTCATTCAATGAAAAACTGGAAAGTAAAATTTTCGTCTCAGACAGTATCCTTTTTCTTAGAGGGTAAGTTTGCTGCCATACATAATATGGTAGACAAGTCGAATGCTTTTTATATTACAGATGAAAATGTATATGCTTTACACCAAAAAAAATTCAAAGGAAAGAAAACTATTGTCATTCCTGCTGGTGAAGAGCATAAGCATCAAGCTACCGTAGATTTTATCATTGAAGCCTTGCTTAATTTAGGCGCCACAAGAGAGGCGGTATTAATTGGTGTAGGCGGTGGCGTGGTAACTGATATGGTAGGCTATGCGGCAGGTATTTACATGCGTGGTGTAGCTGTAGGTTTTGTGCCTACTACTATTTTAGCCATGGTCGATGCTTCTATTGGCGGAAAAAACGGAATAGATGTAGGCTTGTATAAAAATATGGTGGGCTTAATAAGACAACCCTCTTTTTTAGTATACGATATTGATTTTTTAAAAACCTTACCTAAACATCAGTGGGAAAACGGGTTTGCTGAAATAATTAAGCATGCTGCCATTAAAGATTTAGCCATGATGAAGGCTTTAGCAAGTCATGACTTGTCTTATTATCAGAAAAATAAAAAAGCTTTACAGCTTTTAATAGAAAAAAATGTACAGATAAAAGTGAAAGTAGTACAACAAGATGAATTCGAAAAAGGCGATCGTAAGTTGCTGAATTTTGGACATACCCTTGGACATGCCATCGAAAACCAACATGCTTTATTACATGGTCATGCCATTAGTATTGGAATGGTCTATGCTGCTAAAATTTCTCAAGTAATTGAAGGCTTTAATGAAACGGGTTTGTTGTTAGATACTTTGAAAAAATACGGATTACCTACTAGTATGCATTTTGATATAGATCAAGCCATGCAAATTATGCAGAAGGATAAGAAAAAGACAGGGACTTCTATGCAATATGTACTTCTGAAAAAAATAGGTAAGGCGGTGTATCAAAGCGTTCCTATGAAATCATTAGAAAAATTAATAAAATTGTATTCTTAAGATGGTTGCGATAGTTCATCCAAGTAAGTTAACTGGTTCGCAGATTGCACCAGCAAGCAAAAGCTCAATGCAAAGAGCATGTGCAGCTGCATTAATTCATATTGGTAAAACTATCATTCATAATCCTGGACATTCCAATGATGATTTAGCAGCCCTAGATGTGATTCAAAAATTAGGGGCTATTGTAATAACCCAAAACCCAGCTAGCAAAAAAATACATCCAAGTCCTATTGAAGTGAACTCTAATGGAGTAAAACCAATTGGCCCTACAATGAACTGTGGGGAAAGTGGACTAGGTATTAGAATGTTTACACCTATTGCAGCATTAAGTAATGAATTGATAAGTATTGAAGGCAAAGGAAGCTTGGTGAAAAGACCCATGCATTTTTTTGATGAGATATTACCCTTAGTGGGCGTAAAAGTACAGTCGCAGAAAGGTTTTTTACCCATTCAAATTCAAGGACCTTTAGTACCTGCTAATATTACTATTGATGGCTCTTTAAGTTCTCAATTTTTAACAGGTATGTTAATGGCTTATGCAGCGACTGGAAAGCAGGAAATTGAAATAAAAGTAATTGATTTAAAAAGCAAACCCTACATTGATTTAACCTTATCAGTATTAAATGCATTTGGTTGGAAGGTAGAACATACGAACTATGAAAGCTTCCGTTTTTTAGTACATGCGCCTTTAAAAACTGTTATTGAATATACCGTAGAAGGAGATTGGAGTGGCGCTGCTTTTTTATTAGTAGCAGGTGCTATTGCAGGTCCCATAAAAGTAAAAGGGTTACAATTAAATTCAACACAGGCCGATAAAAAAATAATGGAAGCATTAACAAGTGCAAAGGCAAATATGAAGCAAGAGGAAGATGGTATTTTGATAGGCCCGTCGTCGGATAATTCAAATAATTCTAATGGTTACTCTAATGGTTTAATTGCATTTGAATTTGATGCTACCGATTGCCCCGATTTATTTCCTCCATTAGTAGCACTAGCAAGTGTTTGTAATGGGGTTACTAACATTAAAGGAGTAAGCAGGCTTGCACATAAAGAAAGCGATAGAGGACTTACCTTGCAAACTGAATTTGCAAAAATGGGCATTCAAATTCATTTAGTGGGAGATGAAATGCTTATTCATGGCGGAACTATTATTCAATCGGCTACTGTTTTCTCTCAACACGATCATCGAATTGCCATGGCATGCGGCGTGGCTGCTTTAGTAGCGAATGGTCCTATTGAAATAACTGAAGCAGAGGCTATCAATAAATCTTATACCGATTTCTTTACCCATTTGCAAGAATTGGGTGCGAAAGTGGATATACAATAAATTTCTTACCTTGTAATAACGAAATAAAGACATGAATAAATTCGGAACCTTATTTACAGTACAAATTTTTGGCGAGTCGCATGGCGCTTGTGTGGGTATTACTATAGACGGTTGCCCAGCGGGTTTGCCACTACAAGTAGCTGATTTTGTGGAGGATATGGAGCGTCGCAAAGGGGGCAAGCAGAAAGGAACTACGCCTCGTCAGGAAGATGATATTCCTATTTTTAAAGCAGGTTTATTTAATGATTTGACCACAGGAGCACCTATCATGATGCTTTTTGAAAATAACAATACAAGAAGTGGTGATTATGAAAAGCAACGTGCCGTGCCAAGACCCGGCCATGCCGATTTTACAGCCCATCATAAATTTGGAGGCTTTGAAGATTATAGAGGAGGAGGGCATTTCAGTGGAAGGTTAACAGCTGCTTTAGTGGGTGCGGGTGTGGTGGCTAAGAAATTATTAAATGCAGGTAAAGTAGAAGAAAAAATTAAAGTAGAAGCTACTATTATAAGTATTGGAGGAGAATCAGATGTAGAAAAAGGAATACAGAAAGCCATTGATCAAAAAGATAGTGTGGGTGGAATTGTTGAATGTGTGGTGAAAGGATTGCCTATTGGATTAGGAGAGCATTTTTTTAATTCTGTTGAATCCTTAATTAGTCATGCTGTTTTTGCAATTCCTGCTATTCGTGGCATTGAATTTGGAACTGGCTTTGCTGCGGCCAACATGTTTGGCGTGGATCATAATGATGCCATTGTAGATACAACAGGAAAAACAAAAACGAATCATGCGGGTGGTGTGGTAGGTGGTTATACCAATGGCAATGACCTAGTTTTTAGAATTGCAGTAAAACCTACTTCCTCTACGCCTAAAGAACAAGTGACGCTTAATTGGGAAACTAATGAAACAGCAGCATTCTCAGTAAAGGGAAGACACGATTTATGTATAGCGCTAAGAGTGCCTGTAGTACTAGAAGCAGTAACGGCCATTGTGCTTGCAGACTTAATGTTAATAGATCAAAAAATTCCAAGAATCATTAAATAATAATTATTTATGGAAAGCGAATATATATACCATGTAACTACTTTAAAAGAGTGGGAAGCCGCTAAAATAAAAAACGAGTATACGCCTATTAATTATGAGCAGGATGGTTTTATACACTGTTCTGTTGAAAAACAAATTCCAGGGGTATTAGATCGTTTTTATAAAGGTCAAACAGGATTAGTTAAACTCAAAATAGAGAAAGTAAAAGTGCAAAGGCCTGTATTATTTGAATTAGCAGATGATTTAGATGAGTTATTCCCCCATATTTATGGGACCTTAAACCTAGACAGTGTAGTGGAAGTGATTGCAATTAGCTAATTACTTATTTAAGTACATATAAAGCCTAGTTTTTTAAAGTTTTTATAAAGAATACTCTATGAATATTAAATTAAGCTTCTTATTTATTTTAGTATTCCCTCTACTAAGTAGTACTCAAATTTTTGCTCAAAAAATTTATCCTACTAGTTTAACTACCATTAACTATTTGGATACTGCTGCTGTAAAAAAGTATCAAAAAAAAATAGATACACACCGAATTAAGATAGAATTAAATCACATTAAAGGTATTGCTAGTTATTATAGTGCCAATTTTGACGGTACCTTAACTGCTACAGGTGAGATTTTCAAAAACAGTAAGTACACTGCAGCTTGTAATTTGTATAAGCTAAATACATTAGTACGTGTGACCAATATGAGAAATGGGAAATCTGTACTTGTTAGAATTAATGACCGTATGCATCCTAATATGTTAAAGTTGGGTAGGGTGGTAGACCTAAGTACGGCGGCTGCCCAAAAAATACATTTAAGTTCTAAAGGAATTGTCAAAGTAACGCTTGATGCTGTGGGATATTCTAAAATCAACCCCAAAAAGCAGTAAACTATTCAAGGATAATCTTTAATTTACACTATCTAAAATTCTACTTCTTAAAATACACTTAATTCTTAGAATTCAACTATATCTTCAAATAAACAGTTTTAGAAAAATGCAAAATAGTATGAAAAAAATAATTCTAATGCTCTTAGTATCTGTATCTAGTTTAACAGTTATTGGACAGGATACAGCAAGTATCAAACCCTCTTCTATTGCTTTTAAAGTAGGTTTATTTAATTTTAAAAATACACCGTCAACAGAGAATGCTAGCCAAAGAGTTATTCAAGGGGGCTTACAATATTTTAAAGGTATCACGCCGCATCTTGATTTAATGTTGAATCTAGATTTTACTAAATTAAAATATCCTTTTTATACTTCTTCTAAAATAGACATTGCTAAAAACAATGAAATGTATACTGCATTAGATGCAAGTTTAAATTACAAGCTATTGACGGATGAAAATAAATTAGTGCCTTATGTGACTGCGGGTTTAGGGGTGGCTTCTATTAAAAATGCTTATTACACTGCTTATGTGCCTGTAGGGTTAGGTTTGCAAATTAAAGCTAAACAAGGTTCTTTTGTAAACATACTTAGTACTTATAGGGCAGAAGCTTCGGCACTTACAAAAATGCATTATAATCATTCTATAAGTTATACCCTGCCTTTAAAATTAAGAGAGAAAAAACCGGTCATGTTACCTCCAGCGCCTGTAGTTGCAGATAATGATGATGATGGTGTGGTGGGTAGTGAAGATGATTGTCCTAATGCATCTGGCTTGGTAAAATATCATGGATGTCCTGTGCCAGATACGGATAGTGATGGCATAAATGACGAGAATGATAAATGTCCTACTGCAGAGGGAGCGATAAAATATAAAGGATGTCCTATACCCGATGTCGATAAAGATGGAATAAATGATGAAGCCGATAAATGTCCTACTGCGGAAGGATTGTCAAGATATGAAGGTTGCCCTATTCCCGATACAGATAAAGATGGAGTGAACGATGAGCAGGATAAATGCCCTAGCACTGCTGGCATTATGGGTAATAATGGATGTGCCGATTTACAACCATTCGTAAATGAAATCTCTTCTCAATTAAAGTTTGAGTCGGGTAAGGTAAATCTCAGTAAAAAATTATATCTAGTTTTAGATAGCTTAGTGGTCTTAATGCAAAATAATACAAATATTACCCTAGTAATTACTGGACATACTGACAATACGGGCACGCTGAAAATTAATGAAAAATTATCGCTACAAAGAGCCATGGTCGTATCGAATTATTTAATCAAAAAAGGGATAGATAAAAAAAGAATGAGTCAAAAAGGATTTGCAGATACAAGACCCACCTCTGATAATAAAACTTTGAAGGGAAGAGCTCAAAATAGAAGGGTAGATATTGAAGTTGTTTATTAATGAATAACTACTTCTCTTTCTAGTAAGATTTCAAATTTTGCAAGTACCGACTGAATAATTTCCTCAGAGAAATTTAATATTTCAATGCCAGGCCCATTATTGTAATGAACAATGACTAAAGATTGTTTTTCATAGCAACCCACACTGCCTTTTTGAATACCCTTCCAGCCACAGGCTTCAATTAACCAACCCGCAGCTATTTTATAGGTGTCATCTGTGATAGGATAGGCAATTATTTTAGGGAATTTTGCAATCAATACTTCAAATAAGTCCTTGGTGATAGTAGGATTTTTAAAAAAGCTGCCCGCGTTACCCAATTTTTTAGGATCGGGTAATTTCTCTGACCTAATTTGAATGACTGCATTGGAAATGGCTTCTACACTAGGCTGTTTATTATTTTTTTGATGCAGTACTTCTTTAATGGCGCCGTAATCCGTTCTAAAAATGGGTTGTTTTTGTAAAACAAATTGCACGGAACTTATAATGTATCTGTCTTTTTCATTTTTAAATAGACTAGTCCTGTAGGCAAATGCACAATCACTATTTTGCAGTGTAATGAATTGGGCGCTTTGGGTATCATAGGCTGTAACCGATTCTATAGAGTCTTTGGCTTCTACTCCATAGGCCCCAATATTTTGAATGGGCGCCGCGCCCACCGTACCTGGAATTAAACTTAAATTTTCCACGCCACCCCAACCTTTTTGAACGCAGTAAATTACAAAATGGTGCCAGTTTTCACCCGCACCTACTTCTAAATAAACTTCGGAGGCGGTTTCTTTTAATTTTTTAATGCCCATTATTTCCATCTTTAATACTACGCCTTCAAAAGTTTTCGTAAAAAGTATATTAGAGCCTGATCCTAGTATTAAATAAGGCATATTTTTTTCTTTCGCCCATTGAATACTTTTCTCAATAGCCTCTATGGAATCAATTCTAGCAAAATAGTTTGCTTTTTCATTGCAGCCAAAACTATGCAAGTTTTGAAGTGAACTATTTTCGGTAATTTCCATAGTGTTTTAATTAGGGTCGATATCAATTACAATATTAACCGATTTATACCTAGGATGCACTTCTAATAATCGTATATAATGTAAGAGTTGTTTTTTAGCTAGTTGTAATTGTTGAGGCTGCTTTGAAATTTTAATTGCCAATTCCCAAATATATTTATTACGTACCCTATTTACAATGGGTTGAGCTGGGCCTAATACCGTTTTTTGAATCTCAGGGGTAAGTGAATGAAGAAAATGATTAGCGGCTTCTTCTGCAATGTTATTTTCTTTGTGTTTAAATAGCAAACTCATGAGCCTGCTAAAGGGAGGGTAGGAGAAATGTTTTCTATTTTGAATTTCAAAATTATAAAAGCCAAAATAATCGTGTTGTTGCACTAATTGTACAATAGGGTGCTGCAATTGACTCACTTGTATAATCACTGTTCCATTATCATTTTTTCTGCCTGCTCTACCACTTACTTGTTCCATCATTTGAAATGCACGCTCATTCACTCTATAATGATTAAAGTTAAGCAAGCTGTCTGCGTCCACAATGCCTACTAGGTCTACGTTTTCAAAATCAAGCCCTTTTACGACCATTTGAGTACCTACTAGAATATCTATTTGTCTTTGTTCAAATTTTTGAATGAGTTGGTCATGCTCGTTTTTCCCTTTCACATTGTCTAAATCCATTCTTGCAACAATCACCCCTGGTAAAGATTGATTTAATTTTTCTTCAATTTGTTCTGTGCCAAAACTTTTTTGTTTAAAATTTTGTTTGCCACAAGCTTTACAAGTATTGACAATGGGGTAAGAAGCGCCGCAGTAATGACAAGAAAGTAAGTTTTTAGCTTTATGATACGTAAGGGTTACATCGCAATGTTCGCAATGTGGTATCCATCCGCAGGTTTCGCAAATTAAATAGGGGGCATAGCCTCTTCTATTTTGAAATAAAATAACCTGTTTTTTATTCGCAATGGTTTTTGAAATAGAAGCCAAGAGCTGAGGGGTAAGAATGGCAGTACCTGCTGGTTGTTTCTTGGTGTCTATTAATTCAATTTTTGGTAATGCGCCTGTGCTAAACCTTTCATTTAAATAAGTGTATCCAAATTTCTTAGACATAGCATTAAAATAGGTTTCTACCGAAGGTGTAGCAGAGCCTAATACCACTTTTGCTTTTAATTGATTGGCATAGTAGATAGCGGTATCTCTTGCCTGATATCTAGGGGCAGGTTCTTGTTGTTTATAAGAAGGGTCATGTTCTTCGTCAATAACAATGAGCGATAAATTTTTATAAGGCAAGAAAAGAGCGGAACGCGCACCTAATACAATTTTAATTTCACCAGACTTTACCTTATTCCAAATTTCTACCCTTTCATTAGGATTAAATTTAGAATGGTAAATAGCAATAGAACCGCCAAAATATTGTTTTAGCCTTCTAATCATTTGCGCAGTGAGTGCAATTTCAGGAAGCATATACAAGGCTTGCTTGTTTTGCTGAATCGCTTCATTGATAAGGGCTACATATATTTGTGTTTTTCCACTGCCCGTAATGCCATGTAATAGTCCAACAGGATGCGTAAGAAGTTGCGATTGCACGGAGGCTAAGGCTTCTTTCTGTTTTTCGGATAAGCTATGCAGTGCAGTATTACCTGTATTTGGATCGGTGGCCAACCTGTCTATTTTTCTTTTTTCAGCCACTAAAATACCTTTATCAATTAAGGCTTTCAACTGTGCATGAGTAGCATTGGCTTTTTCTAAAATAGATTTTTGTTGAACACTGCCTTCTGTTTTTTCAAAATGTAAAAAAGCTAATAATAAATCTAATTGTTTAGGAGCCCTTGTCCATTCATTCAATAATTTTTCTAAGGTGGCCTCGTTTTTGTAGTCTGCATGCAAGCTTAAAAATATTTCTACCTTACTGCTATATTTATCTTTCATATTTTCCTGCACATAACAAATTCCTTTTTGAATGAGTTTATTGATAACAGGGTAGACCGATTTTTTGTCTAATAGTTTTTGAATTTCTAATAAGCTTAAGGTTTTTTTAATTTCTAAGGCTTCAGAAATGATGTATTCAGCATCGCTTAAGTTCTTAGTATCTTGCTCCTGCTGTTCATTTAAAATAAAAACGCTTTCGCTAGATATTTTTAAATGACTAGGAATAGCCGCTTGCATCACTTCACCTTCTGTGCACATATAATATTCGGCCATCCACTCCCAAAGGACCAATTGATGCTCATATACAATGGGGGCGTCGTCTAAAACTGAAAGTATGGGTTTAGGCGTAAAGGCTTCAGGTGCTTTGTTACTTATATTTTTTATAATACCCGCATACCTTTTATTAGCGCCTAACATTACTTCCACCCGCATACCTATGGCCACTTCATCCTGCATAGATGCAGGAATCATCCAAGTATAATTTTTGGGAAGCGCTAAGGGTATGATTATTTCTGCGTACATAATTTCGGATTGCAAAAATACACTATGAATTTGGATACTTTCTATATCTTCTCATGCCTTCTTCCATTTTTTTGAAAACAAGGTCTTTTAGGGTATCTACTTGATCAAGGGTATAGTCACTCACTTCCACTGTTTCTAAATATACCACTCTATGTTTTCCAGGGGTGAGTGTAAGGGCGCTACTAAAATGCATACGATCAACGGAGTCCACTAATAGCACTGGTTGAATAGGAATATTCATTTCAATAGCCAATTTAAAGGCACCATTGAAAAAAGATTTTAAGGGATATTCTTCGGTCATACTAAAAGTACCTTCGGGAAATATAAAAATGGATATATGTTTTTCTAAAGCCGATTTTAAATTGCGTAAACTTTGGGCTCTTTTTTCTGGGTCGCTTCTGTCTACCATGACTACCGCATTTCGATAAATTAAACCAAACAAAGGAATTTTAGAGGATTCAAATTTTGCTAAGGGGCGAATGGGTTGATGCTTTAATTGAACAATAGAGGGAATATCCATATAAGAATTATGGTTACCTACAAAAATATGCGCGCGATTAAAATCATGGGGTGCTTCAAAAATTTCTGAGTGTCGAACGCCCATAAATAGGTACAAAATCTTACCCCAATAACGGCAAATAAAATAAACATGCTCGCTTATTTTTTCTTTACCGAAGGGAAGGATTAAAAACATGGCTGTCACCGATAGGATAGTGAGTATCGAAAACAATACAATGGCATAAAGGCAGTATATAAGCTGAAGGGCTCTTTTAAGGATTTTCATCTGTCTGCTAATATAATAAAAAAGGCCCGAAATTTCATTCGGGCCTTCACCTTGTTTTTCAATAACCAGAAAACCT
>SHWX01000027.1 GCA_009693615.1 Chitinophagaceae bacterium | reverse complement strand
TCTTTCAAGCATAATTTATTATCTGTCGAAGTGAACTGCGACAAAACTTGAAAGGGTTTATATAATAAATAGTAGTCGCTCAATGTAGTAGTTCTTTTAATAACAAAGTCCCCCTGAATGCTCAAGAGGACCTCGTATATAGATGGGTTAGTAAGTACGGGAATCAGATTCCCTTCACAATATTAAATATACTTTTTTCTAATTCAAAAAATATTTTAAACAAATTTATTGACGTTATCCACAAATGGGCACAATTGACTATAAATTAAAATTAAATTATGGAGTGATTTATTGAAGTTAATAAAAATAATTTCTTTACTAATTTTTTTATTAAATGGCTGAAACATTGATGAATAAAGGATTTCAGAAGATGTCATTTTTACATGCTGCCCAGAATTATTTTACTTTTATTATAAGGTTATTATAAAATAAGGGGCTATATTTATAGAGAAATGCGTGAAAAAGATTTTTTTATAAAAAAGGGGTATTACCTTTGATTTAGGCCAAAAACATACTTATGAAGCTTTCTACACCCATTTCGGTTAAATGGTTATCAACCCTAACCTCCTCGGAATTATTAGGAAATACCTCTTTAGAAATTACTGGACTGAATGAAATTCATCAAGTGGAAAGCGGTGATATTGTCTTTGTGGATCATCCAAAATATTATGATACATGCTTAAACAGTGCGGCTACCTGTATCATTATCAATAATAAAGAGGTAGCCATACCAGCGGGTAAGGCATTACTCTATTGCGAAGACCCCTTTGAAGCCTATTTAAAAATTGTGCAGCATTTTAAACCCTTGCAATTAAATGATAAACCCATTCATGAAAATGCAATGATTGGTGAGGGTACTGTTATCATGCCCCATGTATTTATTGGAGCGAATGTTATTATTGGAAAAAATTGTTTGATTTACCCGAATGTTACCCTACTTGCAGACACTATTATTGGAGATGAGGTAATTATACAAGCGGGTACGGTTATTGGCAGCGATGCCTTTTATTATAATTCCAAAAAGAGCCGTGCCGCCTGGTATAAAAAGCTACTTAGCTGTGGTAGGGTTATAATTGAAAATAAGGTGGAAATAGGGGCCTGCTGTACCGTGGATAGAGGTGTGAGTGGAGACACTATTATAGGTATGGGCACCAAGATTGACAATATGGTACATATTGGACATGATACCCAAATTGAAGCCAACTGTTTATTTGCAGCGCAAGTGGGTATTGCAGGTGGAGTTAAAATAAAATCGGGTGTGACTATTTGGGGTCAGGCGGGTGTGAATAAAACATTAACTATTGGAGAGAATGCGGTGGTCTTATCTCAGGCAGCTGTATTATCTAGTATAGAAGGTAATAAAATATATATGGGCTTTCCAGCAGAAGACGCTTCTATTAAAAGAAGAGAACTAGTTTGGATTCGTCGTATTCCAGCACTTTGGAAAAAAATAATGGAGAAAGAATAAAGGAGAGGGAATAAATCTAGTTCAGCTGATGCATTTCAGTTAATTCTGCACTCACTCTTTGAATAGTGGTATCCATACTACGATATTGAAAAGCAGGGAAGGCCTTTAAAAATTTCTCATTATTAAAATACACTTTGGCCTGCGCAGTAGCTGCTGTCTCTTTAGTAAGTAGTGGCGTTTTACCAGTAAATAAAGATTTAATAGCTTCTAACCTCCAAACAATGGCAGCTAATAAAGGGGTTACTTTTCTAGAAGGAGGTTTTTTAGTAAAGGCATTCGCAATTTGTGTAAACACTGTTTGATAGCTTAAGTTTTCAGCGCTAATAATATAACGCTCGCCCACAATAGAGCTATCCATTAATAATTGCATGGCATCTACTACATCTAGTACATCTACAAATCCACTGATACCACTAGTATACCAAGGGAACTGATTATAACTCGATTTAAAAATTTCTGAAGAACCTTTGTTCCAATCTCCTGCGCCAAATATAATAACCGGATTTACAATGGCCATATTTAATCCCTCCGCCATCCCTCTCCATACTTCCATTTCTGCTAAGTACTTCGATTTACCATAAACACTATTACTTGTTTCTGGGGTCCAGTTCATCGTTTCATCAATAGGGGCATCTTCTCTAATTCTTCCGAGTGCGGCCACTGAACTTACAAATACAAGCTTCTCTACTTTTTTATCAACACAAATATTTACAAGATTCGCCGTGCCCTCTTGATTCGCCTTCATCATCATCTCAGCTTTTTTAGGAGAGAAAGAAACAATGGCTGCACAATGATAGACTTGTTGAGTCCCTTCAATGGCAGCTTCTAATGCTAGCAGATCTAATAAATCGCCTTCTACCCACTGCACTTGATCAGCGCCTTTAAAACTAGGTGGCTGTTTACGATACAAGGCCCTTACCGTTTTGCCTTTCGCTAATAAAGATTGTATTAAATGAGTGCCTACTAGCCCACTAGCACCTGTAACAAAAATCATGAGCTATTTTTTATCTTTTAATAATCTAGAGAGGTCTTGCTTTAGCTGTTCTATTTCAAAAGTTTTTAAGCCGTCGTATATTTTGCCGCGCACTTTTCCTTCTCTATCAATTAGCGCAAAAAACTGAGTATGAATAAATTGATCCTCTATCTTTTCAACATTGTTTTTAGGATCATCTAATAAATAAGAACCACGCGCCATTAAATATAAGCTGTCTTTTCTGCCCGTTAAAAAAATCCAATTTTTAGTGTCTACGCCTAAAGAATCGGCATATCTTTTAAGTACTGGAACCGAGTCTGTGTCTGGATTACAGGTATGTGATACAATTTGAAAATCGGGATTGGTTTTATAAATACTATAAATATCTTTCATATTGGTATTGAGCTTTGGGCAAATACCTTTACAAGTGGTAAAAAAATATTCTACTACTGAAATTTTATTCAATAGTTCTTTATCGCTAAAGGCCTGGCCATCCTGATTGGTAAAATGAAAAGGTTGTACATAGCTAAGCACGGGTAATTGTACTTTCCAGTTATCGGTGCCCTTAAATAAGAAATAATAAAAGGCAGCTAGTAAGAGGGAGAAAAATATAATATAAGTAAGAAATTTTTTAGACATTAGCTTCGTTTTGGACCCTAAAGGTAATAATATTTTAGGGCAATTAGACTTAGGGGGAATTGGGTTATCTTTACACTATGTTTAAAAAATGGAATTGGGACGCTATTGGTATTGGGGCTTCACTCGCCTGTGCCATTCACTGCGCTTTACTACCCCTATTTTTTAGCAGCCTTCCTTTATTAGGTATTAATATTTTACACAATACTAGCGTTGAGTTAAGCATGGTTTTACTTTCTTTTGCCATTGGTGCGTATTCTTTATACCATGGCTACCAAAAACACCATCACTCCTACAAGCCCATTATTTTATTTACCCTAGGTATTGCACTTATGCTTAGTAGAATGGTTTTTAGAAATATTGAAATTATTTTATTATTTCTTGCTGCCTTTTTTATCATTATTGCGCATGTCAATAATCATATGCGTTGTAGAGTGCATAACCACGCCCATGCGGATGACTGTGATCATTAATAATGATTATAAATAAAAGAAATTTAACTAAGCTAGGCTGTAACTTACTTCCCCATCTTTTTCGTCATTGATTTGAATGCCCATGTCCATTAATTGATTTCTGATTTTATCACTAGTGGCAAAATCTTTACGAGATTTGGCATCTTTACGAATTTCAATTAATAATTGAATCACTCCGTGTAATTGTACTTGGTTCGCGCCATTTTCTACTTTTAGGCCCAATATATTTTCAATAAATAGAATTAACTGTTTTTGTGCGAAGCTCCAGCTTGCACCAGAAATAGCGTCAGCTGCAATATGTTTATCCTTTAGAGAATTAATCAAAGGCGCTATTTCAAATAAATTAGCCACCACTTTTGCAGTGTTTAAATCATCATCCATGAATTCACCCAATTCATTTACCCAACTGATAAGTTGTTTATCTAAAGCGGCATCAGTAGCACTAGTATTGTTTGTAAAGCTTTGCGCTTTTAACCACTCATAGGCTTCCATTAATCTTTTGAGTGCTTTTTCAGAGGCTTGTAAGGCTTCGTTGCTAAAATCTAAAGTGCCGCGGTATTGACTTTGTAAAATAAAAAACCTTATAGTCATAGGAGTATAGGCCTGCGTTAAAATAGGATGGCTACCATCAAATAGCTCGCTTAGTTTCACTACATTATTATAGCTCTTACCCATCTTACGACCATTAATGGTAATCATATTATTATGTACCCAATAACGCGCAGGCATTTCATGATTACATACGGTACTTTGTGCAATTTCACATTCATGATGCGGGAATTGTAAATCCATTCCACCTCCATGTATATCAAATTGTTTGCCTAAATATTTGGTAGCCATGGCCGAACATTCAATATGCCAGCCCGGAAACCCTTCACCCCAGGGGCTTTGCCAACGCATAATATGTTCAACAGGTGCTTTTTTCCATAAAGCAAAATCTACTTTATTTTTTTTCTCGTCTTGATTTTCTAGCTCACGCGTAGTTTCTAATTGGTCTTCCAAATTACGTCCACTTAAAATACCATAAGGCTGATTTTTTTTAGAATAGACATCGTTGTACTTAATGACATCAAAATAAACCGAGCCATTAGCTTCATAAGCAAATCCATCTGCAATGATTTTTTTAATCATTTCTATTTGCTCAACAATATGTCCTGTGGCAGTAGGTTCAATGCTAGGGGGTAAATTATTAAACTGCTCCATGGCAAAATGATATAAGTGCGTATACTTTTGCACTAGTTCCATGGGTTCCAATTTTTCTAAAATAGCCTTGGTAGAAATTTTATCTTCGGCTTGTTTTCCTTCTTCTTCAAAATGTCCTGCATCGGTAATATTTCTTACATAACGAACCTTATACCCTTGGTGCAATAAATAACGGTATAAAACATCAAATGTAATAAAGGGACGTGCATGGCCTAAATGACTTTCCCCACTTACCGTAGGACCACAAACATACATACCCACATAAGGTGCGTTGATGGGTTCAAAAACTTCTTTTTGACGTGAAAGAGAATTGTATAATTTAAGTGGCATAGTCCGTATTGCCTCAAAGATATTTTATTTTAAATTAAATAGGTTAAATCTTCTTCAAAATAAAGCGGACTATTTCTTTAAAATAAGGTCGGCCATGATCATATGATGATCGCTCAGGTTTTCATCTACAGATTCCCAACCCCTAGTCTCCCAAGCGCTATTAGCTAATATATAATCAATTCTTAAAGTAGGAGAAATGTCTACATAAGTAGCGCCAATGCCAAAGCCTTTTTCTAAAAATGCATCCTGCCAATTTCCTTTAATAGTTTTATAGGTGTAGGAACTTGGCACATCATTAAAATCGCCAGTGATAATGGCTGGGTAATGGGTTTTAGCAAGATTGGCTTTTACTAATTCGGCTTGAATGGCTCGCTCCATAAAGGCAGTGCGCATTTTTCGAAGCACTCCTTTTTTCCCTGTTAAAGAAATGGATTTCGATACAGTGGACTGATCGATGGCATCAAAATCGTTTTGTATAAATCGATAAGAAGCCAAATGGGTGGTGAATATTTGAATGGTGTCGTCACCTTTTAAGATAGTGGCACTTATTAAACTTTCTCCTGTTAAAAAGGGTATGCGCTTCGCTTTTAGTATTTTATATTTTGAATAAATAATGGAGCCAGCGAAATAATCGTTTTGTGCTACTTGAAAATCTTTAGAGAAAAAATGATAAGGATATTTTTTTATAAAATAATTAGCGTGGTTAGCAATATCATTAGGCCTTTCGTTGGTATTGTATTCTTGTAAACAAATAATATCGGGATTCCATTTTTGAATTGAATAAGCCATATCCTCTGTGCGTAGTTTCAAACTGCTAGAAGGTGTATTACCATTAAAATTTTTTACATTCCAGCTTAGTACGCGTAAAACATTTTCTTTCTTTTTTTGTGCAAAAGGAGTTCCCGGATGCCAGGCAAATACAGACCAAACTAGCTGCCAACCAAGAACAAGTGTGCCCAAGGGTAGTAAGCTCATAATAGGCTTAGCGATTAACCAAAAAATGCATAATAAAATTTCGACAACAATTAAATAAGGAGCTATTAAGCCTAAAAATCCGTTGACCCAGATAAAAGAAGAAGGTGTAAAAAAGAGTGGGTATAAAAATAAAAGGGAAACCGATAGATTAAAAAAAAGAAAAACTTTTTTTCCAAAATTTCTTGCCCTAGATTTTTTTGCCATGCGTATAGGGATTGTAAAGACTATTTATTTTTTAGGGGCTAAACTATTGTTTAACAAAGCTAATAGTTGATGCATCCATTTACCTAAATCCCTGCCTTTATTTAATAACATTACATACAGAAGTCCTGTACTTGCTGCTACCAAATAGCTTACTACCAAGGCAAAACTTGCATCCTCTAAACTTAGGGCTTGTATGATTAGGTATACTAAGGCTAATATCCATACAGGTATGCCTCTGCCTATATTTTTAAGTAGTCGGTACTGAGGTGAAAGACTAACCACTGCCATGGCCAATGCCATCACACCCACTTGCGCTCCCATTATAGGTGCATCAGCGCCTAATAAAATATAACTAAGCCCAGCTAGAATACCTGCATAAAAATAAATAGGAAAAATATGTTTGTTGGCAGCTTGCGCCTGTAATAAATATCCAAAGGCTACTAACCAAATCATATTGGTAAGTAAAACCCAAAATCCATCATGCACCCAATAATAAGTTAAAATAGTCCAAGGTTGTTGCAAAAATTCGGATAGGCTGCTAGGTAAAATACTGGGCTGCATTATTTGCGCATAGAACTGCTCTAAGGGAAGGCTATTTAAATAATAGACTACTTTAAAAAATCCGATAAGTGCATATACCACTAAGTTTATAGAGAGTAAGGCAATTAAAGCATTATTGTCAGCGCCTAATAAAGGCTTGGTTGATTTTTCGTTTTGCATTAGTTAGAGGTTCCTTTCTTTTTCCAAATATATACCAATACAAATCCAATGAGCGCACCTCCTACATGGGCCCATCTTGCCACATTATCTCCTGCTGCATTTTGTATGCCTTTAAATAATTCAAAACCAAAATAAAGTATACCTAACCATTTTGCTTTTACAGGGAATAAAAAATAAATATAGATATAGGTATTGGGAAATAAATAAACAAAGGCAATTAAAATACCAAAGACTGCACCACTAGCGCCCAAGGTAGCTGTACCCACTGTTTTATTATAATAGGTAGTCATTAAGTCCATAAGTTGCGGTGCTAAACCAGGAGTTGAAAGACTGACTTTATTGTCGGCAAGTATTTGTGTAAGTGGAATACGATGCCTTGCAGCATAATTATATACGGCCTCCGTAAAACCCGATGCATTGGTTTTGCTGAGTAATAATAAGCGTTCATACTCATTGGTCAAAGGCACTAATTGATAAGATAATATAGCTAAGTGAATTACAGCAGCACCTACACCACAGAGCATATAAAAAAGTAAAAACCTTTTAGGGCCCCATACATTTTCAAGTATGGAACCAAACATCCATAAAGCAAACATATTACCTAGTATATGTGAAAAGTCTCCATGCAAGAACATATGCGTAATTAATTGCCAAGGCTTATATAAATCGCTCTGCCATGCATGTAAGGCAAAATAATCTTCAAAAGAAAAAGTACTAGTGGGGCCTGCAAAAGTATTTTGTGCTAAAAACACAAGCCCATTAATAATTAATAAGTTTTTTATGATGGTAGGAAGAACTTCGAATCGGGTGGGCCTAAATTGCGTCATGCTTTATAATTTGCGTATTGTGATTATAGTAAATCCTTTCTTTTTAATTGAACTACATTTTCTATATGAAGTGTATGCGGAAACATATCTACGGGTTGAATTTTAGTAACCGTATACTTTTCATTTAATAAAGATAAGTCTCTTGCCTGAGTAGCGGGGTTACAACTTACATACACGATAATGGGCGCTTCCATGGCTAATAATTTATGCACTAGTTTTTCGTGCATACCCGCTCTTGGAGGGTCGGTGATAATTACATCGGGTTTACCATGGGTTTCAAAAAAAGCGTCATCACATATTTTAATGACATCGCCTGCAAAAAAAGCGGTGTCTGTTAATTTATTTAAACTTGCATTTATTTTAGCATCTTCTATCGCTTCTTCTACTACTTCAACACCAATAATTTTTTTTGCATTCTTGCTACAGAAAATGCCAATGCTTCCTGTACCACAGTATAAATCATAGACAATTTCTTTACCAGTTAATTCGGCAAATTCACGCGTTACTTGATATAGTTTTTCTGCCTGCTTTGAATTAGTTTGAAAAAAAGATTTAGGACTTATCTTAAATTGGAAGTCTTCTAAGTACTCTGTAATATAGCCGCTGCCTGAATATACTTGAGGGACAAGGTCCTGCATACTATCATTGCGCTTGGCATTAATAGTATATAATAATGTAGAAATTTCTGGAAAGCGTTCTAGTAATAGGTTAAATAGTTCTTCGCGTTTTTCTTTGTCCTCATAACCTAAAATTAAATTCACCATCCACTCTCCTTTAGTTGTGTTGCGAATAAACATATTACGCACCCAACCGTTATGCTCTTTAATATTATAAAAAGGCATTTTATTTTCTATGGCAAAATTTACCACTGCTTTTCTTAAATCGTTAGTAGGTTCTGATTGTAAATAACATTTATCCACTTCTACTACTTTTTCAAAAAAACCTCTAGCATGAAATCCTGCCACCCCTGGCGCTTTTTCAAGTACAGTCGTATTGCCATTTTCAGCAGCAGCCTTCATGGCTTTAAATTCTGAAAAAGGAATAAATTTTTCGGTGGCAAAAGTATATTCCACTTTATTTCTATAGCCCTGGGTTTGCTCGGCACCCATTATAGGAGGTATAGGAGGCAGTGGTACTTTTGCAATTCTTGTTAAATTGTCTACCACTTGTTTATGCTTATAAACCAATTGTTGCTCATAAGGAAGCATTTGCCATTGACAACCGCCACATACTCCAAAATGACTACAGAAAGGGGTGACCCTAATGCTTGAATAAGAATGAAAATGTTTGACAAAGCCCTCCCCCCAATCGGCCTTGTTTTTTTGTAATTGAATATCGACAATATCACCGGGCACGGCACCTTCTACAAAAATCACTTTCCCATCTACTCGTGCTAATGCCTTGCCCTCAGCGGCATAATCTTCAATTAATACCTTTTCTAATAAAGGGGCTGGTTTAAATTTTCTCACGGAAACAAAGGTACTACCCAAGCATTATATTTAAGGTATATATTGTTATTTTTACCCAGCTTTTATAAAGAAAATAAACAAGCATTGAAATGAGAAAATTAGTATTTGTAGTAATGGCTGGATTTCTATTACCTCTATGCTTAATAGCGCAAAATACGAAGGGGACGCAAAATACGAAGCCTATTGGTCACTCTATAGAAATAATTTTAAAGCCTTATCAAAATACAAATATTTATATAGGAACCAATTATGGAAAAAATAGGATTTTAGCCGATTCTGCACTCTTAAATGAAAAAAGCGAAGGCGTATTTAAATCTAAAACGAAATTAACACCAGGTATTTATTTTCTAATCTCTCCTAAGTATTCAATTTTATTTGATTTTTTAGTAGACGAATCACAACATTTTAAAATTATTGCAGATACCTTATCTCTTAATACATTTCAAATTATTGGCTCTAAAGAAAATGATATTTTTAAAGCCTACTCAAAATCAATGAATGATTTAGGAATGCAATTAAGTAGCATTGAAAATAAATACAAGACAGCAACGAGTGCCAAAGATTCTGCAAGCTTTAAAGAATTGTATCTTAACAAGGATAAAGAACTGAAAGCCGCTAGAGCCAATGTGATAAAAACAAATCCGGGTTCTATGACCAGCTTCTTTTTAAATGTCATGCAACGCCCAGAAGCCCCGGCCATGACTACTATCAATGGCAAGCTCGATTCACTGTATCCCTACTATTATGTAAAAAATCATTTTTGGGACGATGTTGTTTTTAATGATAACCGTTTACTTCGCACCCCTTTTTTTGAAGAAAAGCTAGATGAATATTTTAAAAATTATGTTTCCCGCGAACCTGATTCTATTATTGAGGAGCTGCAGTATATATTAACAGTGGCTAAAACAGGTAAAGAAATTTATCCATTTTTACTTTTTAAATTTACCAATAAATATATTGCCCCAGAATTTATGGGACAAGAAAAAGTGTTTATACACTTGTTCCAAAACTTTTTTGCCAAAGGTGATACGGTACTTTTAAACGAAGCTTCAAAGAAATCTATTACAGAAAGGGCCTATAGCATGATGGCCAATCAATTGGGCTTAGCCGCACCTAGTCTAATTATTAACACACCTGAGAATAAAAAAATATCTTTGTATGATCAAAAAGCACCCTATACCTTTCTTGCTTTTTGGGACCCTACTTGTAGCCATTGTAAAATAGAAATTCCAAGACTTGATTCTTTTTACAAAGCTTCTTGGAAAAATTTAAACGTAAAAATATTTTCGGTGAATACTAATGCTAAAGAATTGGCTGCATGGAAAACCTTTATACAAGAAAATCATTTAGAAAATTGGACCCACGCTTATCAAACAGAAGAGGATTTAAACAAAGAAATAAAAGCGGGACTACCCACCACCATTCGTCAAAAGTATGATGTGTTTAAAACACCTACTTATTATTTATTAGATGCTGATAAAAAAATTATAGCTAAAAATTTAAGCTTAGAACAGTTCAACGATTTTTTACAAAACGCCAATAATAAATCGGCGCCTAATAAATAGCTGCACTAAAATACAGCTGCCACTACATCTTTAACCACCTTCGGTTTGCCTAGGGTATAGTAATGTAAAACGGGTACACTAGCGGCTTTCAGCTCCTTGCTTTGTTGAATTAACCATTCTGTTCCTACTTGTTCACAAGCTTCATCGGTGGTGGCTGCCAACATCGCATTTTTTAAATCTGTAGGTATATCTACATAAAAAATATTCGGCAAAATAGTTAACTGCTTTTTATTAGTAATAGGTTTTAGCCCTGGAATAATAGGAACAGTAATACCTATACTTCTACAAGCGTCTACATAATCGAAATATTTTTTGTTGTCAAAAAACATTTGCGTCATAATGTATTCAGCACCGGCATCTACTTTTTCCTTAGCGCGCGCTAAATCAAATTCCATAGAAGGCGCTTCAAAATGTTTTTCAGGATAACCCGACACACCCATGCAAAAATTGGTTTTGCTGCCATTCACAATATCTTTGTCTAAATATTCTCCTCTATTTAATCCTACTACTTGCTCTAATAATTCAAGGGCTTGCTTATTGCCATTGGGTTCTGGAATAAATGTTTTTTGATTTTTTTCAGCGTCGCCTCTTAAAACCAATAAATTATCAATACCTAAAAATTGTAAATCAATTAAAGCATCTTCTGTTTCTCTTTTGGAAAACCCTCCACAAATAATATGTGGGACAGCATCTACATTATAATGGTTCATAATAGCCGCACAAATACCCACCGTACCTGGGCGCTTACGCACATCTACTTTTTCCTGCGTACCATCTTCCTTTGTTCTTGTGATAGTTTCACTGCGGTGGTAAGTTACATTAATCCATGAAGGCTTAAATTCCATTAAGGGATCTAAGTGTTCATATATGTAAGAAATGGTTTTACCTTTTAGAGGAGGTAGTACCTCAAATGATACCAATGTATCTTTGGCTTTCGCCAAATGTTCCGTAACCTTCATAATCAAATTGCTTTAATAGTGTTTGGGTTGTTTCTAAATAGAAACCTAACGCAATACTCTATTGCGCAAAAATATATAATATTATTAAGCTATAGATAGAAAAGCCTTATTTACCCTTATTTTTGTGTAAATTTCTATTGTGATACTCGCTATACATACCGATAAGTTAATTAAACAGTACAAGGGCCGCAAAGTAGTGGACCAAGTAAGCATTTCTGTAAGGCAAGGTGAGATTGTGGGCTTATTAGGACCCAATGGTGCAGGCAAGACCACCACTTTCTATATGGTGGTAGGTTTAATAGCCCCCGATGAAGGACGTGTATTTTTAAATGAGGAAGATATTACTAGACTTCCTATGTATAAAAGAGCACAAATGGGCTTGGGCTATTTACCACAGGAGGCCAGTGTGTTTAGAAAGTTAACGGTGGCCGATAATATTATGGCGGTTTTAGAAATGACTAAACTTACCAAGGCAGAAAGAGAACATAAATTAGAAAGTTTATTAGATGAATTTAATTTACATCAGGTGCGTGATAATAATGGCGATAGTTTAAGTGGGGGTGAAAGAAGAAGAACTGAAATAGCGAGAGCACTTGCGGTAGATCCTAAATTTATTCTATTAGATGAGCCTTTTGCAGGCGTAGATCCCATTGCGGTGGAAGATATTCAATCGGTAGTAGCCAGATTAAAATTAAAAGATATTGGCATTTTAATTACAGATCATAATGTAAACGAAACGCTTTCTATTTGTGATAGAGCTTATTTATTAATAGAAGGAAAAATATTTAAACATGGTACTGCAGAAGAATTAGCAGAAGACGATCAGGTGCGTCGTTTATACTTAGGCACGAACTTTGAATTAAAACGCAAAGACTGGATCATTGAAATGGGCCAGAAAGCAAGATAAGCAAGCTATGAAAATATTTAGCCCCGCATTATCAAGATTAGCGCGCCTTCGTTATTGGAAAATTGAACATTGGGTGAATGAACCTATTTTGGCACAAAGAGAAGTTTTACAAGATTTAATTACGCATGGTCAGTATACACAGTTTGGTTTAAAATATCAATTTTCAGAAATTTTTGATATTCGAAAATTCAAAGCTACAGTTCCCATTCACGAATACGAAGACCTCAAACCTTATATAGAACAAATATTAGAAGCAGAAGAAGGAGTGCTCTGGAACACGCCTGTAGAATGGTTTGCCAAGAGTAGTGGTACCACCAGTGATAAAAGTAAATTTATTCCGCTCACTAAAGAAAGTATTGAGGATAATCATTTTCAAGCGTCCAAAGATGTACTTACTAGTTATTATCATGCATTACCCGATAGTGATTTACTCACCGGAAAGTCTTTGGTCATTGGAGGAAGCCATCAAGTGCATCCTATTAAAGATGATATTCAATTTGGCGATTTAAGTGCCGTCTTATTACAAAATTCTCCTTTCTGGGCAGGCTTTATTCGTACACCAGAATTATCCATTGCCTTAATGGATGAGTGGGAAAATAAAATTGAAAGCTTAGCACAAAGTACGATTGAAGAAAATGTAACTTCTATTGCGGGGGTACCCACTTGGACCTTGGTCTTATTAAAAAGAATTTTAGAAATTACGGGTAAGGCAAACATAAAAGAAGTTTGGCCCAATTTTGAATTATATATTCACGGCGGTGTTTCTTTTACACCTTATAAAGAACAATTCAATAAAGTCATTGGACCTAATTGTAATTATTTAGAAATATATAATGCCAGTGAAGGATTTTTTGCGGCGCAAGATAGAATTAACGAAGAGGGTATGTTACTGTATTTACAACATGGCATTTTTTATGAGTTCATGCCAGTGGAGGAATATGGAAAGCCACATCCCATTACTTATGGATTAAATAAAGTGGTAATAGGAAAAAATTATGCCATTGTAGTAAGTACCAATGGAGGTTTATGGCGTTATTTAGTGGGAGACACCATTCAATTTATAAGCACAAGCCCCTATAGAATAAAAGTAAGCGGTAGATTAAAACAATTTATCAATGCCTTCGGAGAAGAGCTCATTGCAGATAATAGCGATAAGGCCATTAGCGAAACCTGCTCTGCCTTAGGCCTTACGATTAAAGAGTATACGGCAGCCCCTATTTATATGTCGGATCAAAATAAGGGAGCACATGAATGGTTAATTGAATTTGATGAAAACCCCAAAGACCTTGAAGCCTTTACCCTTTTATTAGATAAAAATTTACAAGCAGCCAATAGCGACTATGAAGCGAAGAGACATAAAAATATTGCACTAGGCCTTCCGCAAATTACGGCAGTCAAAGCAGGTTGTTTTCATGACTGGCTCAAAGAAAAAGGAAAGCTAGGTGGACAACATAAAGTGCCCAGACTCTCCAATGAGCGTAAATTTGTAGAGGAAATAAAATTGATTCACCAACTAGGCTAATAAAAAAACACAATGATTGATACCTTGGGTTGGATTGCAACCGCTGTTGTAGTAGGTTCATTTGGAATACAGGATCAAAGAAAACTAAGGATAGTAAACATGTCCGGTAGTATTCTTTGGATTGGCTATGGTTTTTTAAAACAGGATAATCCTATTATATTTGTGAATATTAGTATTATGGTAATGCATGCTTATTGGTTTATTAAAAATAAAAAATAATGAAATTATTAACAGGAAAAGTAGCCATTGTAACTGGAGCAGCTAGAGGTATTGGGGCTGCCATCGCTTTAAAGTTAGCAGCGCAAGGAAGTCATATTGCTTTTACCTATGTAAGCGATAGTAGTGCTGAGAAAGCAAATAGTTTAGTAGCTGAAATAGAAAAGCTAGGCGTAAAAGCAAAAGCCTATAAAACCGATGCGGGCAATTTTGCAGCCTGTGAAAGTTTCGTAAATGATGTAGTAGCCAATTTTGGTACTGTAGATATTTGTGTGAACAATGCAGGCATTTCAAAAGATAATTTATTATTACGCATGACCCCAGAACAATGGGATGATGTAATGAATACGAATTTGAAAAGCGTTTACAATATGACCAAGCAAGTCATACGCCCCATGATGAAAGCAAAGAGCGGGAGTATTATTAATATGAGTTCTATTATTGGTATACGTGGCAATGCAGGACAAAGTAGTTATGCTGCTAGCAAGGCCGGTATCATTGGATTTACAAAGTCTATTGCTTTAGAAATAGGCAGTCGTAATATAAGATGCAATGCCATTGCACCTGGTTTTGTAGAAACCGATATGACGCATTATTTAAATGAAGGAGATGCAGGAAAAGCTTTCTTAGATAAAATTCCTTTAGGACGTTTTGGTAAAGCAGAAGAAATTGCGAACACTACTTTATTTTTAGCAAGTGATTTAAGTAGTTATATCACAGGACAAGTTATAAGCGCTTGTGGTGGTTTGAATATTTAAATAAAGTAATTAGATTCTTGCATCAATTTCTTTTTTCAAATCGGCATAAATACTTTCTACCGTACCTTCTCCTGTTATTCCTACTACTTTATTAAACTGTGCATAGTAAGTAGCTACCGCTGTTGTTTTATCGTGGTACTCTTTAATTCTTACACGAATAATATTTTCATTCGTATCATCGCTTCTTCCCGATGTTAAACCACGGCCTAATAATCTTTTTACTAATTCTTCCTCACTTACTTCTAATGCTAGCACTACATTAATCTCATTATTTTTTTCTTTTAATAAAGCGTCTAAGGCAATACACTGAGCAGTGGTTCTCGGAAAGCCATCAAATAAAAAACCTTTGGCATCGGGACGCGCGTCCATAAAATTTCCTACCATGCCAATGACTACCGCATCAGGTACTAGTTGACCTGCATCCATATATCGCTTGGCTTCCATGCCTAAAACGGTTTGATTCCCCATTTCTGTTCTTAATAAATTTCCAGTGCTAAGGTGTTGTAAGCCAAAAGATTCAATGATATTTTCACTTTGAGTTCCTTTGCCGCTGCCCGGAGGGCCAAATAAGATTAAATTAAACATACTGAAGGGTTGAGTTCAAAGATACAGAACTGACTTAAATTTTGATTAATTTTAAGTAGCAATCTCTACCCAATTGTGAAAATTTCATTATTGCTAAAAATTTATAAGTCTCTAAACAAAATAGATGAATAGTTGTTAGTATTTTTAACATTGAAATAAGGTCTATGTATAAAATTATCTTTTGTTTACTATTATTAAGCACGGGGGCTTGCTCTCAGAGCCCCAATAACAGCCCATTAAAAAAAGCTCCTATGTCAGCAAGCCAAAACAAGTACTATTCTACAGCTAGTAAAGAGAAGTTAGTATTAGCCGATAGCGTTTGGAAACAAGTCTTATCGCCCGAAGTATATCAGATTGCAAGACAAAAGGGAACCGAAAGGCCGTTTAGTAGTGCTTTTGAAACAAGTAAGGAAGTAGGCACTTTTCATTGCGCTGCCTGCGGTAACCCCTTATTTAAAAGTACGGCCAAGTTTGAAAGTGGTTGTGGCTGGCCTAGTTTTTTTGAACCCATCACCAAGGGCTCCATTATATATATTCCCGATAACACACTTGGTATGCAACGTACCGAAGTAGAATGCGGAAAATGTAAAGGCCATTTAGGACATGTATTTGAAGATGGTCCTCCACCCACAGGATTGCGTTACTGTATTAATGGCGTAGTACTAAGTTTAGAAAAATAATTAGGGCTTAGCTATTGAAGAATTATTTACGCAGCAGCAACTAAACTTGCTTTATGTTTTTTCGTGAAATAATACATGGCATAGATTGTAATAAAAACACCTATAAAAGAAAGTATCATCACACTTTGTGAAAAAAATTGGGTCCATTTTATTTGTAGGCTCATACCTTCTTTAACTAGCATCACGGTTACACTTCCTACATAGCCCACCGAATCGGCCACATAAATAAAGAAGCCTGCATTGCCTTTCATGGAGAAGGCAGCAATGAGTCGATCAAAGAAAATAGAATTAAAAGGTATATACACTAAGTATAAACCAAGTCCTACCAATATCATC
>SHWX01000026.1 GCA_009693615.1 Chitinophagaceae bacterium | reverse complement strand
CATCTACACAAACTTATGCGACTATTACTTTGCAGAACTTTTTTAGAATGTACCATAAGTTAGCCGGTATGACAGGTACAGCAGAAACAGAGGCTTCAGAGTTTTGGAGTATTTATAAATTAGATGTGGTTTCTATTCCTACCAATATTGCTGCTATTAGAAATGACGAACAAGATTTAGTCTATAAAACCAAGCGTGAAAAATTAGGTGCTGTCATTGAAGCTATTGTAGAACTAAGAGAAAAAGGGCGTCCCGTTTTATGCGGTACAACTTCGGTAGAAGTGAGTGAATTATTAAGTAGAATGTTGCGTCAGCAAAATATTCCTCATAATGTATTAAATGCCAAACAACATGCGCGTGAAGCACAAGTAGTTGCGGAAGCAGGTTTAACTGGAGCCGTTACCATTGCCACCAATATGGCAGGTCGTGGTACCGATATTAAATTAAGTCCTGAAGTAAAAGCGGCAGGCGGGTTAGCTATACTTGGTACAGAGCGTCACGAGTCTCGCCGTGTGGACAGACAGTTACGTGGACGTGCGGGTAGACAAGGTGACCCTGGTTCTTCTCAATTCTTTATTTCTTTGGAAGATGATTTAATGCGCATGTTTGGAAGTGAGCGTATTGCTAAAGTGATGGACTTCGCAGGTTATAAAGAAGGGGAAGTAATTCAGCATAGCATGATTACAAAATCTATTGAGCGTGCACAGAAAAAAGTGGAAGAAAATAACTTTGGGGTAAGAAAGCGGTTATTGGAATATGATGATGTGATGAACAAGCAAAGAACCGTGATTTACAAAAAAAGAAATCATGCTTTGTTTGGAGAAAGACTAGCCTTGGATTTAGACAATGCATTTTATCAAGTCATTGAAGGCATGGCGACTAATTATAAATTGAACAACGATTATGAAGGGCTTAAATTATCCTTAATTGTTCAAACAGGTTTCGATACTAAAATAACGCAAGAAGAATTTAAGTCGACTAATGATGCTGCACTAGTAGAATTAGTATATCAAGAAGCTATTGCGCATTATGAGTATAAGAAAAAGGAGATGATGAAACAAAGCATTCCTGTTTTCAAAAATATTAGAAAAAATCAAGGAGCACATATTGAAAATGTGATTGTACCTGTGGGCGATGGAAAAATTGCTTACAATGTACTTGTAAACTTAGATAAAAATGTAAGCACAGATGGTGCAATATTGGCGGCTCAAGCAGAAAAAAATATTTCCTTAAGCTTTATAGACGATGCCTGGAAAGAACATTTAAGAGCCATGGACGATTTAAAGCAATCGGTACAAACTGCTACTTACGAACAAAAAGATCCACTCGTTATTTATAAGATGGAAGCTTTTGAATTATTTAGAAAAATGGATATTGAGATTAATCAGAAGCTAGTTCAATTTTTATGTCATGCGCATTTGCCTTTAGAGGATGCAGTGAAAGAAGGACGCCAACAAAAAACAGACTTAAGTAAATTAAGTGCGAATAGAACAGAGGATGCGGGTGGTAATGCTTACAACGATCCAAGTGATATTAAGCAAGCCCCCATTCAAGTAGGTCCTAAGACAGGACGCAACGATCCTTGTCCTTGTGGTAGCGGAAAAAAATTCAAAGCTTGTCATGGAAAAGATGCCGCTTAATAAATACATCGACCATACTATTTTAAAACCCACTTGTTTAGTGGCGGACATTGAAAAATTATGTGCTGAAGCTAAGCAGTATGATTTTGCAGCAGTATGTGTGCCTCCCAATTTTGTGAAATTAGCGAAAGAAAAACTGGCAGGTTCTACTGTACAAGTAGCCACCGTCATTGGATTTCCATTTGGTTACAGTGCTACGGAAGCAAAAATTGCAGAAATTATTTTAGCCATGGTAGATGGCGCCGATGAATTAGATGTGGTAGCGAATATTGCTGCTATAAAAAATGGAGACTGGACAGCAATTGCAGATGAAATTAATCATATCATGCCCATTATTCGTTCTAAGAATAAACTGGTTAAAATAATTATAGAGTCGGGCGTATTAACCGACGATGAAATTATTAAGTGTTGTGATATTTATGGAATAGCAGGCATTGATTATTTAAAAACTTCCACTGGCTATGCAGAAAAAGGGGCTAGTGTAGAAGCAGTTAAATTATTTAGAAAACATTTACCCGATCAAGTACAAATAAAGGCCTCAGGCGGTATTAGAGATTATGCAGCGGCAAAATTAATGATAGAGGCAGGTGCTACGCGCATAGGTTGCAGCGCAGGGGTGGCCATAGTATCGGGTGCGAATACAGATAATGTAAAATCAAATTATTAACTTTACCATTATCATGTTATTAGAGAAAATAAAATCATTAGCCAAACAGCATCAAGCAGAAAATGTTTCTATTCGCAGGCATTTGCATGCAAATCCTGAATTAAGTTATCAAGAATTTGAAACTAGTAAATATGTGCAAGCGCAATTAAAAGCTATTGGTATTCCTTTTACTGTTATTGCAACTACAGGTGTTCTAGGTATTATTGAAGGAAAAAATCCAAGTAAGCGAGTGGTGGCACTTCGTGCCGATATGGACGCCCTTCCTATTATTGAAGAAAATAAAGTCGATTATATTTCTACCAAAGAAGGAGTCATGCATGCCTGCGGACATGATGTGCATACCACTATTTTATTAGGCGCTGCAAAAATTTTATGGACTTTGCGTGAAGAATTTGAAGGCACAATTAAATTATTATTTCAACCGGGAGAAGAAAAAAATCCCGGCGGAGCAAGTTATATGATTCGTGACGGAGCGCTTGAAAACCCAGTGCCAGCAGGCATTATAGGCTTGCATGTACATCCAGGTTTGAATCATGGAAAATTAAGTTTTAGAAAAGGACGTGTCATGGCAAGTGCCGATGAATTATATGTTTCTATCAAAGGTCCAGGAGGACATGCTGCCACACCGCATCAAACAGTGGATACTGTTTTAGTAGCTGCACAATTAATTACTAGTTTACAAACTATTATAGCACGTAATCGCGATCCACAAAATCCATCTGTATTATCTATCTGTTCTATACATGGAGGAAATACAACCAATGTTATTCCAACTGAAGTAAAATTAATGGGCACTTTCAGGGCCATGGATGAAGTATGGCGTTTCAAAGCACATGAATTAATGATGCAACAAGCAAAAGGTTTGTCATTAGCTACCGGTGCTGAAATAGATTTTAGAGTAGATGTAGGTTATCCTACTGTCGATAATGAACCTGTCATTACAGAAGCGGCTTGGAAATTAGCAGATACTTATATGGGCGCTAGCAATGTCGAAGAAACTGAAAAAAGAATGGGCGCCGAAGATTTTGGTTATTATTCTCAAGTAATACCTGGTTGCTTTTTTAGATTAGGTGTACGCAATGAATCGAAAGGCATTATACATAATGTACATACCCCACATTTTAATATAGAGGAAGAATCCATTGAAAATGGAGTGGGTATGATGGCCTGGTTAGGTACTCAATTATTTGCATAAAGCACTATATTTCAACAATATATAGTACAAAAATCTCGTTTTGTATATATTCAGTAGCTTTGTAAAACTCGAAAACTAACATTCGTTATAAATTTATTACATGTCGAATAAAGAAAACTCAAGAAAGGAACAAGCTTTAGAATACCATGCCAATGGCAGACCAGGTAAAATTGAAGTGGTTCCTACCAAGGAAGCTAAAACCCAAAAAGACTTATCTCTTGCCTATAGCCCAGGGGTAGCCATTCCATGTACAGAGATAAAAAACAATCCATCTGATGTATTTAAGTATACAGCGAAAGGAAATTTAGTGGGGGTGATTACCAACGGAACCGCTGTTTTAGGTTTAGGCAACATTGGGCCTTTAGCCAGTAAACCGGTAATGGAAGGGAAGGCCGTACTTTTTAAAATTTTTGCCGATATCGATGTTTTTGATATTGAGATTAACGAAACCGATCCTGATAAATTTGTAGAAATAGTAAAATCTTTAGAGCCCACATTCGGCGGTATAAATTTAGAAGATATAAAAGCACCTGAATGTTTTTATATTGAAAAGAAATTAAAAGAATCCATGTCCATTCCTGTAATGCATGACGACCAACATGGAACAGCAATTATTAGTAGTGCTGCTTTATTAAATGCATTAGAATTACAAAAGAAAAAAATTGAAAAAGCGAAGTTTGTAGTCAGTGGCGCGGGCGCTGCAGCTATGGCTTGTATAAAATTATATGTATCCTTAGGGGCAAGGTATGAAAACTTTATTTTGTTTGATAAAGATGGCGTTCTACATACAGGCAGAACCGATTTAGGAGAAGATAGAAAACCCTTTGCGATTAAAGCAGAAAACATGACCTTGGCGCAAGCCTTTAAAACAGCCGATGTTTTTTTAGGATTAAGTGTGGGTAATATTGTGAGTGCTGATATGGTAGCATCCATGCCTAGAAATCCCATTGTATTTGCTTTAGCAAATCCCGATCCTGAAATTGATTATGCCGCAGCTACTTCAGCAAGAAAAGATATTATCATGGCTACCGGCAGGTCCGATTTTCCTAATCAGGTGAATAATGTTTTAGGTTTCCCTTATATATTTAGAGGCGCTTTAGATGTGCGTGCAAAATCTATCAACGAAGCCATGAAACTAGCAGCTGTGAATGCCCTTGCAGACTTAGCAAAATCGGCTGTACCTGATTCAGTGAACATGGCGTATAATCAACAAAGTTTATGTTTTGGTCCAGAATATATTATTCCCAAACCATTGGATCCAAGATTATTAAGTACACTAGCTCCTGCAGTGGCAAAAGCAGCAGTAGCATCGGGTGTTGCGCAACAACCCATTTCAAATTGGGAGGAATATGAATTACAATTAAATAAGCGTTTAGGTTTAGACAATCAATTAATGCGTTTAATTAGTAATAAAGCGCGCCGCGATCCAAAACGTTTAGTGTTTGCCGATGCAGAAAATATTAAAATATTAAAAGCGGCTAGTATTGTATATGACGATGGTATTGCATACCCCATTTTATTGGGTAATGAAAACAGAATAAAAAATATTGCAGAAGCCAATAACATTGATATTAGCGATTTACCCATTATTGATGTGAGAAGTGATGAGATGGAAGAGAAAAGAGAATTTTTCGGATCTATTTTATTTCAAAAAAGACAACGAAAGGGAGTTAATAAACACGAGAGCTTAAAATTAATGCTTACCCAAAATTATTTTGGTGCCATGATGGTGGAAACAGGTGAAGCAGATGCAATGTTGTCAGGCTTGACTCGAAATTATAGCGATGGTATTAAACCTGCACTTCATATTATAGGTACAGAAGAGGGTGTGAAGAAAATTGCAGGTATGTATTTATTATTGACAAAAAAAGGTCCATTGTTTTTAGCCGATACTACTGTGAATATTAACCCTAATGCAGAAGAGTTGGCAGATATTGCTTTATTAGTTGCTAAAGAAGTACGCAATTTTAATATGGAGCCAAGAATTGCAATGTTAAGTTATTCTAATTTTGGAAGTAGCGATACACCAGAAGCAAAAATGGTAGCGGAAGCCACTAGAATTATCAAACAACGCAATCCTTCTTTAATAGTGGATGGTGAAATGCAAGGTATGCTGGCATTTAATAAAGAAATCTTAAAAGACAATTATCCATTCAGCGAATTAGTAGACGCGCAAGTGAATGTATTAATCTTCCCTAATTTAACTTCTGGTAATATTGCCTATCATTTATTAAAAGAAGTAGGTGGGGTAGATATTATTGGTCCTATCTTACTTGGTTTAAAGAAACCCGTAAATATATTACAATTGGGTTCTGGTGTGAGAAATATCATTAATATGGCTACTGTGGCTGTGGTGGATGCCCAGTTGAAAACCAGGATAGATACCAACACAGAAGTACAAAGAGTAAGTTGGTGGAAGCGTATGAAAAAGAGAAAGAAATAGGCTATTTTTGTGGTATGAATATTTTTACTCATTTTGGTTATTATCTTTTGATGTTGAAAGGGATGTTTACATCTGCCGAAAACAAAAAAATGTTTTGGAATGAGTATATCAAACAATGTTACGATATTGGATTCGGCTCTTTACCCATTGTTATTATTATTTCCTTTTTTTTAGGGGCGGTTATCACAGTGCAAACGGCTGCTCAGTTTGTCAATCCTTTAATTCCTATAACTACCATTGGTATTGTAGTACGTGATGGAATGTTGCTTGAATTTGCGCCTTCCTTTTTAAGTATTGTTCTAGCAGGGGTGGTAGGAAGTAAGATTGCAAGTGAATTAGGCAATATGCGCATTAGCGAACAAATAGACGCACTAGAAATTATGGGTATTAATACCAAGAACTATTTAATACTTCCTAAAATATTAGCTTGCTTCACCATTGTTCCTTTATTAGTAGGAGTATCGGCAGTTATAGGTATTTGGGGTGGTTATTTTGTTGGTGGATTAACCGGAGCCATTGCGCCAGAAATTTTCATCATGGGTATAAGAAAAGGTTTTGACGCTAATTATGTAGCAATTGCCTTTTATAAATCGTTTATTTTCTCTTTTATCATAAGCACAGTGCCTTGTTATTTTGGTTATTATGTAAAAGGAGGGGCACTAGAAATTGGGAAAGCGGGCACGCAGTCGGTGGTGGTAAGTTGCATACTTATTTTAATTGCCGATTATTTAGTAGCAGCCATTGCCATATAAACTAACTTAATAGCACCAATTTATTTTCTATAATATCGAACAAAACCTAGTTAGTTTTTGTTAGATTAGAAAACGTATATATGCATTCTCAGGTAGCCTTATTGAATAAGAAAATTGCCCCAGTAAGGGCTCAACTTTTAGCACATCCGGTGTATTCAAAAATTACTAATTTAGAAGGGCTGAAAAATTTTGTACAATTTCATGTTTTTGCAGTCTGGGACTTTATGAGTTTATTAAAATCACTGCAAATTGGTTTGACAAGCGTGCAACTTCCTTGGGTGCCCGTGGGCACAGCTAATACCAGGTATTTAATTAATGAAATAGTACTAGGTGAAGAATCTGATGTGGATGAGCATGATAATCGAATTAGTCATTTTGAATTATATTTAAAGGCAATGGGTCAAATGGGTGCATCCACCTCTTTAATAGATGCTTTAATGCATGAAATAGCTAGTGGTCAGCCAATAGAACAAGCCATTGAAAAATCGGCATTGCCTCAAAAAGTTAAAATGTTTTTAGCCTATACATTTGAAGTAGCTCAAAATGCACCATTACATGTTAAAGCCGCTGTGTTTACATTCGGAAGAGAAGATTTAATTCCAGATATGTTCACTGAAATTTTACATAAAATATACGCAGACCATCCTAATCAGGTTTCCACCTTCAAATACTATATCGAAAGGCATATTGAAGTAGATGGCGGGCACCATAGTCATTTGGCTTTAGAAATGGTTGCCGAATTATGTGGGCAGGACGCTACCAAATGGGAGCAGGCCGCCGCAGCATCTTTAAAAGCATTGGAAATGAGGTCCCTTCTATGGGATGCTATTATGGATCACAGTTCTATTGATCATACAGCAGCATAAAATTTCCGAACAGTTCAATAACCGAGGATTACTCGGTAGTTCAAAAATGAATATTTAATTCAAGTTTAGCGTCAAGTCCAATTTCAACCAGTCTTTGTAAATTAGATAAACGTATTTCTTTGATATCGTTTTCGATTTTTGAAATGTAAGACTTTGTGGTGCCTAATTTTAAGGCAAGCGCTTCTTGTGTCAGACCTTTTCTCAGCCTAGCTTCTTGGAGCATTGCACCAAGTTTAAAATTTTCATAACCCTTTTCAAAAGAATCTCTTTTTTTAGTTCCAATTGTGCCATATTGATTCTCTATAAATTGATCAAGAGAAATGGTATTATTTTTCGTTTTCATAATCTAGTTTTATTTGAAGTCGTATGCTAAATTAATTTAAGTTGCTCAAAGGGGCAACTATTTTATTAATATTATTTACAGCATCTATATTAATAAATTGTAAGGGTTACTTTTCAAGTATAAATACGCTCAAGCCCGGGATTGCCAATGCTGCGCATTGTCATCCTAAGAGGGGCTCCTTACCCAAAGCCTATCAAAAGCAAACGAAGTTTGCTTTTGGCTTTTCTCATTCTCGTCAGCTTACACAAGCAAGCTTATTTCGCGTCTTCGCATTAAAAAAGCCTCTCATTTGCATGAGAGGCTTTGTAGAGCGTACGGGATTCGAACCCGTATTACCTCCGTGAAAGGGAGGTGACCTAACCCTTAGTCGAACGCTCCATGTCCACTATGTTATTAGGGTCGCAAAAATAGGTCGCAAACGCTTTACTGCCAAAAGTTTTTAGCTTTTTTAGTGAATATCAATGCCCTAGCGGGTTTTCAAAATTGACCATTGGGAAGCCCGAAATCCAATCTACTAAGCCCAAATACGATCAATTGTTTGTATAAATCCTTGATTTTGTTCATTTCTTCTTAGTTATTTGCCCCATATTTTTTAAAAAGATGGTACCTTTGCATCTCCTATTGAAAATAAAAATTAATACAATGAGTTCAGTTAAAGTTGCAATCAATGGTTTTGGCCGTATTGGTCGTTTGGTTTTCCGCCAAATTTATAACATGGAAGGTATCGAAGTAGTGGCCATCAATGACCTTACTTCTCCAGCAGTTTTGGCACATTTATTAAAGTATGATAGTGCACAAGGTCGTTTTAACGCCGATGTGAAATCAACTGAAGATGCAGTAGTTGTAAACGGACATGCCGTAAAAATATATGCTCAACGTGATCCTTCTCAAATTCCTTGGGGAGCGCATAATGTAGATGTAGTCATTGAATCCACTGGATTTTTTACCGATAAAGAAAAAGCAGAATTACATATTAAAGCAGGTGCGAAGAGAGTGGTTATTTCTGCTCCAGCTACAGGCGATATGAAAACAGTGGTATTCAATACCAACCACGAAATTTTAGATGGTACTGAAACAGTCATCTCTGGTGCATCTTGTACTACGAACTGTTTAGCGCCTATGGCTAAAGTATTAGAAGATAAATTCGGTATTGTTACAGGTTTAATGTTAACAGTACATGCTTATACCAACGACCAAAACACTTTAGACGGACCACATCCAAAAGGTGATTTACGTCGTGCTCGTGCAGCAGCTTCGAACATTGTACCTAACAGTACAGGTGCCGCAAAAGCCATTGGTTTAGTATTACCTTCTTTAAAAGGTAAATTAGACGGATCTGCTCAACGTGTTCCAACCATCACAGGTTCTTTAACAGAGTTAACGACTATTTTATCTAAGAAAGTAACAGTAGAAGAAATAAACGCAGCCATGAAAGCAGCGGCGAATGAGTCTTTCGGTTATACAGAAGATGAAATTGTAAGTTCTGATATTATTGGAATTACTTACGGTTCATTATTTGATGCAACGCAAACTAAAGTAATGACACAGGGCGATGTGCAAATGGTTAAAACTGTGAGCTGGTATGATAACGAAATGAGCTATGTAAGCCAGTTAGTGCGCACAGTGAAGTATTTCGCAAGTAAAATAAAATAATTTATAAATAATTAGGATGGGTTCATTTAAAGATTTTTCTTTCGCAGGTAAGAAGGCCTTAATTAGAGTTGATTTTAATGTGCCTTTAAACGACGCCTTTGAAATTACCGATGACAATCGTATGCGCGCCACCATTCCTACCATTACAAAAATATTGAAGGAAGGCGGTAGTGTTATTTTAATGAGTCATTTAGGTCGTCCTAAGGAGGGTCCTACAGAAAAATATTCTTTAAAGCATATCGTTAAACATTTATCTGAATTATTAGGTGGAACAAATATTCAGTTTGCGAACGACTGTATTGGCGCAGAAGCCACTAATAAAGCAGCAGCTTTAAAAGCAGGTGAAGTTTTATTATTAGAGAACCTTCGTTTTTATAAAGAAGAAGAAAAAGGAGATATAGCTTTTGCAGAAAAATTATCAAAATTAGGAGATGTATATGTGAATGATGCATTTGGAACAGCGCACCGTGCGCATGCATCCACTGCTATTATTGCAGAATTCTTTTCAAAAGAAAATAGAACTTTTGGTTTGGTCATGGAAGGTGAAGTAATAAGTGCAGAAAAAGTAATGCATGCAGCACAAAAACTATTTACTGCTATTATTGGAGGCGCAAAAGTGTCAGATAAAATTTTAATCATTGAAAATTTATTGGAGCGCGCTACCGATATTATTATTGGTGGTGGAATGGCGTATACATTTTTTAAAGCACAGGGTGGAAAAATTGGAAAGTCAATTCATGAAGACGATCGTATGCCACTTGCTTTAGAAATTTTAGCCAAAGCAAAAGCCAAAGGAGTTAATATTCATTTGCCTGTAGATAATGTGGTAGCCGATGATTTTAGCAATACCGCCAATACCCAAACTTGCGCGAGTGGAGAAATTCCAGATGGTTGGGAAGGTTTAGATGTTGGAGAAAAATCGAGAGAGATATTTGCAAAAGTAATTTTAGCAAGTAAAACTATATTATGGAATGGCCCGATGGGAGTTTTTGAAATGGAAAATTTTCAAGCTGGAACTAAGGCTATTGCAGTGGCTGTGGCAGAAGCTACTCAGAAAGGCGCTTTCAGTTTGGTAGGAGGTGGCGACAGTGTGTCAGCCGTTAACCAGTTTGGCTTTAATGACAAAGTAAGTTATGTAAGCACCGGCGGTGGAGCCATGCTAGAATATTTTGAAGGCAAAACACTTCCAGGAATAGCAGCTATTCAAGGTTAAATGGTTGGCAAACATAGAATTAAGCCTAAGAACTTGTTAAATTAATCCCTTCAGCCTTGCTGGGGGTATTTTTTTGTCATGTAATTCCGTCATACACAAAGTTTGGCATCTGCTTTGCATTATCTTTATAAACAAATACAAAACTATGTTACGCAAAAATTTAGGTTTATTTATTTTCTTAGGAGTCATTGTTATCTTATTTGGAATGGGATGCAGTGGTTATAACGGATTAGTAAACCAAGACGAAAATGTAAACCAAACTTGGAACAATGTTCAAAGTGACTATCAACGTAGAGCCGACTTAATACCTAATTTAGTGGCCTCTGTTAAAGGAGAAGCTAACTTCGAACAAACTACTTTACAAAATGTAATTGCTGCTCGTGCAAGCGCTACACAAATGAAAGTAGATGCCAAGGACTTAACACCAGAAAAATTACAACAATTCCAAGCCAATCAAGGACAGTTATCTCAAGCCTTGGGTCGTTTAATGGTAGTGTCTGAAAACTATCCTAACCTAAGAGCCAATGATGCTTTCCGTGGACTACAAGCTCAATTAGAAGGCACTGAAAATAGAATTAAAGTTTCTAGAAACGATTTTAATGGTGCTGTAGCAGACTACAATAAAAAAGCAAGATCATTTCCTGTTAACTTATTAGCAAACACTTTTGGGTTCAAAACTAAAGATGGGTTTAAAGCAGATGAAGGTGCTTCTATAGCGCCAGAAGTTAAATTTTAACTTTATGTGGAATCCCTTTTCGTTTTTTAAATCTAATACAGACAAATTATTGAATACCTCGGACAAGCAAATGCTTGTCGAGGCTATTCAAGCTGCTGAAAAAACAACCAGTGGAGAAATTCGTGTGCATGTTGAAAGCAGAACAAAAAAAGGCGACGCACTTACAAGGGCCACAGAAATATTTTTCAAACAAAAGATGCATGATACTAAAGAGCGCAATGGCGTTTTAGTATATGTAGCCGTAGAAGATAGAAAGCTAGCTATCTATGCCGATCAAGGCATTTACGATAAAGTAGGTGTTGAATTTTGGTACAGTCAGGTGCAAGAAATGACAGCGCAGTTTAAAAATGAAAATTATGTGCAAGGCATGTCTGTTGTCATTGCAGCAATAGGTAAAGCGCTTACCCAACATTTCCCTTATGATCGCGTTTCAGATTCAAATGAATTATCAGACGAAATAATGATGGGTAAATAATCATTAAGCAAGTAGATACCATGAAATTAACCAAGCTATTTATTGTTTTTATAATTGCATTTTTCTCTTTTACAATTGTGAATGGGCAAAATGTTATTGAAAGGCCTAATCCTCCCGTATTAGTTACAGACTTAGCGGGTGTATTAAGCCCTGAGCAAAAGCAAGCCTTGGAGAATAAATTAGTAGCTATTGACGATGCAAGTTCGAATCAAATTGCAGTAGTCATACTTCCTACATTAGAGGGTAATCCTATTGAAGAATATGCCACCAAACTTTTTAGAACTTGGGGTATTGGCAATAAAAAATCTAGAAATGGGGTTTTGTTATTGATTGCCATTCAAGATAAAAAAATTAGAATTGAAACAGGCTATGGATTAGAAGGCGCGCTTCCTGACATTACTTGTAATAGTATTATTGATAACGATATCAAGCCTGCCTTTAGACAGCAAGCTTATTACGAAGGCATTGATAAAGCCACAGATGATATTGCAAAAGCTGCAGTGGGTGAATATAAAGAGAAGCGTGAAAGAAGAACTAAAGGAAAGGGTAGCAATCCCTTACTCTTTGTATTTATATTATTTATTATAGTGGCCATACTTGGTAAAAAAGGTGGCGGCGGTGGTTCTAATATTGGTGGTGGCGGTTTCAGTGATATTGCCACAGGTATGTTATTAGGTTCACTATTAGGCGGCGGTGGTCGCGGCGGCGGTGGCGGATTCGGCGGTGGCGGTGGTGGATTCGGCGGCTTTGGTGGTGGAAGTTCAGGCGGTGGTGGAGCCTCAGGTGGTTGGTAGTTTTTATCTAGATTTTTATTAAATATAAAATCTAGATAAAAACTCTCTGATGATTTTAAAAAGAACCCTTACATTCTTGGAATAACTGCAATCACTATATCCACTAAATCTTGTTGTCCTTTAGCCTTCTTTACTTTTAAAATTTCTGCTAATACCCTGGTATTAAAATAAGGATCCGATTGACTACGATATTCCTTAGGAATACTTTCTCTAAATTTTACAATTAAATCTATTCCCTTTTTAAATGTATTAGGGTTGTTTACTTTATGTAGTAATTGTCCAAAGGCGACTGTCATATAAAATTTCTCAGCAGACTGGTCGTTTAAAATCTCAAATTGCTTAGCAATAAAATCAAAGATATTCTCATCTCCATATTTAGCAAGAATAGCAGTAACCGAAGTATTTAATCTCTTTTTAATTTTTTGAGTGGAAGCCTTGGTGGCAATAGATAATGCAGCGCTAGAGTCAATTTTCTCAAGCGCATCTAAAGCAGCTCCACTCACTATATAAGATGAGTCTTTTGTTAAAGAAGTAAATAGGTCAATATAGTCTTCATTATATGAACCTGATAAAGCGTCTATGGCTTGTTCTCTCACTTCATTAGAAGGGTCGGTATTGGCTAATTGTACAAATGTATTTTCTGTGGCTTCGTCTAAGGCAGTAGGGTTATAGCTTTGAATGGCCCTCGCTCTTATTATGTAAAAACTATCTTTTAGTGCTGCTTTTAATACCGCCTGTGCATTTTTGTCCGTTAAGTTTTCAGTAGCTTCATTAATGGCTTCTAATCTATCTATAAAATTTCTTGCATTAAAATATTGAAAGGCATACTCGCTCATCGTTTTTGATTCATCCTTAAACCACAATAAGGTTTTGTCATTATCTACATTCACATTGTCGGGTAGGGTGGCTGCATCAAAGTAAAAACTATCAATTCTTTTTTTATTCCAAACCTCATAGTGATTTCTTTGGCCTGCTAAATACACATCAATGCCAATAGGAAGGGTGAAGATTTTATTTTGTAATTGATTTTGTTGTACAATAATTAATACCTTTTTTTCAATAGGCATATACTTTTGTTCAATGCGCACATATGGGTGGCCGCTTCCAAAATACCATTGATTAAAAAACCAGTTTAAGTCCTTGCCGGTTACTTTTTCAAAAGCTGACTTTAATTTAATAGCCGTACCGCTTCCAAATTTATTCTCTTCTAAATAGGTATGTAAGGAAGCAAAAAACGCTTTATCGCCCACTAAGTGGCGTAGCATATTTAATATCCTTCCTCCTTTTTGATAGCTCACTAAATCAAAAACATCTTCGCGTTCTTTATAAAAAAAACGAACTAAATCTTTTTCAGCGTCCGCAGGGCTGCTTAAATAATATCTTAAGCCTTTGTAATTTTCGTATTCACCCGCATCCTTTCCCTTGCTATGTTCTAGCCAAAGGGTTTCGCTATAATCGGCAAAGCTTTCGTTGACTGTAATATTACTCCAACTCTCAGCTGTTACTAAGTCTCCAAACCAATGATGAAATAATTCATGCGCAATAGTGCTCTCCCAGCCATTACCATCTTTTAATTCACGGGCATCTTGCAGCACCATATCGTTATGCATGGTAGCTGTGGTATTTTCCATCGCACCACTTACAAACTCTCTTCCGCTAATTTGTGCATACTTAGCCCAAGGAAAATCAATGCCTAAGATATCTTCATAATAGGCAATCATAGCAGGGGTCTTGCCATAAATTTGTCGGGCTTGTTTTTCGTATTCCTTCTCTATATAATAACTAACCTCTTTACCTTTATAATCATCTTTCACAATAGCATAGTCGCCTACGGCTAAGAAAAATAAATAAGGAGCGTGGGGTAAATCCATCTTCCATATATCTACGCGCGTGCCATTTTTATTATCAATTTGTTTTGTCAATAAACCATTAGAGAGACTTACATATTTAGAGGGCACCGTTAATTGAAATTCTTGTGTACTTTTTTGATTGGGCTTATCAATAATAGGAAGCCATACAGAAGTACCTTCGGTTTCACCTTGGGTCCAAATTTGTATAGGCATGCTACTGTCTTTGCCTAATGGGTTAATAAAGTATAAACCTTTAGCATTGCTAATTGCTGCACTGCCCTTGCTTTTAAACTCGTTCGGCTTAGCGGTGTATTTAATATATGCAGTATATTTTTCCGAAGGCTTATAAGTCTTGTCTAATTGTATTTTAATAATAAGTCCGTCATAAGTATATTTTAGCGCAGTCATTTTATTATTCATCATTAAGCCTGCCTGATGAATGTCCATGCCTTTTGCATCAAGGCTTAGGGTGCTAGTTGCATTTAAATACGGACGCAGATTCAACCACACTTCTCCATTTAATTCTGACTTTGTGTAATTGAAACTAGCTACTAATTTAGTATGTACTAATTCATTTTCTATAGTAGGAATACCACGATATTCTTTTTTCCAACTGGTATCTTCAACCTCTTTAAAGTCTTGCCTGTCCTGTGCTGTAGCGTTTAAGCTAATAGCAATTACTAGTAAATTAAATATTAAAAATTTTCTCATCATCCTATTTTTTTTGCATCGAACCATCTTCGAATTTGATGCCCCTAAGTTACAATTAAAAAATAAACTAGCTTAGCAGAATAATTAATAATCAATGGCTAGGTATTTTCTTGAAGTTTCTTATGATGGTAGTTTGTTTGGTGGATTTCAAATTCAGGCCAATCAACAAACTATTCAAGGTGAAATAGAAAAAGCCCTAGAAACCATATTCAGAGTGCCTCTTGCATTAACTGGTGCTTCTAGAACCGATGCAGGTGTGCACGGATTGCAAAACTTTTTTCACTTTGATACCGATCTACAAATAGAGTCAAAGCATATATATAATATGAATGCACTCTTGCCTAAATCCATCGTAGTGAAGAATATTTACGCAGTACCTGCCGATGCACATGCAAGGTTTGACGCCATTAAAAGGGCGTATTTATATAAGATACATACTCAGAAAAACCCTTTTTTAGAAGGCCGTTCTTGGTTTTATCCCTTTGCTGTGAACATGGAACTAATGCAAGAAGCTACAAAAAGCTTATTAACCTATACTCATTTTGAGACTTTTTCAAAGAAAAGTACCCAGGTAAATACCTTTGAATGCCATATTACAAAGGCCTTTTGGGAGATGACTGAAGAAGGTTATACCTTTCATATTGAGTCCAACCGCTTCCTCAGAGGCATGATTCGTGGCCTGGTAGGTACCCTTTTACAGGTGGGTCGAGGTCAAATTAGTCTAGAAAAATGGCATGAAATAGTGCTTTCCAACAACGAACAACTGGCCGATTTCTCTACTCCGGCCCACGGATTATATTTATCTCTAATAGATTACCCTCCTTTTTTGAAAAAAATAGTCTAGGCTATAAAGCACACTAGTATTGGGTTTGGTCTGCTAATGCACAGATTTTGAACCTTTTGATCGTAAAAAATTACAAAATAGTATACAATATATTTGGATAGTAGCTATGGCTGCTTATCTTTGCCGCCCGCTAACGATAAAAGCTCGTAAAACAGATTGTTCTTCGAGGTAATTTTCCAGCAAAATAAAGACCAAAAAACTTTAAAATACTTTCACCAATAATTGGTGGAACTAAATATCAGCTGTATCTTCGCCCTCCCTCTTCAAAAAAAGAGTAGCTCTTCGAAATTATATCGCCGATTTTATGAATGATTAATTTATTTTTTTCATTGTAAAGTTTGGCTATAAAAATAATTGTGCCTACCTTTGCACCCCCTATGAATAATAGGGCGCAAAAAAAGCACAAAAGATCTTTGAAAGTTTGGAAACAATAGTAACTGTATTCTTGATAAAATACAGGTAAAGGTTTAAGCATCAACAAGAATTATATCAGACGTTAATTTCGATTTATTGAGATTGATAGTCAGATCAAACAACATTTACAATGGAGAGTTTGATCCTGGCTCAGGATGAACGCTAGCGGCAAGCTTAATACATGCAAGTCGAGGGGCAGCATGAAGTAGCAATACTTTGATGGCGACCGGCAAACGGGTGCGGAA
>SHWX01000025.1 GCA_009693615.1 Chitinophagaceae bacterium | reverse complement strand
AGATTGATTTATAGACCTATTTTCTTTGAAATCAGGCTTATTTTTCATTAAATTTGCAGCCTAAGAAAACAAGAGGTTCGGTAGCTCAGCTGGATAGAGCGTCATCCTTCTAAGATGAGGGCCATTGGTTCGAATCCAATCCGAATCACCATAATCTAATAACTCATTGTAATTCAATGAGTTATTTTTTTTATAAATACTCTTTACAAACAGAAGATACTATTGACTTATCTATGTCCTATTTAATTTAATTTTAGAAAAAATATCAAATGAGAATAGGAATTATATATCTATGCTTATTATTAGTAAGTGTAAACACAAAGGCACAAATTGGATCAGGTAGCAGCTCTAACCCAGAGATATCGTTGTTTATTTCTACCGATATGAATATCATATTGGATAGGAATAGTGTGATAGATAAATATGGTAATAGAACCCCGTACAATAATAATATTAAAGGAAGTCCTTTTTTAAATGACGAATGGCTAAATGGTACCATTTATGGATTAGACCTTAAAAAAATGGCGCAGGTAAAACTTAGGTTAAATACGAATGGCAACGAAATTCATTTTTTAGATATGAAAAATATTGAATTGGTTGTAGACAAGTCCAAGATTAAAAAAGTAGCTATGTTTGATGAGTTAAGTTTAGATTCAATTTATTTTGAAAATGGATTTACAGATACTAAAAATGAACTCATTAGCTCAAATTTAGTGCAAGTGCTAAATAAGGGGGAAGTGTTATTATTAAAAAAATATACGAATAATGTAGTAAAAAAAGATTCCTTATTTGGCGCTATCAATGTTTATTATTTTGCGCCAATGTTTGATTATTATTTAAAAAATGAAAAGAACATTATTCAAAAACTAAAAAAAATAGACATAAAGACATTATCTACTATACTTCCCAATAAGGAGATAATTACAAATTACCTGACGCAGAAAAACAAGATAAAAACAGAAAAAGAAATCATCGAATTCTTAGACTTTTACAATTTAAATAATAAGAAAATAAGTAACTAAACTAAAAAATTAATCATGAAAAAAATCATATTCTTTTTAATGTTGATAATTGTAGGAGCATCTTCTATTAAATTAAACGCACAAACCAACGAAGTTAAACATAAAGTAGTTATTCAATTAAATACAGTCGATACGGCTGCCTGGTCTTCTACCATTGGTAATATTAAAAATTTACAAAAGTTATGGCCAGGTAATTTGGTAGTAGAAGTAGTAATACATGGAAAAGCATTAGGCTTATTAGTAGCTGCTAAAACACATTTAGCCAATGAAGTCATTGAGTTATCGAAAACCAATGTTCAGTTTTTAGCCTGCGAGAATTCAATGCGTAAGTATCATATAGATAAAAGTGAATTACTTACTATTGCTTTTACAGTGCCGTCTGGTGTTGCAGAACTGATATTAAAACAAGAATCAGGTTGGTCTTATTTAAAAGCGGGTGTTAATTAGTATTGCTTTTAAAAATATACTATGCGTCGAAATATTTTTTATAGTTTATTCTTTATAGCTACATTGGTTTCTGCCTATTATAGTTTTCGTAGGAATTCTAAAGAACAAGAAACTGCTATGCTAGCTAGAATTGAAGGCATGGATACATCAGCCTGGGTAGGTTCCTCTCTTTATCAGATTCCCGTTGAAACTGAAAATGGAAATTTAATTCGTTACGGTTATGAATTAATTGCACATACTTCCAAATATTTAGGGCCAAAAGGAACAGTGCAACAAACTACTAATGGAATGAATTGTCAGAACTGTCATTTAGAAGCAGGTACTAAACCCTGGGGATTAAATTATGGATCGGTGTATTCTACTTATCCAAGGTTTAGAGAAAGATCGGGTAGCTTAGAAACTATTTACAAAAGAGTGAATGATTGTATGGAGCGAAGTTTAAATGGGAAAGCATTAGATACGAACTCCAAAGAAATGAAAGCCATATACGCTTATATCAAATGGCTGGGTGATGAAGTACCTAAAGGAGAAAAAGTAAAAGGTTCAGGTATTGAAATATTACCCTACTTAAAAACTGCAGCAAGTATTACAGAAGGAAAAATTTCCTATGTACAAAATTGTCAAAGCTGTCATTTATCAAATGGTGAAGGTGTAATGGATAGTACCGGTAATATGTATTTATACCCTCCTTTATGGGGCAAGCATAGTTATAATGATGCAGCAGGTTTATTTCAATTATCTAAACTTGCTGGCTTTATTAAAAACAATATGCCCAATGGAATAAATTATCATGCACCTAGTTTAAGTATTCAAGATGCTTGGAATATAGCTGCTTACATTAATGCACAACCTAGACCTTCCAAAGATAAATCAAAAGACTGGCCCCTACTTGCAACAAAACCAGTCGACTACCCTTTTGGTCCTTATGCAGATAACTTTTCAGAACAGCAACATAAGTTTGGCCCATTTGAGCCCATTGCATTAGCAAAGAAAAAATAAGTAATATATATTTATTACTAGTCCTAATTTATTATTTACTAAAATCAATTACGTGATACTTTCCACTTATCATGAAGTACTTTAATAAAATAGCCCCCTACCACACTTCTAGCTTGAAAGCCTATTTGTTTTCCATTTAAAGTTTCATGCCAATCACTTAAAGGCACTCTAGTGGATGTACTAGTTGCAAACTTATATACTGGGTTAATTAATTTATCAAAATCGCCTTGAGTACTTGACAAAGTTGCTGTCCAAGTAATCCAATCCGACTTGGTATAGGTTTTACGGCTATCTAAAGGCAAGCCAAATTCATTTTGCTTGGTTAAATAATAAGCTACTTCTGCGTCGTATACCTTTTGTGGAAATAAATGAAAGCCAAATAATTTATCCCAAACCATATTATACTTTTGACTCCAAGTATTTTTATCGTTATAAGTTAGCGCATAATGGTCGCCTGCATTGGCTAAGTCTTGCCATTTAGCAGCCATTTCAGTTGCTATTTGAGTATACTTAGTTGCAATTTCTTTTTTACCCAACATTTCTGCCATCATTGCATAAGACCTGATTCCGACAATAGCTTTAATAGCTAGGTTTGCATTTCGCGCTAAATGTCCCGCAAAATCATCGGTGCATAATTGATTCACTGGGTCCAGTCCTTCTTTCTCTAAAAATTGTACCCACTGTGTTAAAGTAGCCCAATGTGCTGCTGCATAACTAGCATTGCCTTCCGATTTTACAATGGCTCCAGCTAGAATAATCATATTACCCGATTCTTCTACCGGCATTCCTTCAGGATAAGTTTGGCCATTGGCTAAAGGATAAGTTCCTAAATCATGTGCTGCATAAGGTTGTTTATATAAACCACTTTTTTCACTGAAATAAAATATACCGTTTAACATACCCTTCATTAAAGAAGGATTATAGTTTAAAAATAAAGGCGCACTTGGATAAGTTACATCTACTGTGTTAATACTTCCATTGCTAAAATTCTCTTTAGATAAAAAAAGTAGTTCGCCATTTTGTTTGCTCTTTACTAAATTATGCGCTGATACAGCTTGTCTATAAGCGGTGACACATAGTTTAGCATAGTTATCTCCCCCTGCGGCTAAAGCATCGTTATATATTTGTTTATTGAACCTATCGCATCTAGCCATTACATCCTTGTATTGGCTATTCACTAATTGTAACATTTTGTCCATATTCATGTTAGAATCTAGTTTCCACCAAGGATCTAATTTTTCTTTAAAATATTCAATAGCTTTAATTTCATCGTAGGCTACTAATAATAAATGTTCCGTTTCAATGTTCGCAGCAGTATCTTCATTAAAAATAGTATTGATAGATAGGTTTGTTCCTTGTATACTAGATGAACTACTAGCAATGACTTTATCAGCATTCATTCCATTTGTATTTGAAATAAAATCCGAACTAGCTTCATTGATAGACTGAATAGTTTGTTTTGAATGATATTTATTCGCAGCCATATATGCATAGCCCCAATCAATTCTAAGGTCATCCCCACTCTTTTTTAATATAGGCTGTTCTACTGTTCCAACTTTTAAAACATTTAAATTTTGGGTAGTATAACCAGTTGCAACCACTTCTTCACTACCTTTATTTGAGGCAATAGCTGAAGATGCTCCTACATATAATTGAACTAAATGTTTTTTACCGTCCTTAGATTTTGTTTTCATTGAAATATAAGTAACGGGACGAGAAAGTATATTAATGTCTGTAATAATTAATGGTGAAGTAAAGCATAGGTTTAGCGCAACACCACCACATTCAAATTGATAAGTAGTTTGTGTAGCAGACATATTCACCGCTAATTGATTGGCCAGTATAATTTTATCATTTTCATTCATAGAAGCTTCTTTACCCAAGAATCGATAGACTTGGTTGTCCACTTTAATTAAACCTAGAATAGACTGATTAGAACCAGTCCAATGCTTGGTAGTGGATTCATTAATCTTATCACTAAAAGACCAAATACTAAAATAAGGGTTATGGGTAATTAAAGGATAGGCAGGCGCTTTAGACACTTGCGCTATGGAACTATGGGTAATTAAATTCAAAGTAATGATACAAACAGCTGTAAATCTTTTCATAGAATAATATATAAGTGTCAAAAATAATAGACAAATAAATATACTAAAATAGAAGCATCTATCCCCTATTATCCTATTTTTTTGTATAAACAATTTAATATAATTTTAGTAGATATGTACTTAGTCTCTTTTATCAAATCTATTGGTATATTAACGCTTAAAACCTTTTCAGGTTTAAAGCAGTCCGAAAAATGGGCTACCGAATACCTACATATGGTAGAACTGAAATTCGATGGGAAGTTTGATCAAAAAACCTTGGAGAAAGTTGTAAAGAGATATAGCATTCAACAACATTTTATTAACGATAGTTTTAGTAGTTTATATGGTCGTAATAATAATGTAAATGAAAAGGAAAGAAATTTACTTTATTTTATAATGGTTTCAGTCTACGACGATTTTTTTGACGATAAAACTTTAACCATTGAACAGATAGATTATATATTTTATCATCCCGAAGTATTCACCCCTCAAACATTTTTTGAAAAGGTATTTATTTATACGCATACCCGTTTATTAAATGATGTAGCAGATAAAGCACAATACTTTAAAGACTTTGAAGGACTACATATTGCTCAAAAAGATTCTCTTGAGCAATTCAATCCAAAAGTGAGTGACGAAGCTCTTTTGTCTATTACCACTAGAAAAGGCGGTTACTGTTTATTGATGTGCAGGCATTATTTAGATACCCACTATCTTCCTGAAGCAGATACTACTTGGTATGCCTTAGGTGGTGTGATACAACTAACCAACGATTTGTATGATATATATAAAGACATGCAAGAAGGTATTATTACACTTGCTATAAGAGCCAAGCAGTATGAAGCTATTTTTGCACTATACCATAAGCATGCACAGGCCTTAAATGAAAGTATAAGACAATTACCTGTAACCAATACCCGAAAAAGCGATTTATCTATTATACTAAATGTAATTGCTGCTTTTGGTTATGTAGCTTTAGATAACCTAGCACGCTTACAAGGAAATAATGCTAGTTTACCTGCATTTGAAACCTTAGCTAGAAAAGAATTGATCATTGATATGGAAAAAAATAGCAACCGATTCAAATTATTAAAGTTTACTTACCAAAATGCCGCATTATGAAAATTTTAATAATCCACCACTTTAATAATTAATTTTTTCATTCTTCAAGTTAGTTGGTAACCATACCTGCATGGCATTACTACCTCTATTACACCATGTATAATAAGGAATGGCTCTTACTTTTTTAATGATAGTTTCTGCCGACAATCCGTCGTTATTTATTTGTATAACGGGTAAATTAGCTACTAAGCTCACCACTTTTTCATCCAGTACAGAAAAATTCTCTGCAGTGAAAACACTCTGAGTGGGCGCTATAATATTCCATGCCTTCCCATTATTATCTGCACCTTCAATACAATACACAATGGGGCCTCTTTGTAAAGCTACACGACCATTATCCTGTAAAAGCTCATCTCTTGCTTTAATTTTTTGAATAGTCATAGGTAGTTGAAACTCTACCACATCATTATTTTTCCATTCTTGTGTGATAACCGCATACCCATCTTCCACTTTATACATTATTTCTTTTCCGTTTACTAGCATAGTGGGTTTTGATGCTGGTATTGTATTTTCAAAAGAATACAAATTACCTGGCGCGGGAATGCCATTGGCCCAGCCTGGTATTCTAAAGGCTATGGGTAAAGAAACTTTTTTCTTCATATTAAGTGTGCACTTCATGGAACCTTCCCAAGGATAATTAGTAGCCATGGTAAACTGCATATCTCCATTTGGCACTTTAATTTGCGTATTACTACCTACAAATAAATTCACATAAAATTTACCATTTGAATAACCATAAATATAATTTCCCAAAGAAGCTATTAATCTTGCTATGTTAGATGGACAACAAGCAGTACCAAACCATTCTTTTCTTGTATTCTTACCGGAAGAGGCTAAAGGGTTACCATAAAAGAATCGATCTCCACTTAAAGAAAGTCCATCTAAGGCTCCATTGTATAAACTACGCTCCAGTACATCTATGTATTCTGCATGGCCCGTTAAACTATTCATTCTTTGATTCCAAAATACCATACCTACTGAAGCGCAGGTTTCACAATAGGCTTCTTCATTGGGTAAATCATAATCGTTGGTAAAACCTTCATTACTTCCAGCAGAGCCAATCCCTCCAGTGATATACATATTTCTATACACCACATCTTCCCAAACTCTTCGCATAGCTGTGACATAGTCCTTATCGCCGGTATGTGCAGCTACATCGGCAGCGCCTGTATATAAATACATAGCCCTTACTGCATGACCAGTGATATCTTTTTGTTCTTTAACGGGTACTTGATCTTGGGTATATAAAGTGTCTTTCCATTCTGTCCAAGTATACCCTTTTGCTAACTTTTTACCTCTTTCAGACAATAACCAATCTGCTAGGTTTAAATATTTTTTATCGTTGCTTACTCGGTATAATTTGACCAAGGCTAGTTCTAATTCTTGATGTCCTGTTACCCAATCTTTTTTTCCTGGGCCAAATAAAGTATCAAAATAATTAGCCCATTTAATTACCACGTCTAAAAACTTTCTTTTACCAGTAGCATCATAATAGGCTACCGCAGCTTCAATCATATGACCTGCATTATAGTCCTCATGCATACTCATATCTGACCAACGCTTATCCAAACCAGTTAAAGTATAATAGGTATTCAAATATCCATCCTCTAATTGAGCTGCAGCAATTTTATCAATCCATTCATCGGCCTTGGCTTCTAATTTTTTATCATGGCTGGTTTTAATAGCATAAGCCATTGCTTCTAAGGCTTTGAATACATCAGAGTCGTCATAAAAAATGCCCTCATGTGCTTCCCCTTTCTTTCTAGCTACTTTTTCGAAATTTCTTATACGGCCTGTTTTTTCTTCAGTTTGATAAATACAAGCATCCAAAGTTTTAGTAGCCACTAAATCCATCTTAGGTTTCCAAAAGGCATCTGTAACATTCACATTGGAAAAATTAATGGGCTCTATCTTTACAGTATTCGTTTGCGCTTGGCTATTGTATAAAATGCTCATTAAAAAAATAAAGAAAAAATTCTTTTTACTACATGTAAATTTCATATCTCTAAATTTATTAAATTATAATGGGGTTATTCGTTACACAGCTATAACCTACTTTTCCATCTTTATGATAGAAAGTTACAAAAAATGCCTTAAAATTGGGTGGAATGATGGTGGTTTGTTGAACAAGATTTATCTTTATTCAGATTGAGCTACAATTGATACTATTATATGGAAATTAAAATGGAACCAAGTTGGAAGAATGCTTTGTCGGATTTATTCGATAAGCCTTATTTTAACCAAATTGCCGAACATATAAAAGCTGAAAAATCATTAAAAACAACTATCTATCCAAACGGTGGTCTTATATTCAATGCTTTTAGTTTAACGCCCTATGATAAAGTTAAAGTGGTTATTTTAGGACAAGACCCTTATCATAATGCAAACCAAGCCATGGGTTTAAGTTTTTCTGTACCAGATGGGATTAAGCCACCTCCTTCCTTAATAAATATATTTAAAGAACTACATAAAGATATTGGTATGCCCATTCCTTCCTCTGGTAACTTAAGCACTTGGGCAAAACAAGGGGTGCTATTATTAAATGCAGTGCTTACGGTGAGGGCCAATGAACCAGCCAGTCATGCTAAAATTGGATGGACAAAATTTACGGACGATGTAATTCTATCGCTTTCATCCCAAAAAAAAAGCTTGGTTTTTATTTTATGGGGTAATTTTGCTCAAGAAAAAATTAAACTCATAGACAGCTCAAAGCATAAAATTTTAAAAGCAGCACACCCTTCCCCCTTTAGTGCCTATAATGGTTTTTTTGGTTGCAAGCATTTTAGTGCTACCAATGAATACTTAGTTAAAAATAATATAGACCCCATTGACTGGGCCATTTAAATAACGCTATGAAATTGCTAAAAAATATTATTGCAAGAACATTTGCCATTTGGGCTTTATTGGCATTTGCCTCTACCATGTTTATATTTTTATGGTTTTATCTTGTATGTTTCTTTGTACCAGACCCTTTTAAAACAAGATACCATAGAAGAATATCGCAAATGTGGATGCGCTTATTTTTATTTTTGTCTTGCTGTTCTTTTAGGGTAAAAGGAAAAGAAGTTTTTAAAGGAATGCCAAATGCCGTTGTAGTGTGTAATCACAATAGTTTAATTGACATACCAATAAGTACCCCATTTCTTCCTAGAGCGAATAAAACCATTGCTAAAAAAAGTTTTATTTACGTTCCACTATTTGGATGGATTTACCAATTTGCCACTGTGGTTGTAGATAGAAAAGATCATAATAGTCGTAAAGAAAGCTTTGATAAGATGCTGAATGTTTTAAACAATGGCTTAGATATGCTTATTTATCCAGAAGGCACTAGAAATAAAACCACGGAACCTTTAAAATCTTTTTTTGATGGTGCCTTTAAACTATCTATAGATGCTCAAAAGCCTATTATACCAGTAGTTATTTTGAATACCAAGAAAATACTTCCTGCAAGGCCCATTTTATATTTTACACCTGGCAAAATTGATATGCACATACTACCTGCCATTTATCCGCAAGGACATACTAAGGATAGCTTGAAGCAAGCCGTTTATGATGTGATGGCTAAATACTATTTAGAAAATAATGATAAAAATTAGTAACTAGAAGAAGAGAAGGTTCTACTTCTATTAATTTTTAAATCTCTTAATATACCCGATTTAGGATTCACAGTAATACTGAAAGAACGATACATACCAATAGGTGTTACATTAATAGATAATTGCCAGCAGTGCATCTCACGCGTAATAAACATACTTAGTTGTTGGATACTGGCCTTGGCCACATCTACATAGCCAGTTCCACCTAGTTTCCACTTAGACGTTAAACTAAAGTCTCCATTAAAATTTAAACTTGAATAGGTTTGTAGTTTAAATCCGGAATAATCGGGCTTTATTATTCTTGAAAACTGGAAAGAATAAGATACGGTTAAACTCCAAGGAATAGAAAAATCGGTAAATTCTGCCGGATTAGCTTTCACATATTGCAATTGCCTTTGTTGTTCATCGGGGGTCATGAAGGGGTCTATAGGAATTTCTTTTTTCTTAGCATCTGCATCTTCCTTGGATTTACTTTTAAAAGAAGTAGAAATAGAAACTCCTCCGTTGGTGATATTTCCGAATTTAAATTTAGTAGGGTCGATATCTAATTTATTCACCCTGAACCCTTGCGCATCAGTGGCATAAGGGTCTAGGCTGAATGAAGAAGAAATATTGAACTTATCAAATAAAATAGTACGGGCATAAAAATTAAAATTACCTAATTGAAAACTGTCAGCTAAAAAATTATAATTAGACGTAAAGCCAAAACCTTCAATTAATTTAACTTTTTTAAAGTTTTCGGCACTAGTATCTTTTTTATCTTTTACTTTCATCTCTAGTAAATTATCCAAACCAAAACTTAAACCTCCAAAGGTTCCTTCTGAATAGGCCCCGCCTAAAGCGCCTCCATCATATTTTGAAAAGCGGTAAGTTCTACCAGTGGAATCAATTTGAGTGGAATAATGATAAGATTTCGCTAAATCGGGTGAATAGTTAAAAGAGATACTGGGCCTTATTTCATGACGAATAGCTTCTACATAATCGCTTTTAAATTTATAGGTACCAAAAATTCTACTTGCTGTTCCTAGACCAAAACTTACATGGGGTGCTCTAAAAAAACCTTTTTCATTACTCGTATCTACTTTATTTAATTTACTATTCCAAGACTTCGTATTTTGTGAACCAAACCATTTTTCATCAAAACCAATAGAGGGTGTAATCGTAATAGGCCCAAGTGATGGCAGCGAAACACTAATAGGAATATTATGTGTAGCGCCCCATTGCATGGTATCTAATAATCTGTTGATATTAAAGGCGGAATCATAAAAAGCCATTTGATTCTGGAAAGATCCATTATACCCTACCCCTAATTTTTCATACCATTTTCCAGCTCCCACCTGATCCTTGGACTGAAAAGGATATAAAGTCAATGCATTAAAATTAATATTGGGCAAACTTAAATTCACCAAACCTAAATTATTGTTCTGGCTATGATTCAAGTTTACCGATAAATTATATTTGTTATCCCAAGACTTATTATAGCTAATGGAAGAGCTAATTTGGTTTTGAAAATTCTGATAAGGGTTATTCAATAAATAACTATTATATTTCGTGCTTCCAAAATTGACATTGGCAGAAAAATTAGTACCTGGTAAAGCCCTTGAGTCCATTGAATGAGACCAGTTAATCATAAATGTTTTACCACCGGTGAATTCATTAGCAATATTTACATTCCTATTCAATATTCTTGAATTTTGTAAACTAAGGTTAAAATTACCAATGTATTTATAGCGTAAAATATATTTACTATTCAAATTCGCGCTCCATCCTCCATAAGAATAAATATTAGTTCTTATAGTGGCATCAAAATTATCACTCAGTACTTTATAATAGCCTAATCCTTCAAAGCCTAAACCAAAATCTTCGCTGGTAGAAAATGCAGGCGCCATCATTCCAGAATGCTTACCTCTTGATAAAGGAAAAATTCCAAATGGAATACCTATTGGAAAAGGTACACCTTCAAATTCTGGGAAGGCTGGGCCTGATACTCCAATTTTTTCCGTAATTATTTTTAATCTATTGGTTCTAAAAGCAAAATGGGGATCGTCTAAATTACAGGTAGTAAACCTAGCCTTCCATGCAAAAGCCTCATTTTGATTTACCTTTTTCATGGTGGTGGCATTGATAAAAATTTCACCTTGTTGAAAATTGGTATTTTTTGTAAGTCCCTTCCCCGACTTCATATTAAAATAAATAGAGTCATTCACAGAAGTCATAGTCCCTTCTTTGAACTTTGGATTACTCAAAGGGTTACCAGTAGTATCCTTTGCGCCATAGGCTCTCATATTCTGACTTTGCTGGTCATAGACTATGGTGGCTGCTTCTAATTCTGAAGTTTTATAGACGGTCTTAGCCTTACCATACAAAAAGAATTCTTTGGTAGACATAATCATCACGCCTGAATCTTCTGCATTATAATTAACGGGAGTATCAATACTGTCTTTGGAGATTCTAAGTGACTTAATATAAGCGCTATCATTATTCTTAGAAAGGGTGTCTATTTTAACAGAAACACTGTCTTTTTTACCTGCCTGTATTTTGGCCTGAGCAAAAACGCCCATTATGGGCATTAAAACTATTGTTAATGTTAGTAAAATGCTACCAATTACAATAGAACGCCTGTATTTTACGTTATTTTTGTGTCCTGTTGTTATCACAGCAGCAAAAATAAACTAAAACAGCATTAAGGCACTGATTATGAAGCAAAATAGACTGATTTTAGCATTTACTTATAGCCTAATAGCCCTTTTTACCCTTATTAGCTTAAGTACAGTAGCCCAAAACTCATCCAAAACCATCAAACGTATCATCATTGACCCAGGTCATGGAGGCACCGACCCTGGTTCTAATGGCAAATATTCCACTGAAGCTGCGGTATCCTTGGCCATTTCCTTGAAACTAGAGGAATATATCAATCAATCTATCCCGGATGTGGAAGTGGTTCTTACGCGTAGAACAGAAATTTTCAATACTGTAGTAGAAAAAGCCAATATTGCCAATGCAGCCAAAGGGGATTTATTTATTTGCATTCATACTAATTCTGCTAATCCTAGTCGAAGCAGAGAAATCATTGGCTATACCAATAAGACCTATACAGTAAAGAAAAAAGGAGTTAAAAGAAAGGTAACAAGAAGAGTTCCTTTATATAAAACTACCTATACGCCAAGTACAGCAAAGGGTACAGAAACATTTATATATAATGTAGGCAAGTCCGATCAAAAAAAGGATATGGCCAATGAAGCAGTAGATGATGTGGTGGAGAAATTGGATTCCGTTTCTATCAAACAAATTAAAGAAATTGAAGAGGCCGACCCTACCCGATCAATGATGGCAAGTTTATTGACTCAGCAATTTTTTCAAAGAGCAGCTAGTTTAGCTTTAACAATAGAAGAAGAATTTAAAGCAGCTGGTCGAATTAGTAGAGAAGCCAAACAAAGACAGAAAGGAATTTGGGTACTAGCCGCGGTACAAATGCCTGCGGTACTAGTAGAAACTGGCTTTATCTCCAACCCAGAAGATGAGGATTATCTCAATAGCGATGATGGGCAAAATGAAATTTGCGAGGTAATTACCAAATCTATTCTTAGGTATAAAAATTCACTAGAAAACCAGAAAAAGACAAATTCCAATTAGCTCCCCTTTTTTAGCTAATTTTGCATAAAGTTTATTTAATTCATTCAAGATGAAAGTATCAAACGAAACCAAGGTGGGAGCGCTTACGGCAATTGCCATTACCTTAATGATTATAGGATTTAATTTTCTAAAGGGGAAAACCATATTTCAACCCGGTAATTATATTTATGCGAAATATGCCGATACCAAAGGACTCATTATTTCTAATCCTGTATTTGTAAATGGCTACCAAGTGGGAACGGTCTTTGAAATTGAAAACCAAAAAGATAATCTAGCTTCAATTATTATTTCTGTAAAATTAAATGAGGCTTATAAAATTCCCAATAACTCAGTAGCTAGTATTCAAGATAATCCTTTAGGCATTAGTAGTATTAGTATTGTACTAGGTAATGCTACTGCTTATATTAAATCGGGAGACACCATTCAAACAGCACCTGCTAATAGTTTATTAGGAGACTTTGTAAATACCCTTTCGCCACTGGGTGAAAAAACAAATAGTGCCATTATTTCTTTGGATAAAGTTTTGAATAATATTAATCATGTATTAGATGATAAAAATAGACAAAACCTTGCAGTAGTATTAGAAAATTTAGCCATCACTACAAAGAGTTTAAATAGCTCCATGGCTAATATTGAAACTATGTTACAAAAACAAAACGGTTCAGTGAGCCAGTCGTTTGATAATTTAAACTCTTTTACTAAAAATTTGAATAATAATAATGAGAAGCTAAATAATATTATTACCAATTTAGACAGCGTTTCAAAATCGGTGAAAGACGCCGACTTAACCAAGACCATTAAAACCATTCAATTAGCAGTGGCTTCTTTAAATACAAGTTTGCAAAAAATAAATTCAGGTAATGGTACTGCCGCTAAATTAATCAATGATACTGCTTTTTATCAAAATTTACAAGGAACGCTTATAAGTATCAATACCCTTGTGGACGATATTAAAGTGCATCCTAAAAGATATATCAATGTTTCAGTATTCGGCAAAAAAGATAAATCCACTCCATTAGAAAAGCCTTTAGCTGATTCTGTGAATCATGAATAAATGGGTATACCTCATATTATTATCTAGTCTTTGCTTTTCTTCAGTAAAAGGACAAACCCCTATTACTTCCAATCCTAAGGACAGCCTTACAGCTCAAACTCCTCCAGTAGCGAGTGGAAATAAACTCATTGAATTTCTTTCTGCCGAAGTATACAATGTCAAAAAAATGGATAGTATGGACTACTTGATATTAGTAGGACATGTAAAAATTCGTCAAGGTAAAACTTTATTGTACGGCGATAGTATTATTTTAAATACTACTTTAAATACTTTAGAAGGTTTTGGTAATGTGCATATCAATGATGCGGACAGCGTGCATACTTATTCGGCTTATTTAAAATACTTAGGCGCTACCAAGAAAGCATTTTTACGCAAAAAAGTAAAACTCACCGATGGTAAAGGCATATTAACCACCGACTCCTTAGATTATGATGTAAATGCTAAGTTAGGTAGCTTTAAAAATGGTGGCAAGCTAGTGCGTAATAAAACAGTACTAACAAGCAAAGAAGGTGTATACTATGGAGAAACAAGAGATGTGATATTTAGAAAAAATGTGGAATTAGTTGATCCTGAAAATAATATCATTACCGATACCCTAGAATACAATACCTATTCTCAACTCACTAACTTTATAAGCCCTTCAAAAATTATAACAGGTAGCAGGATTATTAGCACTAGTAATGGCAATTACAACACTGGTACAAGAAAGGGCTATATGTATGACAGGTCAAATATAGATGACAGTACTTATCATTTTATAGCCGATGAAATGGCGGTAGACGATTCACTTGAAATGGGTGAATTTAAAGGCAATGCCATTTACACTTCTAAGGATACATTGGGCTTTGATTTAATGGCTAATAATATAAAGGCCAACAAACAAAAAAGTACTTTCCTAGCAACAGAAAATCCTCTTCTATTAATTAAACAAAAAAAAGACACTTTATATATTGCAGCAGATACTTTGTATGCAGGTAAAATTTCTGATTTAAAAAGAAAAATACCTAATGCAAGAGATTCTGTAGGTATTATTACCGATACTACTTTAGATAAATATTTTGAAGCCTATCACCATGTGAAAATATATTCTGACTCACTGCAAGGTAAGGCCGATAGCTTATTTTATTCCCTTAGCGATTCTACCATAAGACTTATATCCGATCCTATTATTTGGGCCAACGATAACCAAATAACCGGCGATACCCTGTACTTATTTGTAAAGAATAAAAAGCCGGAACAATTGGTTGTATTTGAAAACGCTTTTGCTATTAACAAAATTGATACCACTAGTTATTATAACCAACTAAAAGGCAATAAATTGAATGTATGGTTTGAAGAAGGCGAGATTTACAAAATGAACGCGAAAGGCAATGCTGAGAATGTATATTTCCCTTTAGACAATGATAAAAACTTTATAGGGGTAAACCATTCTAATGCACAAATAATTGAGGTTTATTTCGAAAACACGGAGCCTGCTAAAGTAGTTTTCAAAAATCAACTTGTAGGTAAAATGACTCCACTAAACCAAACGCCTAAAGAAGAATTAATTATTCGAGGATTTAGATGGCAAGAAAGCTTAAGGCCCAAAAGTAAGTATGAACTTATGAAGCTTCCATCATTAAAAAAGCTTTAATAAACCCATCAATTTCACCATCCATGACTGGCCCAATATTGCCAACTTCAAAATCGGTACGGTGATCCTTAATCATTTTATAGGGATGAAATACATAAGATCGTATTTGACTACCCCACTCTATTTTTTTCTTATTGGCATTAGAAGCATTTAAAGCTTCTTGTTTTTTACGCATTTCTTCTTCATACAATCTACTTTTCAACATCTTCATGGCTATCTCTCTATTCTCGCCCTGCGTTCTTGATTGTTGACATTCTACAATAATACCTGAAGCATGCCTTAATCTCACAGCAGTTTCTACTTTGTTTACGTTTTGTCCTCCTTTACCACCACTTCTATAAAATTCCCATTCGATATCGGCAGGGTTTACTACAATTTCTATAGTATCATCAATTAAGGGATATACATATACAGATGCAAATGAAGTATGTCTTCTTGCATTACTATCAAATGGTGAAATTCTTACTAAACGGTGCACACCCGATTCTGCTTTTAAAAACCCGTAAGCAAAAGGGCCATCAAATTGCAAAGTGGCCGATTTTATACCAGCTCCATCTCCTTCTTGATAATCTATGGAGCTTACAGTCCAACCTTGTTTTTCGCCATACATGGTATACATACGAAGTAGCATTTCTGCCCAGTCCTGGCTTTCAGTACCACCAGCTCCTGGATTAATTTGTAAAATGGCGGGAAGTTCGTCCTCTGGTTTATTTAAAGTACTCTTAAATTCTGCTTCTTCAATAAAAAGGGTGGCCTTCTGAAAAGCTTCCTGGGTTTCCACTTCAGTGGCATCACCTGCTTTCCAAAAATCAAATAAGACCACAAAATCTTCTAAATGGGATTCTACATTCTGATACATATGTATCCAATACTCATTCACCTTAATTTCCTTCATGGTACTCGTAGCACGCGTGTTATCATCCCAAAAACCGGGTGACAAGGACAATTGTTTGTCGGTCGCTACTTTGTATAATCTGTTATCGACGTCAAAGAAACCTCCTTAGGACGCTTACTTGGTCCTTCATACGCTTTATCTGTTCTATAGTCATGTATGATCAAGTTTATGTTTCAATCTTATAAAGAATGAAAACTGATTTTAAAAATACTACAAGCCTCATAAGCCGGATTCTGTTTCTAAACTATCATTTATCTAGCCCCAACATTGCTGGTGGGGTCTTGCTGCCTACCCTGGAACTTGAACGAGTCGTTCTAAAGCGCTCCTTTACGTGGCATTACAGCACCCAAGGTTTACCCTATAAAACAATTACTTGTCTTATCCGTGCGCTTTTACCGCACGTTTTCACCTTTTCCTCTTGCGAGGTAGTTATTTTCTGTGGCACTTTCTCTGTTCCAATAAATTGGAACGCCGGCTATTCACCGGTGGGTTACCCTATGCTGTCCGGACTTTCCTTGGTAATTGCTTACCACGATAGTTCGGGTTTGTAGTAAGGCAAAGGTAAGTAATTAAAATTTGACGTGAAATTAGTACTCAAAAAACACTTCAGTGGCGCCATAGCC
>SHWX01000024.1 GCA_009693615.1 Chitinophagaceae bacterium | reverse complement strand
TTTAAAAAGCCTTTTTCTACTAATTACGCTATGCACCAAGAGGGCCAAGGCCTTTTTGCCATCTGTATTGAAGGGACTTGCACCCTGGGTGGCCAAGTTTTAGGGCGTAGAGATGCAGTGGGCATTTCGGGGGTAGAAGCGGTCCAAATTGATGCGCCAGCCGGCTCAGACCTGCTACTTATTGAGATTCCTCATTTTACGACGGGCGCTTAGAATTTTTTTTACTTCTTTACTAGCATACAATAGCTAACTATTGTAAATTTGGGACTCCTTAAACTCCATCATGAGCGACGAAATCAAACACGAATGTGGCTTAGCCTATATTCGACTTAGAAAGCCTCTTTCTTATTATCTTCAAAAAAGAGGGTCGGTTACCTACGGATTAAACAAACTATACTTGTTGATGGAAAAACAGCACAATCGTGGTCAAGATGGTGCGGGTTTGGCTACACTTAAATTAAATATTGAACCAGGCAATCCTTTCTTATACCGATTACGCAGTAATGCACAACAACCTATTGCCGATTTATTTTATAAAATAGGTTTAGAAATACAAGAGCTTGAAAAGTTTCAACCAGATATTGCAAAGCACCCTGGTTTAATGAAAGGGCATTTACCTTTTATGGGTGAAATTTTATTGGGTCATTTACGCTACGGAACACAAGGAAAAAACAATCTTGAATTTTGTCATCCTTTTATCAAGCGTAATTTAGTGCCAGGGAAGAACCTAGCCTTGGCAGGTAATTTTAATTTAGTCAATACCGATGAATTATTTGAAAAAATTAATCTAGACCCAGCTCCTTTTGAAAAACAAAGCGATTTAGCAGCGATGATGGAAGTGATTCATCATTTTTTAAGCAATGAAGAATCTACTAATCCTAATAATCCCAATATTGTCGATGTTTTAAAGAAGGCCGTTCCTTTATTTGACGGAGGCTTTACAGTAGGCGGTTTGGTAGGTAATGGTCATAGCTTTATTTTAAGAGATGCCCATGGCATCAGACCTGCTTATTATTATATCGATGATGAAGTAATTGTTGCTGCTAGTGAAAGAGCCGCTATTAGAACCACATTCAATGTGGGTGAAAATGAAGTATTAGAACTCATGCCTGGACAAGCCTTGCTAGTAGACGATGAAGGCAATTACAAGATTGAACAAATTATCGCCCCTAAAGAAAGACGCGCTTGCTCTTTTGAAAGAATTTATTTTTCAAGAGGTAGTGATGAAAAAATTTACAGAGAAAGAATTGCACTAGGTAATCATTTAAGTAAAATAGTTTTAGAGCGCATTGAAAAAGATTTAAAAAATACCATTTTCTCTTATATTCCCAATACAGCTGAAGTAGCATTTTATGGTTTGGTAAAAGGAATGGAAACATACCTTAATAAAATTAAGGTCGAAAGAATTTTAAGTTGGGGTACTGATGTCAGTGAAGAGAAGTTAGAGGCCATGATTAATCGTAAAATTAGACAAGAAAAAATTGCGATTAAAGATGTGAAACTACGCACTTTTATTACAGAGGATACCAATAGAAATGAGATGGTACAACACGTATACGATATTACCTATGGCACTGTGCGCAAGGATGAAGACACCTTGGTGATTATTGATGATAGTATTGTAAGAGGCACTACTTTGAAAGAAAGTATAATAAGAATGTTGTCTCGCTTAGGTCCTAAAAAAATTATAGTGGTTTCTTCTGCGCCTCAAATTAGATACCCCGACTGTTATGGAATAGACATGAGTAAGATGAACGATTTCATTGCCTTTAGAGCAGTGATTGCTTTATTGAATGAGAAGGGAATGACGAATGTGATTGACGAGACTTATCAAAAAATTATTGCCTTAGAAGCTTCTAATGAATTACATACGGAAAATGTGGTGCGTCAATTATACAAACCATTTACCCCTGAAGAAATTTCAGATAAAATTGCGCAGTTAATTACACCTGAAGATATTAAAATACCTGTTGAAGTTATTTATCAAACTATTGAGGCATTACATGATTGTTGCCCTACCAATACCGGCGACTGGTATTTCACAGGTAACTATCCCACACCTGGAGGTAATAAGGTTTGTAATAAAGCCTTTAAAAATTATGTAGAAGGAAAAAATGTGAGAGGGTATTAGTTATAGGTAAACTATTTTTAAAACTTATACTCTGTAACAAATAGCATTAATATTCATGCCCGCACCCACAGAGGCGAATATAACAACGTCTCCTTTATCTAACTGGTGTTCCGCATATTTTCCATGTTTTACCATATCATATAAAGTAGGAATAGTAGCAACTGAACTATTACCTAATTCATGAATGCTCATAGGCATTACATTTTCAGGAATCTCTTTAATGCCATATAATTTAAACAAGGCCTTAATAAAACCTTCATCCATTTTTTCGTTAGCCTGGTGTAAAAAGAATTTTTTCACCTCATGAATTTCTACGCCTGCTTTTTCAATACACTCTTTCATCGCAATGGGTACATTCTTAATAGCATACTCATATACCTTACGCCCCTTCATCTTAATATATCTTGTAGTCTCATCTCCCTCTGGATGATATGACTTGCCTAAGTATAAGTAGTAAGCTTCATCCATACAGTGGCTTTGCACGCTGCTAGCAAGTATGCCACTTTTGTTATCTGTTGAATTTTCTACAATACAAGCCCCTGCGCCATCACTAAAAATCATGCTGTCTCTATCGTGTGGGTCTATCACTCTACTTAAAGTTTCAGCCCCTATGATCAAACATCTTTTAGCTAAACCTGATTTTATAAAGGAGTCGGCATGTATGACGCCTTGTATCCAACCCGGGCAACCAAATAATAAATCATAGGCTACGCAACTAGGATTACGAATTTCTAATAAATTTTTTACCCTTGAGGCAATGGAAGGGACGGCATCGGATTGAATCGTACCTGCAATAACATTACCGAAATTATGTGCTACAATAATTTGGTCTATTGTTTCAGGGTCAATGCCTGCATCTTCAATGGCTAATGCTGCAGCCTTGGCAGCCAGGTCTGAGGTATTTACATTTTCTTCTGCATATCTTCTTTCATAGATACCTGTGATATCTTTAAATTTCTCAAAAATTTCTGGATTGGGTGTATTAATTAATACGCCGTCTTCTCCATAAAAACGATGGTCCCTAAAGGAATTATTGGGTATAACAAGACCAGGTATATAGCTGCCCGTTCCAGTGATAATGGTTGCCATTTGGGAAATTTAGGTTTATTAAGCTAATGCGTTCTAAACTAAGATAAGAATTTCTGCCGAATTTTAATGTAATTGTCTCTAGATGTATTTATCGCCCTTATGTCTTTTCACTTCAGCTACATATTCTTTAATAGACTGCTCTTTTTCTTTACTGCATATAAGAAGTACATCCTTGGTATCTACTACAATAAAATCATCTAAGCCCTGCACTACTACTAATTTATCCTTGGGTGCATTAATCATACACTTCGTAGCGTCAATCACAATAACATTATCAGAGGCTACGGCGTTGGCGAAATAATCTTTCTCCATATTCTCATAAGCACTATTCCATGTACCTAGGTCGCTCCATCCAAAGCTGGCAGGAATAACATATACATTATCTGCTTTTTCCATAATAGCAATATCAATAGATATATTCACACACTGCGGATATATTTTTTGAATAGATTTTTTTTCTGCTGGGGTATTAAAATTTGCTTTCTCTCCATCAAATAATTCAAACATTTCTGGTTGGTACTTTTCAAAAGCAGCTATTACAGTAGAGGCTTTCCATGCAAAAATACCGGCGTTCCATAAAAAATCGCCGCTGGCTAAAAAGGACGCTGCAATTTCCCCCGTCGGCTTTTCGGTAAATGTTTTTACTTTATAAACACCCTTACTCACTTCTAGCCCCTCGTATTGTATATAACCATAACCAGTATTGGGATTTGTAGGCTTAATACCTAAAGTAGCTAAGGCCTTGATATTCGAAACAAAATCAAGTGATTGTTCTACAATTTTTTGAAAATTTTCTTGCTCTAAAATTAAGTGATCACTTGGTGCTACTACAAAAGTAGCTAGAGGATCCTTCTGGGCTAATTTAAAAGAGATATAAGCAATGCAAGGCGCTGTATTTTTTTTACTAGGCTCTGCTAAAATATTTTCTTTAGGTAAATTGGGCAATTGCTTTTCAACAATAGAAACGTATTCTTCAGAAGTAACAATATAAATATTTTCAGCAGGTATAAACTGCGTATATCTTTCGTAGGTCCACTGAATTAAAGTTTTACCCGTATTAAGTACATCTAAAAATTGCTTAGGGTAAGCGGTTCTACTCATTGGCCAAAATCTACTTCCTATTCCTCCAGCCATAATGGCTACATAATGATGTTTGTTTTGCATACTTGTCTTTGATTTATAAAATCCCCTCTTTCATTAAGTCGTGTATATGAATCATTCCCATAAAAGTATTGTCATTCGCTACTATTAATTGACTAATATCTTTTCGTTCCATCAATGCCAAGGCTTCTACCGCTAGTGCGTCTGGTGCAATAGTAACAGGACCTGCGTGAAATATAGTAGCAGCCGTTAAATCTTGAATGCTTGAATAATTTTCTAGCATTCTACGAATATCTCCATCTGTTATAATACCTAATACTTTTTCGTTTTCATCTATCACAACTGCGGCGCCTAATCTGTTTTTGGAAATAACTAATATGACTTCTTTTAAAGTCGTACTTACTTGTACAGAAGGTTTTGGATTTACTTGCGCCATTTGACCTGCAGTCAATGTTAATCTTTTTCCTAAATTTCCTCCAGGATGAAATTTTGCAAAATCACTTGCCTTTACTTTTTTCAATTCCATTAAACACATAGCGATTGCATCGCCCATCGCCATTTGAGCAGTCGTAGATGAAGTGGGTGCTAAATTATATGCACAGGCTTCTTTTTCTACAGTCGTATTAATTACCCATTTTGCATGGCTCGCTAAATAATTTTCTGTATTACCCACCATGGCAATGATTGAATTTCCAAAGCCAGTTACTAATTGTACTAAATTTTTTATTTCGGGGCTTTCACCACTTTTACTAATAATTAAAACAAGGTCTTGTTTGTTAATCATGCCAGAATCGCCATGGATGGCATCGGCAGCATGTAGAAATAAGGCAGGGGTTCCAGTGGAGTTACAAGTGGCTACCATTTTTTGAGCAATGATGGCGCTTTTACCAATACCACTTACTACTAATCTTCCTTCCGTAGTATAAATAGCTTTCACCGCTTCTATAAAAGGGACATCTATAAATTTTTGTAAGCCAGTAATGGCTGCCGCTTCAATTTCTAGCGTTCTATTGGCAATAGCGGTTATTTGTTTATCCATATGCGATTTAAGAATCAGCAAAGTTAAGGTTTCATGCATATTCATCCCTATTTTTAAAAAATCCTTAAAAAAAAGATTTTCAGTAAAATAATAGAGGAGTTGAGTAATAGTGAATTAAATTCGTTAACTTATATAGCTATATTATACCGAAATAGTTGATTTTTAGATAATTACAGATGGCAGCCACCAAAAAAGCAATAAAAAAGGCCCCCGCTACTAAGGCTAAGAATAACTCAGTCAGCCCTGCCGTATTATTAAAGGCATTAGAGGAGCAATTTGGATTCAAGCAGTTTAAGGGTACCCAAGAAAAGGCCATTGTCTCTTTATTGAGTGGTCGAGATACTTTTGTGATTATGCCAACAGGAGGTGGTAAAAGTTTATGCTATCAATTACCTGCTTTAATGTTACCTGGTTGCGCCATTGTCGTATCGCCTTTGATTGCGCTGATGAAAAACCAAGTAGACCTTGTGCGGGGCTATAGTGAAAAAGATGAAGTGGCCCATTTCTTAAATTCTTCTTTAAATAAAGGACAAATTAAATTGGTGAAGGCCGACCTACTAAGTGGTAAAACAAAATTATTATATGTAGCACCTGAAACTCTAACGAAGCAAGAAAATTTAGATTTTTTTAGCGACTTAAATGTTTCCTTTTTTGCAGTAGATGAAGCCCACTGTATTTCTGAATGGGGGCATGATTTCAGACCAGAGTATAGAAGACTCAAAGAAATGATGGAAGAGATTAATGCAAATGTGCCCATCATTGCTTTAACTGCTACGGCTACACCAAAAGTACAAAGTGATATCGTTAAAAATTTATCTCTCCGAGATCCTGAAATTTTAATTTCTTCTTTTAATAGAGCCAACCTTTATTATGAAGTGCAGCCTAAATTAAAAAAAGAAGTCACCATAAAAAGTATTGTAAGATATATTTCTGGGCATAAAGGAAAGAGCGGCATTATATACACACTCAATAGAAAGACAACTGAAGAATTAGCCGATTTATTAATTGCGAATAAAATTAAAGCAGTTGCTTATCATGCAGGCTTGGATCAAAAATTAAGAGCCAATAGACAGGATCAATTTTTAAATGAAGATGTTCAAGTTATTGTTGCTACCATTGCCTTTGGCATGGGTATTGACAAGCCAGATATTCGTTATGTGATTCATTATAATATTCCTAAATCTATTGAGAACTATTATCAAGAAACAGGTCGTGCTGGTAGAGATGGACTAGAAGGAAATTGTATCTTATATTATTCTCATAAAGACGTTTCGAAGCTAGAACATTTTTTAAGAGATAAGCCCTTGAGTGAAAGAGAAGTGGGTGCGCAGTTAATTGATGAGACAGTAGCCTTCGCAGAAACTGGTGCTTGTCGTAGAAGAAGTTTATTGCATTATTTTGGAGAAAGCTGGGAAGATAAAAATTGTGGCAAATGCGATAATTGTTTACAACCTAAAGAAAGAATTGAAGCGAAAACACAGCTAGTTCAATTATTAAAAGCAATTGAAGCTTTGAATGAGCGTTTTGTGGCGGATTATGTGATACAAGTAATCATGGGGGATTATACCCCTCAATTAGGTCTATACAGACATGAAAAATTACCCGAATTTGGAATAGGCAAAGAGCAGGATCCCTTGTTTTGGAATAGCTTAGTGAGACAGGCCATGCTTGAAACCTTAATTGAAAAAGATATAGAAGAATATGGTTTACTTAAATTAACTGAGAAGGGTAAGAAGTATTTAAAAAAACCTACTAGCTTCAAATTTGTTTTAAACAATGTATTTTCGGATGAAAACGCCGAAGAGGATGATGCAGAAGGTCCGGAATCGGCAGGTGCTACCGATGAAGTTTTGTTTGAAATGCTAAAGGACTTGCGTCAAAAAGAAGCTAAAAAAATAAGTTTACCGCCCTTTGTTATTTTCTTGGAAACTTCTTTACAAGACATGGCTACACTCTATCCTACAAGTATTGAAGAATTAGATAGATGCCAAGGTGTAAGTAAGGGAAAGGCTATTAAATATGGCAAGCCCTTTGTGGCCATGATTGAAAAATATGTTACTGAAAATAATATTGAAAAGCCCGATAATTTTGTGATGAAGTCGGTGGCCAATAAATTCAATCATAAAATTTACATTATCCAAAATGTAGACAAGAAAATTCCTTTAGAAACCATTGCTAAAAACAAAGATCTTAAACTAGAAGCTTTATTAGAAGAAATGGAAACCATTGCGGCTAGTGGTACTAAATTAAATTTAGATTATGCCATTGATGAATGGCTAGACGAATACGATCAAGAAGAAATTTTAGAATATTTCAAAAACTGCGAAACTTCTTCACTTCAAATTGCACAAGAAGAGCTAAGTGAAAACAATTATTCTTGGGAGCAATTAAAAATAATGCGCATTAAGTTTTTAAGTGTGGTAGGTAACTAATTTATTAACTTGTAGTAATGCGTATACTCGTTCCCTTTAGTCAAAAAACTATTTAGCCTTTCTGCCACATTTTTTCTTACACTCATGTAATAAAAATTGTAATCGGCAATATGATAATTCTCAGTCTTGTATAAAAAGCTACCAAAAAAATGAGGCTTTGCTGTCCATAAAATACCTTTATGGTTTACGGCGCCTACTACATAAGGGGTTATTTTATTAAAGTCATAAAGTATTGCCCCTTTATTTTCAAACCTGTCTACATTGGTTATAGTAGCAGACCAAGAAAGAGGGTTGGTGACAATGGCCGTAAATTTTTCCTTTTTCACGAATTGAGTTTCATACCCTTCATGAAAAGTTCTCCATGAACAAATACAGCCTGTTGTACTGGGTGTTTCGCAGGCCTTCAGTGATGTATAAATAGCAGGGTTCACTGGGATACCTACTACATAGGCTACTACTAATTTTTTACTTAATGGTTTGCCATCAAAAAATTCCTTCAATAATCTAATGGTATGAGTGGAGCCTTGACTATGAGATGCAATAATAATGGGTCTGTCATTATTATAATGCTCCAAATAATATTCAAAAGATTTTTTTACATCCTGATAAGCTAATTCAAAAGCAGCCATTGCATAGCCAGTATCTACTTTATTATTCGGTGTATAGGATTTAATATGCGCTTGACGATACCTTGGTGCAAAAATTCTACCTGCTTCATTGAATATAGAAGCTTGGTTAAGTAGGGTTGGGTAATCTGTTTTCAGATTGGTTTTATAATCACTGAAAGAAGCAGACCATCCATAAGGTCTAGAGCTATCTAAATAAGTAGTAGGGTGCACAAAAAAGACATCTGCATTAGCACTAGGAGTATAACTAGCTTTCAGTGGAGCAGGTACACTATCGGAGGGGTCATTTTTTTCAGGATGGGCAGCCCAGTATTGCAAATTGCTATAATCGGGAACCTCTTGGTATTTTTGCTGAGCATAAACAAGTTCCAATTTTGTATAATTGCTATTCGAACAACTACTCAAAAATAACAAGGCGATAATGGGTAAAAAGACTTTCATGGTAAATATATTTCTCTACTTTTTCAATAGTAGACGCAAAGGTATAAAAATGTCTTTAACTTGTATCAAATAAAATTAACTTGACTATATGATAATAGTCTGCTCTTTTCTAAGATAATCTATTAAGCATTTTGTTTAACGATAATTGGGTCATATACCCTAAAAATTAATTATTTTTAGGGTATCGTATACACTATTTAATTACTTATTTGAATCTACTTATTTGAAATTATTACGCCATATACCCTTTCTGACTGCAGTTTTAAAGCATGGCATCACCGCTTTTGGTGGGCCACAAGTGCATTTAGGCCTTATGCAGCACCGTTTTGTAGAAAAGCGAAAGGATGTCACCAGTGAGGAGCTGATGGAATATAATGCTTTTTGTCAATTGCTTCCCGGCGCCTCCTCTACACAAACTATTATTTTGATCGCTTTTAAAAGAGGAGGTATTTCACTTGCCTTTTTAACATTACTGATTTGGATTTTACCTGCTACCTTTTTAATGATCCTTGTAGCTATAGCTTACAACTATTTCGATATAAGAACGGGGCTCCAAAGTTTTATATTATTACAACCCATGGCCATTGGATTTATTGTGAGCGCCACTATTGTATTATATACAAAAGCAATTAACAGCCTTATTACTAAAATTATTTTTATCCTAACTGCTGTAGTTGTTTTTTTAGCATTCAAGTCTCCTTGGGCTATTCCGGTTGTAATTATAGTAGCAGGTATGGCAACCAACTTTAGTCAAAAAAGAATTCCCAATGATGGCGCTGCGCCAAAAGAAGTGAACTGGGGGGCCTTGTTTATTTTTATATTTTTATTTTTAGCAGCGGGTATTTTATCGGAAGAAGCCACCAGAAAAAATTGGGACCAACATAAACTCATTAATGTATTTGAAAATAATTATCGTTTTGGAAGCTTTGTTTTTGGGGGAGGGGATGTACTCATTCCTATGATGTATGAACAATATGTGGCCAGACCCAATTCGGAGCGCGTGAAGAAAAATAAAAGAGATGTATTAAAAATTTCCAAAGAAGCTTTTTTAATGGGTGCTGGAATGGTAAGAGCCATGCCTGGCCCCGTTTTTTCGGTGGCCAGTTATACCAGTGTGATGGCCTTAAAAGAAAAAACAATACCCATACAAATATTGGGAGCGGTGATGGGAAGTCTTGGAATTTTTTTACCTAGCTTTTTTATTGTTTTATTCTTTTTTCCTATCTGGCAAAATTTAAAAAAATATGCCATATTTTATAGGTCCCTTGAGGGTATATATGCAGCAGTAGTAGGCGTTATGCTTGGTGCTACCATTCATTTAATAGGAGCTGCTACCATTAAAATTGAGTATTATTCTTCACTTACTTTAGCTGCTTATATTTTTGTATTTGTGGCCAGTACTTATTTAATTTATAAACAAAAAATAGCAGCGCAGTGGGTTGTTTTATCTACCATTGCCCTTGGCTTTTTACTTACCTTTTTAAATACAAATTGGACTTTCTAATTAAAAGGTAAAAAACCTGTTAATTATATATATTGCACACGCTATGAATGCTAGGATTAATTATATTATTATTTTATTGCTTTTTTTGTCTTTCAAAATGAACGCACAAACTATACCGGTTAGCGGTGTGGTCTATGATATTTCAGGACGAAGGCCTATTGAAGCCGTGATTGTTTATAGTAATTCTAATTATGCTTTCACCGATTCTTTAGGTCGTTATAATATTAATGTAAAATCAAAAGATTCTCTTTGGTTTTCCTTATTTGGAAAGATTACTCATAAATATCCTATTGATACCATTGAAGACCTGCGCAATTTCAATGTCATGATTCATGTTACCGGATTCGATTTACCAGAAGTACGCGTTAGAAATAGTTATTATAAATTGGACTCTATTCAAAACAGAATTGATTATGCTAAATATTTCAACTACCAGGCGCCCGGTATTAGATTAAGTGGGGGGCAACAATTATTTGGCTCCAATGGCTTAACGGTTGGATTTGATTTGGATGAAATTATAAATATGTTTCGCGTGAAAAGAAATCGAAACTTGCTTTTTTTACAAAAGAGATTGCTGTCTCAAGAACAGGAGAAATATGTGGGGTACCGTTTTACCAAAAGGTTCGTGATAAAACTGACCCGTTTAGAGGGGGAGGAGTTGGATCGTTTTATGAATTTTTGCAAGCCTTCCTATGAGGTCCTAGGCTTATTAAACGACCTTGAATTGGGCTATTATATACAAAAGAAATTCGAAGAATTTAAAAATACCCAGTAAACGCCTCTAAAATCCAGGTCTAGTTAGGCCACCACTCATCTATTTTGTTTTTTAAAAATGCAATTTTTGGCTATCTTGAGTAGCTAAAAATGACTGTTTTGAGAAATTTATTTATTCTTTCTTTTGTCTGCATGATTGCAGGGGTTGGCTGTAAGGAAAAATCAAAGAGTTTTGACAAGTTCAACGCGAATGCACCCGTTTTTGTTGACGTAGCCTTAGCGGCTACTCAAATCGTAGATAAGTCGGTAGAAGTAACTGGCTCTGTACTCGCATCCGAGTCAATTGAACTGCGTCCTGAAACCAATGGCAGAATTACCTATTTGCAAATTCCAGAGGGCAGATTGGTTCAAGCGGGAACGGTCTTGGCTAAATTAAATGATGCCGACTTGCAAGCGCAGTTGGAAAAAATTAAAGTACAATTAGAATTAGCCACCATTAATGAGCAAAGAAATTTACAACTCTTAAAGGCGAAAGGAATTAACCAAAGTGATTATGATATTTCTTTACAACAAGTAAAAAGTTCAAAAGCCGATTTAGCCTATACTCAATCTTTAATTGACAAAACAATTGTGAAGGCGCCTTTTACAGGACAAATTGGTTTAAGACAAGTGAGTTTGGGTGCTTTTATCAGTAGCACGACTACCATTGCCAGTTTACAAAAAACAGATAAACTTAACATTGATTTTACCGTTCCAGAAATGTATGAGTCCTATCTTAAAATAGGAAAGTCAATTCAGGTGGAAGGAATTGATGAGTCAGCAAAAAAAATGAATGCAAGTATTTTTGCCATCGAGCCTCAAATTATCGCCACTACTAGAAATATTAAAGTGCGTGCACAATTGCAAGGCAAAATGTTACCTGGAGCTTATGTAAAAGTGTATTTAAGTGAATCGAATAAAAAGCCCACTATCATGGTGCCTACCAATGTGATTATTCCTGAATCAAAGAGCAAACAAATTGCTATCGTAAAAAATGGTATGGCCCAATTTGTAGATGTAGAAACTGGGTATAGAACTGTGGGTGCCGTTGAAATTACAAAAGGGCTCAATGTTGGAGATAGCGTTATTGTTGCAGGAATGCTTTTTGTTAGACAGGGTAGTAAAATAAAAGTGGGCAAAACATTGCCTATCATAGATATTACTAAATAGTCCTCTTAAAGCCCCCTTAAATAAAATAATCTTATTAGATGAATATATCTGAACTTTCGTTAAAACGTCCGGTACTTGCAGTTGTCATGAACTTAGCCATTATTATTTTTGGCTTAGTAGGCTTTTCATTTTTGGCTTTGCGTGAGTATCCTGCCATTGATCCTCCCATTATCAATGTGCAAACTTCTTATTCTGGAGCGAATTCTCAAGTCATACAAAATCAAATTACCGAACCCCTAGAAAAATCAATCAATGGAATTCCCGGCATTAAAACTATTAACTCTTCTAGTTCTGTAGGTTCTTCCAATATTACTGTTGAATTTAATTTAGGCATCGATTTAGAAACAGCGGCGAATGATGTGCGTGATAAAGTAAGTCAAGCTGCTAGAGGCTTACCCGAGGATATTAATAATCCTCCCATTGTTTCAAAGGCCGATGCCAATACCGATTTTATATTGTTAATGACCATAAGAAGTAAAACAAAGAGCGCTTTTGAATTAACGGAATATGCTGAAAACGTATTACAACAACGTTTTCAAACCATCGATGAAGTAAGTAGTGTAGGCGTGAGAGGAAAAAGATTCTCCATGCGTATTTTCCCTGATCCCGATTTATTGAATGCTTACGGCATTGCCTTTAATGATATTCAAACTTCATTGAACAAAGAGAATGTAGAATTACCTTCTGGCAAAATTTATGGTAAAAAGACCGAGTTTATTATTAGAACTTTAGGAAGACTCACCACCGAATCAGATTTTAGAAATATTATTTTAAAGCAAGATGCAACAGGTATTGTTAAATTAGGAGATGTTGCTAAGGTTGAATTAGGTCCAGATCAAGAAGATCAAGGTGCCTTTTTTAATGGCTTACAAACAGTGAATATTACTTTGTCACCACAACCTGGTGCGAATTATATAAAAATTGCAGATGAATTTTACAAAAGATTAGAGGAAGTAAAAAAATCAAATAAATCGGATATTGAATTTGCTGTTCCTATTGACAATACCAAAACCATTCGTCGCGCCTTGCTAGAAGTAAGAGAGACTATTTTTATTTCATTCGCATTAGTGGTACTAGTTATTTTCTTCTTTTTTAGAAACTGGTTAATTGCTATAAGGCCTTTAATTGACATTCCTATTTCTTTGATTGCTACTTTCTTTATTATGTATATGGCTGGGTTTTCTATCAATGTATTAACCTTATTAGCTATTGTACTGGCCACGGGTTTAGTGGTGGATGATGGAATTGTGGTCACGGAAAATATTTTTAGAAAATTAGAAGAGGGGCTTCCACTTAAACAAGCCGCGAGAGAAGGAAGTAGAGAAATTTTCTTTGCAGTTATATCCACCTCTATTACACTAGCCGTGGTATTTATGCCTGTTATTTTCTTGCAAGGTTTTATTGGCTCTTTGTTTAAAGAATTTGGAGTGGTCATTGCAGGTGCAGTATTGGTATCGGCATTTGTTTCTTTAACTATTACACCCGTATTAAATGTATACTTAAGTAGAAAAGATGGCAGGCAAGGAAGTTTTTATGAAAAAACAGAACCCTTCTTTAAAGGCATGGAGCTAGGGTATAAGAATTTATTAGTAAAATTTTTGAAAATACGTTGGATGGCTTGGGTGATTGTTTTAGCCTGCGTAGTTATTATAGTGGCTATTGGTAGTAATATTCAAAGTGAACTTGCTCCCATTGAAGATAAAGGGGCCATAAGGGTAAACTTATCAGGACAAGAAGGAATTAGTTATGAAGAAACAAAAGGTAATTTCTTTAAAGTGGTTAGTCTTATTCAAGACTCTGTTCCTGAACATGCTTTCACCTTTGGTAGTGTTCCTGGATGGGGCGGAGGGGGAAGTTCAGTAAGTAGTAGAGTAGGTTTTGTGCCTATTGCTAATAGAAATAGAACACAGTCTGAGATAGTGATTGATTTAAATAAAAAGTTTAAAAAATTTAAAGATGTAAGGGTATTCTCTATTGAAGAGCAAACTATTTCTGTGGGTTTGATGTCTAGAGGTTCCTTGCCTGTTCAATTTATTATTCAAAATTTAGACTTTGATAAACTGCATGCAGCCATTCCTAAATTTTTAGAAGCTGCAAGAAAAGATAAAACTTTTCAAAACGTAGATGTGAACTTGAAATTTACTAAACCAGAATTTGATTTAACTATTGATAGAATGCGCGCCCGTGATTTAGGGTTAAACACTGCCGATATTGCTCAAGCTTTACAATCTGCTTTTAGTGGTGCTCGTTCTGCCTATTTTGTCATGAACGATCGTCAATACGAAGTTATTACACAAGTCAAAAGATCAGACAGGTCGAAGCCTACCGATATTAATAAATTATACATAAGAAATAGTAGAGGAGAAAGTATTCCTATTTCAACCGTGCTTAAATTAGAAGAGAATAGTAATCCTCCTACTTTATATCATTATAACCGATTTAACTCAGCTACTATTTCAGCATCCTTAGCAGAAGGTAAAACCATTGGTGATGGAGTAAACACTATGAATAGAATTTCTAAAGAAGTATTAGACGAGTCTTTTCAAACTTCTTTAAGCGGGCCTTCAAGAGATTTTCAAGAAAGTTCTTCTAATATTTCTTATGCATTATTTTTAGCCTTGATTTTAATTTATTTAGTATTGGCCGCTCAGTTTGAAAGTTTCAAGGATCCGTTTATAATTATGATTACGGTTCCTTTAGCCATTGCAGGTGCTTTAATATGCTTGTGGTTATTTGGACAAACCTTAAATATATTTTCTGAAATTGGCATTATCATGCTAATTGGTTTAGTCACCAAGAACGGTATTCTAATTGTGGAATTTGCGAATAAGAAAAGAGAAAAAGGCTTAGCCATTCGTGATGCAGTATTAGAAGCAGCCGCGCAGAGGTTCAGACCTATCTTAATGACCAGCTTAGCCACTGCCTTAGGCGCCTTGCCTATTGCTATTAGCCTAGGTGCCGCAGCCACTAGTCGTAAACCTTTAGGAACTGTGGTAGTGGGAGGCTTGCTATTTTCATTAGTGCTTACCTTGTTTGTGATACCTGCAGTATATACTTATGTATCTTCGAAGCATAAAAGAGTAATAGACTAATTAGCAAGTATGAAATCTAATACTTTACTAAATACTTTATTATTATTTTTAATTTTATTAGCTGCTTGTACAAGTAGAACAAATGAAAATAATAATATAAGTGACTGGGCGCCTAGTTTTCATAAGGTAGATATAGTCAATCCCATTTTAGTGCCAGACACCAGCAGTCGTTTTTTCTGCCCTTTGCAAAACGATACCGTACAATGGGAAGCAAAAAATGTTTTAAATCCCACAGCACTTGTAAAAGACGGCAAAGTTTATTTATTATACCGTGCACAAGACAGTGCAATGACTTCCCGCATAGGAATTGCCACTAGTGAAGATGGTATTCATTTTAAAAGGGAAGCGCAACCTATTTTTTATCCCGCTAAAGATAGCTTTGCCATTTATGAAGGCAAGGGTGGCATTGAAGATCCAAGAATAGTTGAGAACCCAGCGGGTGGTTATATTTTAACCTATACAGCCTATGATGGGAAAACAGCTCGATTATGTTTTGCCACAACAAAGGATCTAATTCATTTTCAAAAACAAGGACCTGTATTAGCCAATCCTAAATATATAAATGCTTGGTCTAAGTCGGGTGCCATTGTTGCCGAAAGAGTAGGTGAAAAAATGATTGCTAAAAAAATTAATAATAAATATTGGATGTATTTTGGAGACACCGATTTATTTATGGCTTACTCTAGCGATTTATTGCATTGGGAAGTGTTGGAAAATGAAGAGAGTAAAAAAATGGTATCGGTACTGACGCCAAGGCCTGGTTATTTTGATAGCCGATTGGTAGAGCCAGGTCCATTTGCATTGTATACTCCCAAAGGCATTGTGCTTATTTATAATAGTAGTAATGCAGCTAATAACAATGACCCCTCAAGTCCAAAATTTACTTATGCAGCAGCGCAAGCTTTATTTGATACGGCTGCACCCTATAAACTTATAGACAGAGCTGCTAAGCCTTTTATACAACCTGACAAACCCTATGAATTAAAAGGAGAAGTCAATAATGTATGTTTTGTAGAAGGCTTGGTGTACTATAAAACTCAATGGTATTTATACTATGGCACAGCCGATTCTAAGATTGCAGTGGCACTTGCTTCTGATCACTAATTGGCTGTAGTAAAACCTTAAATAATTTACGTACCTTAATTGTCCAAAACCTTACTATGTCAAATAATCGCTTTTTATCCTTAGATGTTTTCAGGGGAATGACCATTTGTTTAATGATCATTGTGAATACACCGGGTGATGGTGCGCAGACTTTTGCGCCCTTTATGCATGCAAGCTGGCACGGTTTTACACCCACTGATTTAGTATTTCCTTCTTTCTTATTTGCCATGGGAAATGCCATGAGTTTTGTTTTACCTAAATGGGATAAATTAAGTACTCCTGCTTTTTTATTAAAAATAACAAAGCGAACAGCACTCATTTTTTTACTAGGTTTTTTAATGTATTGGTTCCCTTTTACAGGACCATTGAGTGATACAAGAATTTTAGGGGTCTTGCAAAGAATTGCTTTATGTTATGGCTTTGCGGCTATCATCGCACACTATATGCATGAAAGAGTGATGATGATTTTAGCAGGTATTTTATTATTAGCCTATTGGTATATATCTATTCAGTTTGGCGCTGCTGGCGATCCTTTAAGTATTACAGGTAATGCAGGTATCAAGTTTGATAGTTGGTTAATGGGAGAAAGTCATATGTATCATGGGGAAGGTTTTGCTTTTGATCCAGAAGGATGGTTGAGTACTATACCTTCTATCGTGAATGTATTAATTGGCTACAGAGTAGGAACCTTGGTGCAAGAAAAAGGAAAAACCTATGAAGGCCTAACCCATTTATTAATGTGGGGTGCGGGCTTTATGTTTTTGGCCTATATGTGGAATTATCAATTCCCCATTAATAAAAAATTATGGACTAGTTCCTTTGTGCTTTTAACGGTGGGC
>SHWX01000023.1 GCA_009693615.1 Chitinophagaceae bacterium | reverse complement strand
TTATTCGCATCATAAGTTATATCAGAGAATACAAGGCCTATATGGCTTGGTATAGCCTATTTATTACCTTATCTATAGTCTTTGGCTTGTTTTCCTTGGGTATGCTCATGCCCTTTATGGACCTTATATTTGGAAGCAGTGAATTAACGGGTGCAGTCAAAACCGCGACCGCAGCTAGCGGGTCTGCGAATATCAAAGAAATCATTTATGGCTTTTTACAAAACAGCATAGCGAGGCATGGAAAAGTAACTGCCCTAGGCTGGATTTGTTTGGCTATTGTAATTACCATTTTCTTAAAGAATCTATTTCTTTATTTATCTTATTATTTTTTAGCCCCTATAAGAAATGGAGTAACGCGTAAATATTCCAGATTGTTGTATGAAAAAATATTACAATTACCTATTGGCTATTTTACAGAACAGCGCAAAGGAGATATTTTAAGCAGATCCTCTAACGATATCACTGAACTAGAAAATTCTGTGATTGGTGCATTAGAAGGTTTGATTAAAGAGCCTTTGAATATTATAGGCATACTTATTTTCTTATTTATTATAAGCGCAAAACTTACTTTATTTGTTTTTATATTATTGCCCCTAGCAGGACTCATTGTAGGACGTATTGGAAGAAGTTTGAAAAAACATACCAATAAAGCCCAGGTAAAATGGGGAGAGATTTTATCTCAGATGGAAGAAACTTTAACAGGCTTAAGAATTATCAAAGCCTTCAATGCAGAAGGCAGAGTAAAAAAACAATTTTTTGGATTGGTGGATGAGATTTTCCATATCAAAAATAAAATATTGAATAGGCGTGACTTGGCCTCTCCTATTTCTGAAACCTTAGGTGTTGTTATTTTATGTGGTGTATTATGGTTTGGGGGTCAATTGGTTTTAAGTGGTGAAATATTAAATGGTGGCTCCTTTATTGCTTATGTGGCTTTGTTCTCTCAAATTATTAATCCTGCTAAAGCCTTATCTCAAGCAGCTTATAATGTTACTAGAGGAAATGCTACCCTGGATAGGTTAAATGAAATTTTAGAAGCGCCTTTAACAGTGGAAGAGCCTAGCAACCCCATTCAAATTACTGACTTTAAGCATTCGATTCAATTTGACAATGTTCAATTCTTATACCAAGACGCTTCCATATTAAAAAATATAAACCTAACCATAGAAAAAGGGAAATCGGTTGCATTAGTAGGATCCTCTGGTGCAGGTAAAAGTACTCTTGCCGATTTAGTGCCTCGCTTTCATGATGTAAGTGCCGGTAATTTATATATTGATGGGAAAAATATTAAAGAATATAGTTTACATAGTTTAAGAAATTTAATAAGCATTGTTACGCAAGAACCTATTTTATTCAATGATACCATCGCTGCCAATATTGCATTAGGCAAACCAGATGCTACAGAAGCTGAAATTATTGCAGCTGCAAAAATTGCGAATGCCTACGAATTTATTATTAAAAAAGAAGGCGGCTTTCAAAGTATGATTGGCGATAGAGGTAGTAAACTAAGTGGTGGAGAGCGCCAGCGCTTAACCATTGCCCGCGCGGTATTGAAGAACCCTCCTATTTTAATTTTAGATGAAGCCACTTCCGCACTTGATACAGAAAGTGAAAAATTAGTACAAGAAGCCATTAATAATATGATGCAAAATAGAACCTCTATTGTGATTGCGCATCGATTATCTACTATTCGACACGCAGATGAAATTATTGTGCTTCAGAAAGGAGATATTGTTGAAAGAGGCAATCATGATGAACTTATTGCACAGAATGGATATTATAGAAAGCTAATTGAAATGCAAGAAGTTAAATAATTAAAAACCCCGATAAATTTTATCGGGGTTTTTTTATATAGAACAATTGAATGTTTCATTTTATGTGTAGCTTCTTTTTAATCTACTCTTTTGATCTTCTACTGATCGCTGCTATTTTTTACATACCCTAATTTTGCTTCTAAGCTTAAAGTAGCATGAGGCACAGCACGTAAACGCGCTTTGTCTATTAAACGGCCTGTTACTCTACAAATACCATAGGTTTTGTTTTCAATACGCATTAAGGCTTTTTCTAAATGGTCTATAAAAGTAATTTGTCTAGAAGCCATTTGACCTAACTGCTCTCTTTCCATGCTAACACTACCATCTTCCATAGTCATGTATCTAGCATCGTCATTATCTCCGCCTAATTCATCTTTGCGTGTAATAATACCTTGTAAGTAAACCAACTCTTTCTTAGCTGCTTCTACTTTCTTAGAAATTAAATCTTTGAACTCTTTTAATTCTGCATCTGAATATTTTACTAAAGTCTCCGTAGATCTTTCTACTTCTTTTCTTCTTTCCATTGGAACATAACCTGGTTGATAAGGCACACTACTTTTAGCGCCAATTTTTGGAACTTTAATATCTTTAATAGGCTCTGCAACTTTACGCACTGGTTTTACAGGAGGCGTTGGAATTTTAGGAACCGGCTTTGCAGGAGGAACATATTTTTCAACTGGCTTAGCGACAGGTTTAACGATTGGTTTTGCTGGCGCCTTTACAGGAACTGCTTTTTTTATAGGGGCTTTAATAGGAGTTACTTTTTTTAAAGGTGCTTTAACGGGTACTGGTTTTTTTACAGGAGCTGCTTTTTTAGGAACTACCTTTTTTACAGGAGCCGCTTTTTTAGGAACTACCTTTTTTACAGGAGCCGCTTTTTTTACAGGCGCTACCTTTTTAGCAGGAACTGCTTTTTTGGGTGCTGCCTTTTTAGGAGCTGCTTTTTTGGGTGCTACCTTTTTAGCAGGAACTGCTTTTTTTGCTGGTGCCGCCTTTTTAGGAGCTGCTTTTTTTGCTGGAGCCGCCTTTTTGGGTGCTGGTTTTTTTGTAGGCATATTTATCCTTTTTGTCTAACTGAAATTCTAAGTTTGTGATCATTTATGTCAACTTCTACCCCCTCTTTCAAGACCGGTAGGAAGTCTATTTGGACTGCGAGAATTTCGCGGCAAATATAGCCCGAAAATTGAATAATGGACTCCTTCAAGTCTGTATTATCCTCAATTTCAAGCAAAATCTTGTCTGTAAGCTCAAAATTGCTCTCTTTTCTAATGTTTTGGACCCTATTTACCAGCTCTCGAGCATGTCCTTCCTTCAATAACTCGGGGCTAATGGTGATATCCAAGGCCACCGTAAGGGCATTTTTGACAGCCACGCTCCAGCCTGGTATATCTTCTGCTATAATATCTACCTCATTGATTAGCAACTCTATAGTCTCTGCTTCAATGTCCAAGGCTAATTTTCCCTCTTTTTCCAAGCTAGTAATTTGCGCCTGGGTCAAATTGGCAATCACTGCCGAGGCTTGTTTCATTTTGGTACCCAACTTAGCACCTAATAATTTGAAATTGGCTTTTACCTTTTTGCTAATCACCCCCTCGGTCTCCGTTATATAATTAATTTCTTTAACGTTTACCTCGGCAAGTATTAATTCTTCCATTAATTCAATGGCCGTTTTCATAGCTGGATCTAAAACAGGAATTAATATTTTTTGCAAAGGCTGGCGCACTTTGATATTTACTTTTTTACGAATAGATAAAACTAAAGAACAAATATCCTGCGCCATTTGCATTCTTGTCTCTAGGGCAGTATCTATTTTTGAAGAATCTGCAATAGGAAAAGGAGCATGATGTATTGAACTAAAATTATGTTTTTGAGTAACTGAATTTAAATTTCTAAAAACTTGGTCAGCGAAAAAAGGTGCGATAGGGGCCATTAATTTAGTAATGGTTTCAATACACTCGTATAAGGTTTGATAAGCAGCAATTTTATCTTGTGTATAACTACCTTTCCAAAAACGACGACGACATAATCTTACATACCAGTTACTTAAATGCTCATCCACAAAAGTTTCAATAGCACGACCCGCAGTAGTGGGTTCGAAATCATCCATTGAAGTAGTGACTGTTTGAATTAAAGTATGTAAAGAAGAAATAATCCAACGATCTATCTCTGGTCGCTCGGCTAAAGGAATAGTGTCTTGTTCAAAATGAAAATCATCTACATTGGCATACAAAACAAAAAACTGATAAGTATTGTATAAAGTTCCAAAAAATTTTCTTTGCACTTCTTGTATACCAGACATATCAAATTTTAAATTATCCCATGGAGAAGCATTGGTCACTAAATACCAACGAGTCGCATCCGCACCATATTTTTCAATCGTTTCAAAAGGGTTCACCACATTGCCAAGTCGCTTACTCATCTTATTACCATTCTTATCCAAGACTAAGCCATTACTCATGACAGCCTTGTAAGCAACACTATCAAAAAGAAGTACACCCAGTGTATGTAAAGTATAAAACCATCCACGTGTTTGGTCTACGCCCTCGCAAATAAAATCGGCTGGGAAGGCTTGGCCTTTGTCTATTAAGTCTTTATTTTCAAAAGGATAATGCCACTGCGCATAAGGCATGGCGCCTGAATCAAACCATACGTCTACTAAATCAGACACGCGCTTCATGGATTGACCACTTGCACTAATTAGTTCAATTTGATCCACATAAGGTTTATGTAAATCCACGTCTAACTTACCATCTATTATTTTTAAATCCACTGCCTTGTTCAAACCTTTTTCTTTAGCAGCTAAAAATCCTTTGGTTAATTCTTCAATCGATCCTATACAAACTTCCTCTGTGCCATCTTCTGTTCTCCAAATAGGAAGAGGCGTGCCCCAATATCGGCTACGAGATAAATTCCAATCCACCATATTCTCTAACCAGTTGCCAAAACGACCTTCACCCGTACTCTTGGGTTTCCAATTAATGGTTTTATTTAATTCTATGAGTCTATCCTTCACAGCCGTGGTTTTAATAAACCAAGCGTCTAATGGATAATATAAAATAGGCTTATCTGTTCTCCAACAATGCGGATAATTATGTTCATATTTTTCTACCTTAAAGGCTCTGTTTTCTTTTTTCAACTTCACAGAAATATCTACGTTCACATCCTGGTAGTCTTTCTCGTCTTTATAATTCTTTACAAAGCGGCCGCTAAATTCCCCTACGCCTTCTACAAATTTTCCTTCTCTATCTACTAAAGTAATAATTCCTAAATTATTCTTTTGTCCTACTTTATAGTCATCTGCACCAAAGGCGGGAGAAGTGTGTACGATACCTGTTCCATCTTCTGTGGTTACAAAATCACCAAGCACTATTTTAAAAGGATCTCCTTCAAAAGTTTTTGGTTCATTGGCTTCAAAAGGTAATAACTGCTCGTAACGAAGTCCATTTAACCCACTGCCTTTGCAAGTGCTAATTATTTTCCATGGAATAATTTTATCACCTTCTGCAAAACTTTCTACCCCTTCACCTTCTTCTTTAAAATATTTAGAAACTAAATTTTTAGCCATTACCACATTCACGGGTATGGCCGTATACGGATTATACGTAGCCACTAAAACGTATTCAATATGGGGCCCCACGGTGAGTCCTAAATTAGAAGGCAAGGTCCATGGCGTGGTGGTCCAAGCCATGTAAAATATTTCTTTTGACTTTACATTCGCTGCATTTACTGCATCAAATAAAAAATGGCTATCTGCATTTTCTAGTGCTTTGAACATAGCCACTATAGAAGTATCTTTTACATCCTTGTAAGTACCTGGCTGATTTAATTCATGTGAACTTAATCCTGTACCTGCTGCAGGTGAATAAGGTTGTATACTTACACTTTGATACAAATAGCCTTTTTTGAAGAGCGTACTTAATATCCACCAAAGTGTTTCAATGTAATTATTTTCAAAAGTGATATAGGGATTATTCAAATCCACCCAGTATCCCATTTTATTAGTGATATCGTCCCATTCTTTTTTATAACGAAGTACGGCTTCTCTACATTTTTTATTATAGTCTTCTACACTAATTTTTTTACCAATATCTTCTTTCGTAATCCCTAATTCTTTTTCTACGCCTAATTCAACAGGTAAACCATGGGTATCCCATCCGCCTTTTCTTTTTACCTGAAAACCTTGCATGGTTTTATACCTACAAACCATATCTTTTAAAGTTCTGGAAATTACATGGTGAATGCCCGGCATTCCATTGGCACTCGGAGGCCCTTCATAAAAAACAAAAGGGGGTTTGCCCTCTCTTAAAGCTACCGACTGCTCAAAAGCCTGTTCGGACTTCCAAGAAGCCAATATCTCCGCCTCCATTTGAGGCAGATTTAATCCATTAAATTCAGGGTATTTTTTACTCATACAACGCTTTATCCTAGCTCATTTTTAGGGCACGAAGGTACGAATAAGCTTGTAAAAAAGGCCAGGCCAGTTTTAGCTAGTGGAAGCGTTAAAATATTTGGAATTCACTAGGCGGAAGGCTGATCAGTGCTTGTTGGGGCCTCAACCTTGGCCTCATTGTCCGTCTCACTGAAGAACCTCTTTTGAAAGATAAATAAAGCAATAACCCCGGTGCTAATGGATGCATCGGCAAAATTAAATACAGGGCGGAAAAATTCAAATTCCTCCCCTGCCCAAATAGGGAACCAACTAGGAAAATGTGCATTCTGAATAAGGGGAAAATAAAACATGTCTACTACTTTGCCATGTAAAAAACTACCATAGCCGCCACCTTGTGGAAATAAATGCGCTACCATGGTTGTATAAGGTACACTTGCTTCAAATAGTAGGCCGTAAAACATAGAATCGATTAAATTACCAACTGCACCCGCATAAATTAAGGCTGCACAAAAAATAAAACCATTATGGTATTTTTTTTCAATAAAGCCCTTGATTAAAAAAGTTCCCCAGATAACGGCAGCTAAGCGAAACAAAGTCAAGATTATTTTTCCAAAACCACCTCCGAATTTTAACCCCCAGGCCATGCCTTCGTTTTCTATAAAATGCAGTCTTGCCCATGAACCTATTATCGCATGCTCTTCCCCAATAAAATAATTAAGCTTAATATAAATCTTAATTGCTTGATCGATGAAAATTATTAAAGCAATAACTAAGGCAACTTTTTTCCCATTCATAGACTTTGTATAATGTAGATGTTGTGTAATCTGCTGCAAATATAAGATAGTTTTAGGGAGTCCCTTCCGAATTTCCTTTCGCTAATTTTCTTTTGTTAATGAAAATCGAATAAAAAATAGAGCCGGTAATACAAAAAATTATGACCATTAAAGAAATTAAAACTTGGGTGTTTTTATCTAACCACAAATTTATATAGTGTTCGCCAAGCATTTTAATACCAATAAAAACTAATACAATCGCAATACCCTGTTGCAAATATTCAAATTGGTTTACAGCCCCTCTTAATAAAAAGAATAAAGAACGTAGGCCCAATATGGCGAAAATATTGGAAGTGTAAATGACTAAACTGCTTCTTGAAATACCCATCACTGCTGGAATAGAATCCAAGGCAAATACAAGGTCAATAGCGGCTAAGAGGACCACTACCACAAATAAGCTTGTATACAAAGGTTTATTGTTATGGTCTTTGATGACAAATTTACCATCGCCATCGGTATCGCCAATAGGTAAGAATTTTTTTAAGAACAGATATATTTTAGAGTGATGTGGATCAAAATTATCTTCGTCGTCTGCATAAAACATTTTATAACCAGTATACACCAAGAAGACGCCAAAAATATAAAGCACCCATGCAAATTTAGCAACCAAGGCTACACCCACTGTAATGAAAATGACTCTAAATAAAATGGCGGCTAATATACCAATTAATAATACCCTTGGTATATATTTTTCTTTCACCTTAAAGGAATTAAATATTAAAATGAAAACAAAAATATTATCAATACTTAAACTCCATTCCATTAAATAACCACTTAAGTATTCAAACCCTAATTTTTGACCTTCTTCTACCCACATAAATACGAAAAAAGCAAGCGCTAATAATACCCAAAAAAAAGTTTGACGCAAGGCCTGCTTCATGGTAATAATGGCATTTTTTTTACTTAAAAACCCTAGGTCAAGGATGAGAGCAATTAAAATGACTGCTCCAAAAACAAAATATACTAATTGATCTTTTGACATACTATAAAGTTACAACATACTTACTAAATAGCAAATTGACGTTTACGATACCCTGTCCATATTAAAAAGAAAAGTCCTAATAGCAATAGTGGCCCTATTAGTAAAATAATTTGCACAAATACTCTATGCTCCTCTACTTTTTCACGATTTAATAAACGCAGCATTTGCTGTTTACTACGAGCATCTAATAAACTGGTGGGCTCATTTAAATAAGCAATGGTATTTACGAAAAAATCATGATTGGCAAACTGGTATTCTTCAAAAGGCATCATGCCCATGGGCAGAGGCCCCCTTTTTACATCCACTTGATTGGTAAGAATATCAGCATCTGAAATAATGACTTGTTTTGAGTAGGCAATGCCTTTTTCTACATAGCCTTTGCCAGTGGATGCCTTGATACTATCTAGCATTACTGCTGAAACTCGATTAGAAAACAAGGAAGGAAATTTACCTTCTAATAAAACGGCTACGGGTAAATGATTTTTTTGAAAACTTTCCAATTCGCCTTCTTGTTTACCGCTATTGATATCCACCACAGCAGGTGAGCTAAGTATACGACTATTGGAATCGGTGCTGAGTAAAATTGTTTTCTGTATACCTGCAACCGCAATGGTGTCAATACTTGAAGGGAAATAAGATAATACCCTATCAATATTTTGAACAATGGGATGCAGTTCATTGCCTTGTAAAAAAGGAAAATAAGGCCAAGGCATTCTTTGAATAAGGGGACTACCATCCTCCCCCTTACCCACCACCATGGGTAGTTTAGCGCAATTTAAATCTTGGACTAAATTGGAATTAATTCTTGCCCCATATTTAAAAAGTAAATCATCTAGCGCTAAATTTCTATCATAAGCTGTATAAGAGCCATTGGTTTTTTGCAAACTATCATATTCCGCAACCAATTTATCAATGGCCCAAATTATATTACCCCCTCCCATTATATACTGATCTAGTTTTAATTTATCGAGTTCTGTAAAAGCTTGGGTAGGCTTTACAATAAGTAAGGTTTTAATTTTTTGAGCATTCGGAAAACCTTTCTTTAAATCAAATACAGCCAAATTATAACTATGCATAATGGACTCCCCTAAATGATTCACCGTTAAATTAACCGGCTCCCCATTCCCTGTTAAATAAGCAATATTAGGAACCACTGTTCTATTTAATAAATAAAGCGCTTGTGTAAACTTATATTCTAGTAAAGAAACTGCGGCATTCGCAGTGGCCTCCCTATCTTCTTCAGGAATATCTTTTATAATATTATAGGGCTTGAAATATTTTTTACTTGTTCTTAAATCAATAACAATGGGTGCCTGACCCTCTACTTCAATAAGCGCAGCTGGAATCATTAGTTGATCTACTCTTTTGTCGGAAGGACCATTTTCAGTTTGTACTCTTTGAATAGGCAATCCTAATTTAGACAAGCTATCATAAAATTGATACAAGGCATCGTTTTTATACAATTCTCCAGGCAGTTCAATAGCCCAGCTAATAGCTTTTGGATTGATTTGTTTAAAACGCGCTAGTAACCCCGCAGTGGCTACTGCAATATTTTTATAATAAGGGGGTATATCGCCCCCTAAATAAAGATGAATTTTTACAGGCTTATTGATAGCAGAAACAATTTGAGTGGTGCTTTCACTAAGCGTATACCTATGTTCTTTAGTAAGGTCTAATTGAAAATTATAAAAAGAAAAAAATATATTGAAGCTAACTAAAACGGCTACTATAATAATATATTTTACTTTGCCTTTTATATTCTCCATACTTCCTATGGCAAATAAAACTAGTATGGAAAAAAAGTAAATAATATCCTCAGCCGAGAGCAGCCCCTTACTCATATTGATATAGTGCGCCTCTAAGCCCAGCTTACTTATATAAAAATTGGCGCCATTGGTAAATACAGAAAGTTGGCTAAGCCCATTAAAGCCTTTAAATAATAAGATACAAACCAAGATGGATACCAATAAAGAGACCAAATTATTTTTAGTAATACTACTTATATATATGCCTATGAACGTATAGCAAGCCGCTAAAAATAGTAAACCGAAATAGGAGCCATAAGTAGCTCCCCAGTCTATACCGCCAATATCACTTAAGGCGTCCAAAGTAAATGCATACAATAAAGTAGGTAGAATGGCTACTAGTACAATGAATAAGTTTCCCAAAAACTTTCCTACGACTAATTGAAGAGGAGATATAGGTAAGGTTCTAATAATTTCATAAGTGCCTTGCTTGTATTCGTCTGAAAAACTATGCATGGTAATGGCAGGCACCAAGAGCAGTAAAAACCAAGGGGCAAAGTCGAAATAAGCTTGCAAGGAAGCATAGCCAAAATCGAGTACATTAAAATTAGGAAGTACAAATAAAATAAGCCCATTCACCATTAAGTAAAAGCCAATGACTAGATAGCCTGTTAAGCCATTGAAATACTGCGCCCATTCTTTTTTACAAATTGCCCACATGGTTCAAAGCTACAAAAAAAATGCCCCGTGTTAACGGAGCATTCAATATTATAATAATCTTATGATTAAACCTTTTAATTTTCTAGCGCATGCACTAAACTGCAAAGCTTTCTCCACAACCACAACTTCTACTTGCATTGGGATTATCGAAATAAAAGCCTTTCCCATTTAATCCATCAGAAAATTCCAATTCGGTATTCACTAAGTATAAAAAGCTTTTTAAGTCGGTCACAATTTTGACCCCATTGTCTTCAAAGACTTGATCCATAGGCTTTATTTCATTATCAAAGTCTAGTTTATAGCTTAAGCCAGAACAACCACCCCCCACTACCCCTACTCTTAAAAAATAGCTTGCATCGCCGGTAACGCCCGCGTCTTGCATTAACTGCAATACCTTGACCTTTGCCTTAGCACTTACATAAATAGAATTTTCTTGGGCTACTTCGCTCATAGGTAATAAATAGAAGACCTAAACTAAACGTGGCTTTGTTCAAATACTAATTCAGCCAATCCGTTTTTAACACGGAAATCATTGATAGCTGCTTTAATAGCATCTTCTGCTAAAACAGAACAGTGAATTTTAACAGGAGGTAAATTTAATTCCTCTACTAAATCCATATTGTCAATTTTAACTGCTTCGTCAATTGTTTTTCCTTTTAACCACTCTGTGGCTAGAGAAGAAGAGGCAATGGCAGAACCGCAACCAAATGTTTTAAACTTAGCATCGGTAATAAGACCAGTGGCTTCATCTACTTCGATTTGCAAACGCATTACGTCTCCGCACTCTGGTGCACCTACTAAACCAGTACCTACACTTTTAGAGGCTTTATCTAATGTTCCTACATTTTTAGGATTAGAATAATGATCGATTACTTTATCTGAATATGCCATTTTATTTTTATTTTATATTTACAAAATTATTAAAAAAAATCAACAACTTATGTTAAACTTATTTTAATGATGTGCCCATTGAATCGCATCAATGTCAATCCCCTCTTTAAACATTTCCCATAGTGGGCTCATTTCTCTTAGTTTTAAAACAGTATCGGTTACCGCTTTAATCGTAAAATCGATTTGTTCTTCAGTGGTATATCTTCCTAAACCAAAACGAAGAGAGCTATGTGCTAAATCATCGCCTAAGCCCAATGCTTTTAAAACATAGCTAGGCTCTAAAGAAGCGGATGTACAAGCCGAACCAGAAGATAAAGCGATGTCTTTGTTAAAGCCCATCAATAGACCTTCTCCTTCCACATATTTAAAAGAGATATTACTTACATGGGGTAAACGGTGTGCCGGATTACCATTTACATAAGTCTCGTCAATTACTTTTAATGCATTTTCTAACTTGTCTCTTAATTTTGAAATTCTTTCTGTATCGCCAGCCATATCTGTCCTTGCTATTTCTGCAGCTTTACCAAAGCCTACAATACCTGGAACGTTTAAAGTACCACTACGCATTCCTCTTTCGTGGCCTCCGCCATCTATTTGCGCAGTTACTTTTACACGTGGGTTTTTTCTTCTCACATATAAAGCACCTACACCCTTTGGACCATACATTTTATGAGCAGTAAAGGACATGATATCAATTCCGTCTGCAATAACATCTACAGGAATTTTTCCTACTGCTTGCACTGCATCTGTAAAGAAAAGTGCTCCATGCTTTTTAGCAATGGCCCCAATTTCTTTTACGGGTTGTATCACACCAATTTCATTATTCGCATACATGATGGCTACTAAAATAGTAGTAGGCTTCATGGCAGCTTCTAATTGTTTTAAGTCAATTAAGCCATCGGGTTGTACTTCTAAATAAGTGACTTCAGCCCCTAATTTTTCTAAGTGCTTGCAAGTATCTAAAACAGCTTTATGTTCTGTAGTGCAAGTAATAATATGATTACCCTTGCTTGCATACATTTCATATACACCTTTGATTCCTAGGTTATTGCCTTCGGTAGCACCGGATGTGAATATAATTTCTTTAGGATCGGCTCCAATTAATTGGGCAATTTGCTCACGCGCATAATCCACTGCTTCCTCAGCTTGCCATCCAAAAGAATGGTTACGACTAGCCGCATTTCCGAAATTTTCGACAAAATAAGGTAACATCGCTTCTAAAACCCTAGGATCCATGGGAGTAGTTGCATTATGATCAAGATAAATTGGTAATTTTAACATGTTCGAATTTGATTTTTTCTATAGCACAAAGCTAAAGCTAAAGGCTTGATTTTATTGAATTCATTAAGTATTAAAGGTAATTTTTTCCCAATTCGTAAAATAACAGCACCATGGATTATAAAGTAGAACATATTGGCATCGTGGTAAAGGACCTAGCCACCAGCATCCCTTTATTTGAACAGCTCTTAGGAAGCCCCTGCTACAAAACCGAAACCGTAGAGAGCGAAGCGGTGAATACGGCCTTTTTTCTTCAACAAAGCACCAAGATTGAATTATTAGAAAGTAATGACCCTACTGGCCCCATTGCGAAGTTTATCGATAAAAAGGGAGAAGGTATGCACCATATTGCTTTTGAAGTGCCAGATATTATTGCAGAAATGGAAAGATTAAAAAAACTAGGCTTTACCCTTTTAAATGAAATACCTAAAAAAGGGGCTGATAATAAATTAATTTGTTTTGTACACCCTAAAGAAACGAATGGTGTACTTATTGAACTTTGTCAAAGTATTTAAAAATAAAAACCTTTTAGATCCCTAAAATTTCAATGGCTTTTTGTGCCGCTAATTGACTGGCATCTTTTTTAGTATAGCCTTTTTGAGCGGTGATCACTTCACCATCTAGCACTACATTTATGGTGAATAGTCTACGCCTTCCTTCTAGCTGTTCGCCTGCTAATACAAAATCTATTAGCTTGCCTTGCTTTAAAGCCCAACCAATAATTTTATTTTTTATATTAATATCTATTTGTTCTAAATCGTCCATGAACAAATAAGGCTGTATCATTTTCTCTATTATCCAAAGTTTAGTAAACTCGTATTTCTTGTCTAAATAAATAGCGCCCACCAAGGCCTCCAAGGTATTGCCAAAAATTTGACTAGTTTTCAAAGACCCATCCATTTTATTAAACCTCGTCATTTTGCGCAGTCCCATTTGAACCGCAATATGATTCAGTTGCTGTCTATTCACCATCTTGCTGCGCATCTCTGTTAAAAAACCTTCTCCTTTGTAGGGATATTTTTTAAATAAATAATCGGCCACCACCGAACTTATAATAGCGTCGCCTAAAAATTCTAGTCTTTCGTTATTTTCTGCAGGATTCTCCCTAACCGATCTATGATTCAATGCCGTTTGAAAAAGTACAATACTTTTTGTTTTATAGCCAATGAGTGCGGCTAAATTTTTTTCAAAATCAGATTTTTTGAAAAAGGAAAGTAGAGTTTGTATTCTTTTCACTTTAGATTAGGCCTTGTATTTTTTTACAATCACACAGGCATTGTGTCCGCCAAATCCGAAAGTATTACTTAAGGCTGCATTCACTGTTCTTTTTTGCGCTGTATTAAAAGTAAAATTAAGGCGTTGGTCTAATTCAGGATCGTCTGTAAAATGGTTAATCGTAGGAGGAATAATATCATGCACTACTGCTTGAATACAAGCAATCGCTTCAATCACACCAGCAGCTCCCAAACAATGACCTGTCATGGATTTAGTAGAACTAATATTTAAATTATAAGCATGTTCACCAAAGACCGCTGTAATGGCCTTGGTTTCAGCAATATCTCCTAAAGGAGTTGAAGTACCATGCGTATTTATATAATCAATATCTGATGGCTGCATTTCAGCATCTTTTAAAGCAGCTATCATTACATTCTTAGCGCCTAATCCATCGGGATGTGGCGCTGTTAAATGATAAGCGTCTGCTGTAGCACCACCGCCAACTACTTCACAATATATTTTAGCGCCACGTTTTTTCGCATGCTCTAATTCTTCTAATACTAAAACACCTGAAGCTTCTCCCATAATAAAACCATCTCTGTCTTTATCATAAGGGCGACTCGCTGTTTTAGGATCGTCATTTCTTTCACTCATGGCCTTCATGGCATTGAAGCCACCCATGCCCGCAATACCTATCACCGACTCGGCGCCACCCGTAACAATAATATCGGCCTTGCCTAATTTTATATTATCCATAGCAGTTACTATGGCATTGGTACTAGAAGCGCATGCACTTACGACTGCGAAGTTGGGTCCACGAAAACCATGCTTCATTGAAATTTGCCCAGCCGCAATATCTAAAATCATCTTAGGAATAAAAAATGGATTGAACCTAGGTGTGCCATCTCCTTGTACAAAATTGGTCACTTCTTCGGTGAAAGTGGTTAAACCTCCAATGCCACTTGCAAAAATGACTCCCACTCTATCGTGGTCAACATTGTCTTTGGTAATGCCCGCATCAACAACCGCATGGTCACTAGCTACTAAAGCAATTTGAGCAAAGCGATCTAATTTTCTGGCTTCTTTGCGATCCATAAAAGCAATCGGATCAAAGCCCTTTATTTCACATGCAAATCTTGTCTTAAACTTAGAAGCATCAAATTGTGTTATCATATCCGCACCCGAAACACCATTGAGTAAATTTTCCCAGTAAGAAGCTAGGTCATTTCCAATAGGTGTTATAGCGCCAATTCCAGTAACTACAATGCGTTTAGTTTGCATTTTAATCGTTTTAAAATAAGAATCCGCCTTTAAAGCAAAGGCTCAAAAAGGCGGATTTAAATATGCCGATAATTCAGCTTGAAACTTCTAATTGAATTAGTTATTTCGTGTGCTCTTCTAAATAAGCAACAGCTTGACCAACGGTAGTAATAGTTTCTGCTTGTTCATCAGGAATTGAAATATTGAATTCTTTTTCAAATTCCATAATTAATTCAACTGTGTCTAAAGAATCTGCTCCCAAATCATTTGTAAAAGAAGCGGCACTTGTAACTTCTGCTTCATCTACACCTAATTTGTCAACGATGATTTTTTTAACTCTTGTAGCGATGTCTGACATTGTAAAAAGTTTTTGTTAACGGCGCAAAAATATACTTTTTGTTAAAAACGAAGTATTTTATTTGCCTTTTTGTTTACACATTTTAAAGTCCGCCTTCAAGTTAGGCCTATTTTGGGCTTTTTGGGGCTTTTCTAGGCTAGAAATAGGATAAATAAGGCAATTTATAGGCCTAATTATAGACGAACAATTATTAGTAAAATGGGGGTTTTCTATAGGTTATGAATAGCAAAAGTGGATAACCCTAGCTAAGAACAATTCATTAAGTACTTAATAAACGCTTATTTATTCTTTAAAATAGCCCTTAATTCATGCTGCAACTCTAAACTCATATTATCTGTAGGAATAATAAAGAAAGTTTTAGGACCAAAATAAATATGGAAAAAATGAGGGCTTTCAAAGTAATGAGTCAATTCTTTCCAGTTCCAGCTGGCCTCTCCTTGCAAGGATTGCAAGCTTGCCTTTTGGGTATCAAAACTAAAATCCCAAGTATAGCTAAATAAGGCTGTTTTTTTATAAAAAATATTAGGCATTAGATACCAAAATAAAAGTAGCAGCACCACCCAAAGTATCGAGCCTAATAAAAATAGTTCTGGTCTAATTTTTTTCATCAATAATAAAATGCCTGTTAGGATGGCATATACATTCACCACAATCATTAATGTCTTAATTTCTGGTTGCTTTATAAAATGATAACGTAAGGCTTCTAATACCTGTGCTTTTTGATAACTGACTTCGATAGACATGAATGAACGTATTATTTATACCATACAAAGATACAGCCCTTTTAAAAAATGACTATATTTAATTATATAAAATAATACATGAAAGTACTTTGTATTGGTGAGGCTTTAATTGATATGATTTGCACGGATGTAAATGCATCCTTATCTAGTGGCCAACATTTTTTAAAAAAAGCGGGTGGGGCCCCCGCCAATGTGGCTGCCGCTATTGCAGCTTTAGGGGGCGAGGTAAGTATGGCCGCCAAGGTAGGTGATGATCCCTTTGGACAACACCTTATAGAACTACTTGAAACTATGGGCGTGGATACAAGTTTAATGATTAAGGACCCTGCTCATTTTACTACTTTTGCTTTTGTATCATTAATGAATGACGGCGAAAGAGATTTTTATTTTAATAGAGGTGCGGATAAAGAATTAACCACAGCCGATTTAGCTACACTTCATTTAAAAGATTTTCAAATTATACATTTTGGATCGGCCACCGCCTTTTTACCGGGACCCCTTCAAGCCACTTACATTGAACTATTAGCTAAAGCAAAACAAGCGGGCTGTTTAATAAGTTTTGATCCTAATTACAGACATTTACTTTTTCAAAATAACAGCGCTTCTTTTATACAGCAGTGTGGGCCTTTTATTGAGCAATGCGATTTTTTTAAATTGAGTGATGAAGAAGCTTTGTTAATTACTGGCGCTGAAACAGTGACAATGGCTGCAAATGCATTAAGAAAAAAAACCAAGGCTGTATTCACCATTACTTTAGGCAAAGAAGGTACGCTACTTTGTATAGGTGGTCACCTTGAAATTATTAAAAGCATTCCTATACAAGCACTAGATGCAACGGGAGCTGGAGACGCTTTTGTGGGCGCTGTCTTATATCAATTGAATAAGCGAAATATAAAAGATATTAACTTAGTTTCAATGGAAGATTGGAAAACTATAATTAGCAATGCGAATAAAGCAGGTGCTAGAACCTGCGAATACATGGGTGCGATGGAAGCCTTCAAACATTTGAACAATTCTATTTTCGATTAGCCCTAAAATCTATAACCGATTCCTAGGTTAATACTATAATCTGCAAAGGCAGCATCTCCTCTTGAAAATACTTTAGTATCGTTGGTCTTTAAAATATCTGGATAGCTTTGAGGTCTTTCTCTTCTAATGGCTACTGGCGCATACAAATAGAAGTTAAAATTTTTATAACTATAATTAGCACCTGGTTCAAGGGCTAATACATTACCTGGTCTTCTAAATCCAGTATTATCTCCTATTAAATCTTTGGCAGGAATACATTCATATCGAGCACCTAATGAAAGGGTCATTGCATTGACTGTTAAGTTAGTACCAGCTCTTAATAAATATTGATCGGATACACTCATTACATCTGAAGTATACTTAATGGCAGTTGCAGAGGGTAAACCACCTCTTGCTGTACTCACTCCATTATTTCCTCTTGGATTGATTAAATAGTAGGCATTGCTATAAACACTGAATGTGTTATTTAATTGTCTGAACCCGTTTAATTCAAGACTTAGCCCCCAGCCCCCATCGCCCAATTGAATAGATTGATCCACGGGTCCTTTTCTAGTTAAAATAGAAGTGCCTAATTTGTAATGATACACATCAACTGCTTTATAATTTCCCGTTGGCATTTTAAGACCAATGCCTCCTTGTAAATTACCCTTAGCACCTGGCTTAGGTGCAATGATCCATTTATAAGCAGTGATTCTTATATCTCCAATGCCTTGTGAAAAAGTAGCAAAACGCGGATTCCCCTTGGCACTACCCAGATGCTCATATAAAGAACTTCTTTC